>CAZFRW010000017.1:0-15507 GCA_964521515.1 uncultured Thermococci archaeon
GGATGGGATTCGAACCCACGAATACCTACGTAACAGGACCCTCAATCCTGTAACCTTATATTGTTTTTTTCTTAATTAAAGATCATGAAGTCATCTACTAATCTATCCTGCAAAACTTTTCCATGCAAAGATATCGAAAAGGGTGCATACCAAATTCCCAATTTAGATATTGATCTAAACAAAATTAAAATAGTAATGATCTCTGAAGTTCCGCCAATAGACCCCAAAAATTATTTCTACGCCCCCAGAAATCCTTTCTACATGGAAACAACAAAACAAGCTTTTAACGATGCAGGCTATCCTATTAATTCCATAAATGATATCTTAAACTTAGGCGTGTACATTACAACAGCAGTAAAATGTGCAAAGACTGGAACTTCCATTTCAATAGATACAATAAAAGAATGCTCATTTATTCTAGAAGAAGAACTAAAACTTTTTTCAAATGCTAAGGTCTATCTCTTACTAGGTGATGTTGCAATTAAATCATTTAATTACATCTCAAAAAGAAATATGAATAAACTTACAATACCAAAAGGCTCAACTTATAAGTTGAGAAGTCAAAGCTTTTACTATGGGGACAAAAGAGTTTTTCCATCTTACATCATAACTGGGAAAAACTTTTTGATAGAAAAATCAAAAAGAAAAATGATCGCTGAAGATATAAAAAATGCATTTAAGATAATTGAATAAATCTTGCCCAATAATTTTGAAAATCAAAACCCAAAGCCTTATATATTATTCTTGGATTGGTTTGGAAAGGTTGTTATTGAAACGACTGAAAATTCTAAAAAAATTTCAAAACAGTTTTTCTTATCCCCTCCTTGTTCAAAGGAGGTATACAAGTGACAGAATTTAGTCTTGTTATCAAAAATGCAAGGATAAATGATACCACAATCTCAGACATTGGTATTAGTAATGGCAAAATAGAAAAAATAGGCAAATTGAAAAATGGCGAAACAAACGTAGATGCGAATAAAAATTATGTAATAAGTAGCTTTGTGAATTCTCACTGCCATCTTGATAAATCAAATCTCTTAGATAAGATGGCAGAAGACCACCTAGGTAAAACACTTGAAGAAAACAGGCTTCTATTAAAAAAATTGAAAAGTTCTTATTCTGAATCAGATATCGAAAAAAGAGCAACGGACACAATAGAAAGAATGCTCTCAAAAGGAATAACGGCAATAAGAACACAGGTAGATGTCGACCCAACGGCAGGCCTTGTACCTATTAAATCTCTTCTTAAAATTAAAAATAAATTCAAAGATAGAGTTTATCTTGAAATCTCAGCTTTCCCTCAGGAAGGTGTTGTCGATGAAGCAAAAAGAGAATTAATGGAAAAAGCAATTGAACTTGGAGCTGATGTAGTTGGTGGACTTCCACTCGTAGAAGAAAAAGGAAAAGAAAGACGTCATCTGGAAATTCTTTTTGAACTTGCTAAAGAACATAATAAAAAACTTGATATTCAAGTTGATGAAACAAATGACCCAAGAATGTCAATACTGCCAGAGGTAATAAAAATGACAAAAGATGAGAATTTCAATGGAAGAGTAACGGTAACCCATGCAATAGCACTTTCAAGATTTCCAACAGAAAAGGCAATACAGATAATTGACCAGATGAAGAATCTGAATATTAACGTTATAGTTACTCCAAGCGCTAACATGATTACAAGATTTGCTGAAGTAAATGACCTATGGATAAGACCTTCAAACAGCATCACAAGGGTCACAGAACTTTATGATAAAGGAATAAATGTTGCACTGGGAACCGATAATGTCAGAGACATTTTTTATCCATTTGGGAACTGTAGCATGATAAGAGAACTTCACATGCTTGTTTCAGCTACAAGGATGACCACAAGGACATACATAGACGCAGCTCTTTCAATGGCAACAACAAATGGCGCTAAACTCTTAGGCCTAAATTACGGAATTGAAGAAGGAAGGCAGGCAGACATAATAATAACAGATGGCAAGTCAAAACTTGATATCCTAAACAGCGATGAAACAATACCCTGTGTTATTAAAAATGGAAATATTCTTCCTCTTGATGAAAATAGATTTGAAAGGAGGGGAAACTGATGTCAAAAATATCTTCAATAGTCAAAGATTCAATCGACATGCATTACCACATAGGGCCAGATGTTCTACCAAGAAGAGATACTGTAGAGAGTCTTCTAAAAAATGAAAAAGGGAAGATAGCAGGAATAGCATTGAAATCTCATGGATTTCCAACAATATCTGCAATAAATACTGTTGAAAAAGAATCTAATGGCCCGTTTCTAGTGGGTTCAATAACCTTGAACTACTTCATGGGAGGATTTAATCCAAGTGCAATATATGCTTCTGCAACAATGTCAAAAGGTGAGCCAATTATAGTGTGGTTTCCTACAATACATGCTGAAAACCATCTGTTGAACAATCACAGCGAGTATGAAATACCCCCTGAATGGGTAAAAGATCCAAAATTTAAACCCAGGCTTAAATCTGAACTTAAAGCAATAAAAGTTATAGACTGGAATTATAAATTATATGATAAATGCAACAGAGTCCTCAAGGCAATAAAAGAAAATAACTGTATTCTAGCTACCGGGCACTTGTCATGGCAAGAGAGTTATGTCCTTGCAACTGAAGCATTAAAAATGGACATCCCTACAATCATTACTCACCCAATGCAGAAGGACATCAAAATGCCACTAGAAATTCAGAAGGAACTTGCCATAAAAGGGGCATACATTGAGCACTGTTATGTAATGTGGCTAGATAGGGACCATCCAGAAGATTATCCTCTCAAAACAATAAAAGAAAATATTGAAGAAGTGGGGTATGAACACTGTATCATATCCTCTGATGCAGGTCAGATAAGAAATCCGTCATCAAGCTACTGTCTTGAGACTTACATGAACTTGCTGAACAAAGAAGGTATACCAGAACAGGCTTTAGCCACTATGGCCATCACAAATCCAAGAAAAATCCTAGGGATGGGGATAATATGATTGACATTTCAGCAAATCTTTCAGGAATTCATTTTGGTAGTTGCATAATGAATGCATCAGGACCTTTAGATACTACTCTCGAAGAATTGACAGATATTGCAAATTCAGGTGCAGGGGGAATTGTAATGAAGTCCTGCACTGTTGAAATACGTGAGGGAAATCCTGAACCAAGATATATTGATGTTGACTGGGGTTCAATTAATTCAATGGGGCTACCAAATCTAGGATACAAGTACTATAATGAAATAACGCCTAAATTAAAATCATATGGTAAACCCTTAATAGCTAGTATAGCCGGGGCAAACAGTCAAGAGTACGAAAAAATAGTTGATTCATTTAACTCTTCCAATGTGGATATCTTAGAGATTAATTTATCATGCCCGAACGTTGTTGGAAGGCCACAGATAGGTTATGATTTTGAAATGTCGGAAGAGATAATGGGTATAGTAGGAGATGTTTCCGACAAACCCTGGGGTGTCAAACTCCCACCATACTTCGATTTTGTTCATTTTGAACAAATGGCTTCGATTCTCAATAGTTCCAAAATCTCTTTTATAGTCAGTATCAATTCAATTGGAAATGCTCTTTTCATAGACTGGGAGACTGAAAAAGTTGTAATAAAGCCGAAAGGAGGTTTTGGTGGTCTTGGGGGAAAATATATCAAACCGACTGCCCTTGCAAACGTCAGAAAGTTCCATGAGCTTCTTAATAAAAAAATTAAAATCGTAGGAGTAGGCGGGATATATAGCGGTATTGATGCATTTGAATTTATTCTGTCTGGAGCTACATTGTTACAATTAGGAACTTCCTTTGCTCAGGAAGGGCCATCAATATTTGGGAGAGTATCTAAGGAACTTTCTCAAATAATGGAAAAGAAAGGCTACACCTCTTTAGAAGATTTTAGAGGAAAACTAAAGGTGATCGAGTGAAAGAACTCTACGACATACTTTTCTCAACAAAAAGCATCCATATAGATACACTAAATCCCTTCACTTTTTCATCGGGGATAAAGAGTCCAATCTACTGCGATACAAGAAGGCTGATATCTTACCCAAAAGAGAGAAAAATGATAATAGCAGGTTTTCTAGAAAAAATAAATGATATGGGTATAGAATCCGTAATCGGTGTTGCAACAGGTGGGATATCTTGGGGCGCATGGATTTCTGATAAACTTGACGTTCCATTTGGATATGTGAGATCTTCTCACAAGGACTATGGGAAAAAACAGAGTATTGAAGGCAACGTTGATTTTAATAAGAATATACTTGTTATCGAAGATGTCGTTTCAACGGGCGGCTCTCTTGTGAGGGCAATTAATTTACTAAAGGATTCTTCTGCTAAATCGTTGAAAGCTTTTTCCATATTCTCATACCAATTTCCTGAATCTTTAGAATTATTTCAAAATCTAAATGTTCAATTTCAAAGTCTTTTAACGCTTGAGGGATTACTTGAGTATGAATCAGATAAACTGGGCCATAATAAGAAAGAGATAGAGATTTGGAAAAAGAATCCAAAGGCGTGGCGAGATTAATGAATATAAGGGAAGAAGATATCCGAAAAAGAATATGCCTAGCGCTTGATGTTGATAATTTAGATTTAGCCAAAGAATTAGCGGAAGAAAGCTATGAATATGTCGGTGTATACAAAATTGGAAAAGAATTATTTGTATCTGAAGGAACTTCTTCAATTAAAATTCCCCAAAGTTTTGATAGGGATGTCTTTTTAGACCTTAAATTTCACGATATACCAAACACAGTAGAAGGCGCTTCCAAGTCTTTGGTCAAACATAAAGTTAAAATGTTTACAATTCATTCAATGGGTGGAAAAGAGATGATACAGGCCGCAGTCAGAGGAGTCAATAGCGGTGTCAAGCATTATGGAAATATCCGGCCAAATATTTTAGGTGTAACTATCCTTACAAGTCATGATGAAGAATCTCTAAAAGATATTCTAATTGATAAATCTCTTGATTATGCCTTAGTGCAATATGCAAAAATAGCATCAGAAAACGGTTGTGACGGGATAGTATGCTCTCCTAATGATATTAATATTATTAGGCCACATCTTGATAAAGAAATGATATATGTAACTCCTGGAGTAAGATTAAGAGACGATAAAGTTTCTGACCAAAAGAGGATATGCACCCCAGAAGAAGCAATTATTAGTGGCTCATCAGTTATTGTGATTGGCAGAAGTATTTTGAATTCAAATAATAAAACAGAAATAATAAAGAAAATATACAATGAAGTGGAAAAAGGACTGAAGTTAAGTAAATGCTGATTTATTATTTAAGTAAGAGAAATCAATATAAATTAATCTTAGCCTCTTAGTGCATATTTGTCTTTTGCATTGTGATTACGATGAAATTTAGATTAATATCCAAAGTATTTCAAGAAGCGGGAATAAAGATTGAATTAAAGATTCGTGAGGATTTTTATGGACACTCAAAATAATATAAACATACTTGTGGCTGAAAAAGCTTTAGAGCTTCTTAAGAAAACATTGGAGGGTACAAGATTTGAGGGGGTATGGAAAAAGAAAGATGCACTTCAAATCACTGATTCTATGAAGGCCGATATTATGGCCATAAAGTTTTCGTATGCTGAAAAAGATAGTATAAGTGAAATAACTTCACCTATCAAGCAAAAAATATCTAACCTTCAATCATCACTAGGCGAAGGTTGGAGCTCAAATTTCCTTTCTAAATCAAAAAAAGAAAACAAAACCTCTACAAAAATGGGAATTGCCAAAATTATCTTTTGCATGAATACATTATACTTTATCGATAAAAGAATAAAACAAGATAATAAATACGGTGTGGATACTATTATTGGCGAAATCCTTTCAGTTTCAAAGGCATCGGAGTCTCTTTTAATATGTAACGTTGATATAAAAAGAGCAATTACAGTTTTGACAAATGATATGTCTATTAGAGATGGAGATATTGTTGCTGTTTCTATTTTGCCGCCAAAAGAATTCTACGGGCAGATATCAGAAGGCATGTTTTGTGGAATTGATGGAGTACTAAGAGTCCAAGGTGAAATTGGAAACAGGGCAGAAATACCTGCTGAAGGATACAAAGAAACTGTTAATATGATCCAAGATTTTTTAAAGCATTGAAGGAATTATACACATTACTTCTAAATTCTCATTTCCATTATTTATATAACAGTGTAATTCATTTGGGGGAATGTATACCACATCACCTTCTTTTACCGCTCTTTTCCCATTCTCAGTTTGTAAAAATCCTTGTCCCCTCATGATATAGTTTTCGTGTTCCCACTCATGTTTGTGGTATGGAGAATATCCTTCTTTCTCAATTTTCATTATCCGCATATAAAAATTCTTTGCTCCTTGCTCTTCGCCTATGAGTGTAAATATGGACACACCCTTTGCATTTTCAGCTTCAACTTTATTTCCTTTTACCTCATCAACATTTCTATGGAAAATCATAATATCACATGTATTTTAGGCAATACAACAGTAAAAGTACTTCCTTTTCCAAATTCTGAGTTCACTTTTATGAATCCATCGTGTTTTGTTACAATATCTAAAGAAATTGGAAGACCAAGACCTATACCTTGTTTTAATTTATCATCTATTTCTGCTCTGTAAAATTTATCAAAGATCTTGCCGATGTCTTTTTCTTTGATTCCAATTCCTTTGTCTTTGATTTCAACCTCTATTTTATCTTCTTTTTCTTCTACTCTAATTCTAATTATTCCGCCTTCATTTGAAAAATTGACTGCATTTTCTATGAGATTAACAAAAACTTTAGTAAGTTTTTCTCGATCCCCTTCTATATAAAAATCATTACCACTTGAAATTACTGATAACTCTATTTTCCTTTTATTTGTTAAAATAATAAAATCTTGAGAGATGATATTTATTAATTCATTAAGATCAATTTTCTGAATATTTAATTTTTGACTATCTTGACCGACTAAAGTGAATGCTTCTATTTCTTTGACTAAAGACATGAGTCTGTTTATATTTCTTTGAATAGAAGTGATCATTTTCTTGTTATCTTGGCCAACAGTATCCCAATTGATAAGTTCATTACTTAAACTAATAGTTGCAAGGGGATTATATAATTCATGGGCGATTGCATCAATAAAATCTTTCTTTGATTTGTCTGAGTCTTTTAGTATGCCATATGCTTCTTGAAGTTTTTCTGTTTTGTTCTGAACTTCAATCTGCAGGGCTTTGTTAAAATTTTCTCTTATTTGTGAAGTTCTTTTTAATTTTTCAGTCATCTCATCCATTTGTCTTGAAAGAATAGCTATTTCATCTTCGCCTTCAAATCCAACTCTTAGATCAAAATTACCTTTACCAACTTCAAGCGCATGTTTGGAAATTTTCTCGATAGGCGTAACTATTTTTTCGTTAATGTATAGAGATAAAGAATAATTAACTGAGATACTAATTAAAAATATTACCAATAAAGAAATGTAAAATGATCTAACTACGGTATAATCTACCGATAGTCCAATACCAATTAAAATAATTGCTGCAATTATAGAAATTCCAATAGAAATAGTAATAACTGTATACAATATTTTTATCCTAAGCGTATCAAGTTTTTCTTTTATACTAATATCTTGTTTTAAAAAACCATACTTTAAGACAGCATAAACAAATAACGTCATCATCACTGAATTTGTTATCGGTAGAACATTAAAATTACTCATAAAATCTGGGTAATATCCAAAAATTCTAAAATAAGTATTTGTTATTATACTCGTTGTAATAGGTATTAAAGCACCAAAAAAAGCTATCATATTCCTTTTCTTTTCAATGATTGAAGATGCATTTTTATAGGATAATAAAAGTAAACTAAGCCCATATATCAAACATATAGCATAATAAGCATAAAAAATACCAAAAAGAGGGCCAAAAACTTCAACATAACCCATTTCCATAAGAGTAAAATCTTTTAACATTAAGTTCGTTAACAAAGATAGTGAGAATATTATACTTGGAATTATCCAATAAATATTCTTAAATAATAATTTTCTTTTGGACAAACCTGCGCATCCTAATATAAAAAAAGTTGGGATCCATATAACAAAAAAAATGTTTAGTTTACCCCATAATAGAGGATACCCCCTGATCTGAATTAAATAGTTAGTGATTATTACCCCAGAATTTAAAAAGGCCAATAATGAGAATAATATATTAATTTTACTTTTATAATTCGATTTAATTGAATATAATCCTAATAAAATATTAAATAAAAAAGAGAGAATTATTATATAATTCATAAAGATCTATTCTATTATTTACTCAGTCATCCAAAAATAGTATTTCACTGGCGCATCCATCCAAACAGCCGGAGCAGATAAGTTGACTGTGCCTGTTCCACTATTTTCTTTTATATAAGTTTTTATTAATTCATGTGTTTTTTTATCCATAAAATCACCCACCATTAATTTCTTAATTACATAATTTATAAATCTAACTAAAGTATATTGCGAATTTCTCAATTTATTATGTCTTTAAGTATATTTTCTCTTTTATTTTTCAATTTTTCAATACTTGAAGAGATTTTATTAGAGGTATCTAGAAAGAATTCATTTAAGTAATATAGATTATACAATTTTATTGAATCAATAGCCTTTTTTTGATACTTTAGTGAGATATCTAAGGTATTTTCTAAGATATTTGTTTCAATAAAAGCGGCAGCGATGTCCATAATATCTACCTTTCCTTTATCAACTAAATTTTCATCTTCAAGGTATTGGATGGCTTTAACAAGGGGGTAGGTCATCTGTCTAGAAGAAAAATCATCTTTCCAGCCAAGAACATCATTAAATAGTTGCATCGATGTTCCCCAATATTCCATCATTGAAAAAAAATCATTTCTCTTATCTAGATTTGATCCTTCAAGGTATAAATAACATAAGATTGGTACTCTCAAATGAAAAGTCTTCTTGGCCATAAGTTCATAATCATAATTTCTCATCTCTTCTGTCAATAGGCCTTCATAGTGGTAATATTTTTTTTCAAAAAGCACGGCATTCGAAAAATGTGTCAATGTCTCTTCTAAATCTTTCACAAAGTTTTCATTTTTCCCAATTAGCTTAAAGCATACCTCATAACTTTTGAATTCGCAGATGTTGGATAAAAGAAGTAAATTTCTGTCAATATTTTCTGGATTATCCAGTATATCATCTATAATCCTTAAGTGCATTATGCCGTAAACATCGAGATTAGATAGATTTCTAGAAACGTTTTCTTTATCTTTAATATCAAACCCTTCCGATATCCAGTAAGGAAAAAGAAGAAATGTATTGAATCCTTTCATAGATACCTTGAACTTATCTAAGAAAGAAATCCCTAAACTAGAAATAGGATTTTCCAATCCACCTAAAAAAGAATATACATCATTTAATACAATACCAATTTCTTTATTAAAATCATCAAAAAAAATCATAATATTCCTTCAAGCCAATCACTTATATCTTTTATTTCGAAGATATCTAAAGTATATACCCTTCTATCTTTATAAGGGATTTCATCTATAGATTGCTTGAATTCTTTTCCTTTTCCAAATATGCCCCTCGAGTGGTAGATGGCTTTATGGACCATCTTATTTCTGTGAGTAAAAAGAGCCCTTACTGTATCCTCAAAGACTTCATTAATTTCAAATTTTTTATCTAGTTTTATATGGGCTATCGAAGACCATACCTTTGGTTCAGGGTAAAAAGCCGAAGGAGGAACGTCTCGTAGAATCTCGATTTCTGAGTAAATTTTGGACATTACTGATAATCTAGAATAATCATCTTCACCAGGGCTTGAAATAAATCTCTGTGCAAACTCTTTTTGATACAACAATGTTGCAGATTCAAAGTTCATTTCAAATAATTTGAATGTTATTTGTGAAGATATGGCGTAAGGTATACTCGATACAACAGTATCAAAATTTCTATCTTCAAACTTTAGGAAGTCTTCACAGACTATTTCAACATTGTCAAAATTATACTCTTGTTTTAGAATATCGGCGAGATTCTTATCCATCTCGACAGCAACTACTTTGTCACATACCTTAGATAGTTTCTCTGTGAGAAATCCTAAACCTGGGCCTATTTCGAGGACTTTTCCCTTGCCATGGGAGGCCATGAATCTTAAGACATCATCAGAAATAAGAAAATTTTGGGAAAATCTTTTGGATGGCCTTATATTGTATTTATTCAAAAGATAAAAAAGTCTGTCTGTTATCATTCCATCTCTTTCGGGGGTCTGCTTACAAAAATAGAATACCTATCAACTTCTTGCATCTCATTGATTATTCTATTTATAATCATTTTTTTTGGGTCCGGTATAGATGGAACTCTATCCTTTATATCATTAAATGATTTGAACAGTCCTTTTTTCCTTTCTTCAAGGATTTCATTCATCAATTTTTTCCCAAGCCCTGGCAAAAGCTCAAGCTTGTGGTATCTAATTGATATCGGGCCAGAAGTATTAAAAAATTCAACAAATTTTTGTTCATTTTCTGATACAATCTTCTCAACAATAAATCTTAATTCGCCCTTTGCAGTTGCACTTAACTCATTGTGGCGAAGTCTTTTTTTAACTCGGGCTATTTTGTCCCTTTTTCCTTTCCCTATGAAAACTCTTTCATACATAGAAAGATCAGTTGATGGAACTACTTCTAACAAGGAGAAATAATTTTCACCCATTATATGTGCAATAGGTGTTCTCTTATGAGGTGGAAGATTTTCCCCTGGAAGCCCCTGTGGGAGGTAATCCAGAACTATCCCATACTCCTCAAAAACACTAGTTCTCATCATCATAAATTTCACTTATTTTTTATATTTTGCAATTATTTCCAATATAGAATTTACTTCGCTTTCGTCCAATATTAGTCTTTCTTTTGAGAATATTACTTCAATATCTTTTTTATCTTCTGGAACAATATCGACTATTTTAATTATATTTTCTTTTTTTAATCTTGGAACTTTCTCATTAAGTTCTGATGTAACTTTTTCTATATCCTCAATTTCCATCTTACTGAATTTATTTGTATAATCTAATGAAATCCCTTGTTCGTATCCCAATTCGATTTTTTCAGCTCTACTGGAAAGTATCTCTTTAACTTTTGTTATTGGAACAATATCCTCAGAGATTATTTCCTTTCCTATCATAAAAGAACCTCTTTTAAAAAACCTGTTTTTTCATATGTTCAGGTCTTGAAATAATCATCTTTTCCTTATTTCCATCCATTATAGAAAGTAGATAAGCTGAACCTCTTTTCCCAACTACTCTGCCTGTTCTTCCATGAAATCTTGGAAAAGGCATGCCTTTGTGAACAGATGGTTCTAAAATAATGTGCACCGAGTCTCCTACATCAAATTTCTGAAGGATTCTTGATACGGGAACTTTCCCCCTTGTTCTCACATCTTTTGTTAGTTTACCTCTTGTCTTTATTCTGAAACCATGAGATTTTCTAGCCATTATTACACCTTCTCTTCAATACTAATTACATTTAGCAATATACACTTTATATTCTTACCCAATAATTCTGCAATACTGGGATTTGTTCTCTCCTCATCTCCAGAGATAAGTTCCTTTATATAAAGTCCACCATCACAGTATATCTCTAGTGACGAGCAATTTTTCTTAGAGGTAAGAACTTTATAAACCTTTCTAATTCTTGTTTTATCGGCTCTTCTATGTACAACCCTGTTAGGAGTTTCTTGATATATGTCTCTGTCTAAGAAAAATTCCTCTATTTTTCTCTTTTCTTCTTCAGTTAGGCATACATCTACTTCTGCTAAGTACGTTTTTCTTAAATGGGTATTTTTTATTTTTTCAACTACTTCTTTGCCTACAAAGCAAAGCTCTGAAATTCTTACTTTTCCTTCATTCATTTGATTTACTTTTAGTTCAAGCTTTTGAAGGTCAATATCCCTAATTTTTGGAGATTTTATTTCTAGAACAAAAGGTCGACCGTTTCCGAGCATTAAAACATCAATGTCTTCTCTACCTGCACCATGAAAAGAGGAATCGGCACCTTTAGTTTCTTTTAGAAATAATTCTGATATCAATTCCTCAACACTCTCATCATACATTTTCCCTGTATTGCCACACCTTGAACATCCGCGACCTTTACACTTTCTGCAAAACCATTTGGTCTGTGGAATTCCTCTGGTTAGCTTATTATATCGGCCATAAATAAATAGTGGATTAATAACATATTCGATATTTGATTCGTAAGGATGGAGGAGTATTGTAACATCTTCTTTTTCTCTTTTGAACTCCTTTTCTATAATTGCCCCCACCTTTTTTCCCAGTTCTCTGTTCAATTCCTGTTTGATACTTTCTTGGTATTGAAGATTATATTTTTCTTTGAGAATTTCTTCTTTTTTTATAATTTCGTCAGGAATCTTTGTCCCCACATGAAAGGTTAAAAACTCGAAATCGGGGGATATATTTTTTGTTATATTCTCAGTTCTTTCAAAGATATTATCGCAAAGAAAACAAGGTTTTTGATGATTAAGATCCGAGGATAGTTCAGGATTCAAAATATTCAATAAATTTCTTATTACTTCTCCTCTTCTTTCATTTGTTGATATTGAAATTTTTCCAAATTGTCTTCCAAGACAATGATTACAAAGAATAATTTCTCCCAAGATGTCCTTAGAAGTTTTCAGTATCATGTAGATCTTTATCTCTTTAAAGGCCCTTAAAGGATTTGTCAATTAATCCATAACAAATCTGTAACTTCTTTACAATCTCATGTTCAGTTGCAGAATCTTTGTGGAAAGGAATACTTTCAAACTTTTGGAGCAGAGAATTGTATTTGTTTTGGGCTTCCCATATATTGGAAAGCAGAACTTCTTTGTCCCTATATAATTTTATGAATTCTGTGCAACCATCTTTTATTTCTATGATGTCTCTCTCATACTGTATTTCGTAATCTATCTGTTTTATAAGATTCTGACACTGTTGAATTCTTTCCTTCAGGAGCTCTTGGGATTTTATATCTAATTCATTTTCAAACTGTTTATAATTAGCAACTATGTCTTTATATTCTCCTATCATTTCCATGACTAAGGCCTTGTCCGAAGGTTCAACATAAGAGTACCTTGTAATAAAGCCTCCAATCTTGTTAACAATCTTATCGATCTTGCTCTGGACTATTTCTTTTTCGGCGTCCTTTATTCTATTGCTAAATTCAGACATTAAAGCTTCTATTTCAAGTCTCAGCTGATCATCATAATCTATTAAAAGCCCCTGCTTTTCTTTCATCAAGATTTGATACTCATCTTTAGCTTCGGCGGGATTTCTCAGCACCTGTGCAAAACTGTACTTTTCCAATATACCCTTAACCCTTCTAATAAAGTATTGAAGTTCTTCTTCTTTCACTATTTCTGCGTGTTCTACTCTTTTCTTGAGTCTAGCGAGAATTTCATCAATTTCGTCTCTTTTGTCTTCAGCTATTATGGAAAGGATTTCATTTCTTGTTTTCATTAAGTCTTTGTAAAGGTCCCTTACTTCAAAAAGGTTTGAGTTGATATACCCCTGATCGAATTTAATATCAAAAGTCTGGGCCCTTCTTAAAAGAATATCAATCTTTTGGAGCTCGTCTACTTGGACGTCTTTTAAATTTACGCTTATTTTTTCTATCTTTCTTTCAATTTCTATTTCTTGTTCTGAATTTGCAAATACTATTATATCATCTTTTTCCTTTAGGAGTTTTTGGAAATCTTCCTTTGCTTTTATTAAATTATCCAATACTTTTTCTTCTGTGAAATCTCCCATTTTTTTATTGAGGTATTCAATAAATTCATCAACATAGACCTTCTTTTCATCTTCGATTTCTTTTATTCGATTATCGAAGGCGTTGAGATTAATATTAATTGCCTTTTCAAGTTCATAATCAATACCAACAGGGAGATTTTTTTGCTCTCTTCTAAGACTATTATATAGAATAACTGCTTCTTTTATGTTTGAATTTATATGTTCTTGAGGGTATTCCTCTAGTATATCAATGGTCTTGCTTAGGAAATCCTCTAGTATCTTGATTTTGGCTTCTTCAGTTTTAACAACCTTTTCTTGTATTTCAGATAAATTACTTTCAATTACTATCTCAAGGTCCGCAGGTAATCTCTTTTTTTCTTCAAGGAGTTTGTGATACATTTGTCTAGCAGACTCTAAATCTGTATTGATTTTAGAATAATCAAATTCTTCCAGAGCTTTATAAGAATTCTCTAAAAAGTTTTCAAGTTCTTTTTTCTTAATTCCTTCGACATTTTTAACTCTCAAATATAAATCGTTTAAGTTCTTTTCAATATTCTTACTCAATTCATTGGAAAATCTTGGGTATAATCTTTCCATATCCCTTGACAACGCAACGTAGGTCCTCTCTGCCTCGGATAAATTTCCAGCAATGTAATCTTCTGTATATTTCTCAAGAGCCCTACCTGTTCTGTCAT
Organism: uncultured Thermococci archaeon; assembly: GCA_964521515.1. Classification (GTDB taxonomy): domain Archaea; phylum Methanobacteriota_B; class Thermococci; order Methanofastidiosales; family Methanofastidiosaceae; genus Methanofastidiosum. Next base: position 14,446 of record CAZFRW010000017.1, read on the forward strand.
AAACAAAAGAAAGATTTTCAATTTCTCTTTTTTCAACGTTTTCTATTCTTGAAAGCAAGTTGTCGATAGAAGTTTTAACTTTGTCTTCAATTTTATAGTCTATTGTACCTTTCAAAGAATATTGTATTTTGCTGTATTTTTCATAAACTGCTCTCGAATCTAGTGGATTATCTAATATATATTGTTCAGTAAAAATGGGAAGAAGTTTTTCCACCTCGTCAAGTATAGTTAAGAGATCCATCCTCTTCCTATCTTCTATTTCTTTTATTCGCTCACTTAAAATCTTGAGATTATTATCAATAAGGGTCGCCCTTCCACCTTTCAGCTGTTTCTTCTTTTCTACTAAAGAAGAGTAAATATCTCTAGATTCATCAAAGTTTTCTGAAATGTATTGGTCGTTTAAATACTTGTTTTTTTCTTCTACTTCTCTTAAAAATAGTTCATAATCTTTTTTCAAGAAGCCCTCTGTTTTTTCAATTTTTCTCTCAATGTTTGACAAGTATTTGTTTATCTCAGTTTCTATTTCTGGAGATAGATCCCTTGGGAGTTTTTTATTCTCTACATCAAGAAGTGAGAATATTTCAAGAGCTTCAGTATAATTATTCACAATGTAATCTTCTGTAAAGATCTCATCTTTATTTTTTACTTTTCTTAAAAAAGTGAGAAGTGCAAGTTCCTGTTCTTTTTCTGTTTCGTCAATTCTGTGTTTAAGCTCTAATAAATTTGAATCTATTTTTTTCTGGATATCCCAAACAATAACTTTTAACTCATCTATATCTTCGTATATTTTTTCTTCCTCTAATTCGGTTCCTTCTTTGCTACTTACTGTATCAACATTCTCCCGAATCTGTTGAAGTTTTTCTTCAAAGTTTTCAATTTCCCACTTTTTAACTGTTTCAACATTATGGGATTTTAATCTATCGAGAAATTCTTTATATCCGTCAAGTAATCTAGATATCTCTATAATTCTCTCTTCATTAGATGTTTCAACTTTGGATATTTTCTCCGCCAATTCATCTATTTTTTTGTTTTCAAATGGCATAATAATAACACCAAGGCTTT
>CAZFRW010000017.1:15607-23504 GCA_964521515.1 uncultured Thermococci archaeon
TCAATTACAACATCATAAAAGCTTCTTGGAAAGAAGTTTTCTTCTGGATAGGGAATACTGGCAGTTTTTCCAAATCTATAGATATGAAGGCCAGTTTCTGCAATAGCCGAATAAATTGAGGACGCATGAAATATTTTTGCCTGAACCCCTTTCTTAAAAGCCCTTAACAAAATATCTGTATGCGTTGTTGCAACGAGAGGGTCCCCCGATACAAGAAGTGCAACATCTTGGGATTTTGCAATATCCAAAAATATAGGGCTCTTTTCGATATCTTCTCTAGAAAGTGGGATTAATTTTTTACTTAGGGCCTTTTCGAGCCATACAAGATCAAAATCAAAATAATTAGTATATGTATCTATGTAAATAGCATTAACTTTATTTAATAATTCAAAAGCTTTCAATGAAATGTCTTTTTCTGATAGCCCAAGGCCTATAAGGTATAACATCTGTATTGTAAAAGTACTTTAAATATAAAAGATTTTAGATTTAAATCTGTTTTTATTTAGGCAAATAGAAATTATGACTATACTAAATTATTAAAAAATAATAAAAAATAAATTTTATTAGTATCTGAGGTATTTTTGGAATTCCCAGTCTGTAACATACATTGAGTAGTCTTTCCAGACCTTCTTCTTGTGTTCAAGGTACCTCTCGTATATATGCTTTCCAAGGGAGTCTCTTACGACTTTATCCTTTTCTAGTTCTTTTATGGCCTCTCCTAGGTTTATTGGTAAGGTCTCTATCCCTCTTTCTTCTAACTCGGCCATTGATAACTCGAATATATCATAGTCAACTGGTTCAGGAGGCTCAATCTGATTTTCAATTCCGTCCATCCCAGCTTTTAGCATTGCTGTAAATGCAAGGTAGGGGTTGCATGTTGGGTCAGGAGATCTAAACTCGAGCCTCAAAGCCTTTTCATTAGTTGGGTCATATCCAGGTAATCTCACCAAAGTTGTTCTGTTAGCCCATCCCCATGAAATATAGACAGGTGCTTCATAACCTGGAACTAGTCTCTTATAGGAGTTAACAGATGGAGAACAAATTGCTGTAAGAGCTTTAGCATGCTTTAAAATTCCACCTATATACCATCTACCCTTATCTGACAAATTCTTTGTCTTTGGGTCGTAAAATATGTTTCTACCGTTTTGGAATACACTTTGGTGGCAGTGCATACCGTTTCCAGCTTGACCGTAGAATGGTTTTGGCATATATGTAACTACAAGCCCCTCTTTAGCGGCTATGTTTTTTACTACCTGTTTGTATGTAATAACGTCATCGGCTGCTTCAAGAGCACTTTCTTTAAATCTAAAATCAATTTCGTGCTGACCATCTCCTACTTCGTGGTGGGTAATCTCACTTTTTACACCCATCATTTGCATGTATAACCCGGCTTTGTTCCTAATTTCTTCCCCTAGGTCAAGAGGTGAAAAATCTGCGTATCCTCCAGAATCATGAGGTACAAGTTTTCCGTTTTCTTCTTTTAATAAGTGAAATTCTATTTCTGGCCCGACATAAAACTCCATTTTGTCTTCTGCGAGCTTTTGTATTTCCTTTTTTAAAAGACTCCTTGGATCGCCCTCAAAGGGCTTCAAAGTTGTTGGGTAACATACATCACAGATTATCCTTGCTTCATCAAGCCATGGAATTATCTTGAATGTGTCTGGATCTGGCATCAAAACACTGTCGCTGTGGGATATATCAGTAAATCCCTTAATAGAAGAACTATCAAAACCCATCCCAGATTCAAATACAGAGTCTAGAAGGTCTACAGATATTGAAAAGTTCTTTGGTATACCCAGCATATCCACAAACTGCAATCTAACGTATTTTATGTTCTTATCCTTAATTATTTTCTTTACCTGTTCTTTGTCCATTTTATTCCTCCAAAAATATTTTTTATATCTACCCATTTGTCTAGGTATTTGATAGAAAAAAGAAGTATCATCTACTATTTAATACTTACTGTTATATAATGGCTAACTTAGGCCTAATAAGGACTAAAAAAATTATAAAATGGCCTAAAATAATCAAAATAAATTAGGTAATAAAGAGCAGTTCATCTCTCCAGTCATCCCTAATTCTTCCATTCTTAATATTTAACATTGGCATATAATTATGGAAGAATCTTATCGGATCTGATAGTCTTATTGTCTGGACGTCTTCTATAGAGTCAGGTCCATGATTTTTCTTTAAAGAGGGAACAATTATTTTGTTAAAGTTTTCTACTATGTCCTCGTCCCGTTCTCCTTCTAAAATCATAACAAGAGCAACTCTTCCGTCTACCTCTGCAAGGAATGATTGGTAGATATGCTCAGTAAATACAGTTCTTACATTGTTTTCTTCATTAATCTCTCGAATAAATTGAGTATACGGGAGACCAAGTTTAAATTTTATTAGGTAGAGATGTCTGGCATTTATTTTTCCGATACCGGATTTATCTAGATTTACATTTAGATAATAATGGACAATGCCCTCTTCTTCCAGTTTTTTCCTTTTCCTATAGACAGTTCTTACGGGAACTCTTGTGGCCTTGCTTATTTGATTATCACTGCTTCTGGGATTTCTTATTAAAGCTTTGATGATTAACTTTTCTTGATCATCTAAAGTCCTTCCTCTTAAGATACAAATATCTTTTACCATAGTAATTCCTCTATTTCATGCCAGAATAATATATTAAAGTACCTAATTAGTATATAAAATTTTCGATTATGAAATATTATTGCCATAAAATTTAAATATAAGAATATGTTGATGTTAATTAATAGCAAAATATTTATAAGAGATTTAGGCATTTGTAATCATAGTCGTGATTTTATGAAATCATTAGATCAAGTTGACATCGAAATTTATAATTCTATTGAAGATGAAAAAAATCGTCAAAACGAAGGGCTTGAACTTATAGCAAGTGAAAATTTTACAAGCAACGCAGTTCTTGAAGCGCAAAGATCTGTTATGACAAATAAATATGCTGAAGGATATCCTGGGAAAAGATATTACGGCGGATGTAAATTTGTTGATATTGCAGAATCTCTCGCAATCGAAAGGGCAAAAAAACTTTTCAAATCCGACCATGCAAATGTACAGCCCCACTCAGGGACACAGGCGAACATGGCCGTCTATTTTTCATGTTTAGACGTGGGGGATACTGTTCTTGGAATGGATCTATCCTGCGGCGGACATTTGTCACATGGATCTCCTGTTAGTTTTTCAGGAAAATTTTACAACTTTCATTTTTATGGTGTCAATAAAAATACTTATAGAATTGATTTAAACGAAGTAAGACAAAAAGCCATCGAATTAAAACCTAAACTTATAGTAACAGGTGCTAGTTCTTATCCAAGGGAGATTGATTTCAAAGGATTTAGAGAAATTGCAGATGAAGTAGGTGCGCTCTTGATGGCAGATATAGCACACATTGCAGGGCTTGTAGCGTGCGGATTTCATAATTCTCCAGTTCCTTACTGTGATTTTGTAACATCTACTACTCACAAGACCTTAAGAGGGCCGAGAGGAGGATTAATACTTTGTACCGATGAGCATAAAAAAGCAATCGATAAAGCTGTTTTTCCATTTGCTCAAGGAGGCCCCATGATGCATACAATTGCAGCAAAAGCTGTTTGCTTCAAAGAAGCCCTAGGAGAAGATTTTATTAATTATCAGAGACAAGTTGTAAATAACTGTAAAGTTCTATCAGACGAACTGATGTTACTAGGATATGAGCTCATTACAGGGGGTACTGATAATCACCTGCTATTGATGGATTTAAGAAAAAAAGACATAACTGGAAAAGAAGCTCAGGAATTATTGGAGTGTGCGGGTATAACTGCAAACAGAAATGTTATACCATATGACCCAAAGCCGCCTAACGTTACTTCTGGTCTTAGGCTAGGGGTTCCTGCAATTACTTCTAGGGGAATGAAAGAATCTGAGATGAAACATATAGCTGGTATGATAGATAGAGTTCTTCAGAAGAAAGATGACTACACTCTTGAAAAAGTAAGGGCGGAGGTAAGGGATCTCTGCAAAAAATTCCCAATAAACTTATGACTACAAAAATACTAGATGGTAAGGCCTTATCCATCAAAATAATAAACGAGCTTTCAGAAAAAGTTTCAGAATATAAAAAAAATGGCCTTTACCCTAAATTAGCAACTGTTTTAGTGGGAAGCGACCCTGCATCTAGGATATATGTTAATTTAAAGAAGAAGGATTCTGAGAAAATTGGAATTGACTATGAGGAATTTTATTATAATGATATTTCTGAAGCCGACCTTCTTCTATTAATCGATACATTGAATAAAAGAAAAGATGTTCATGGAATTCTTGTCCAGTTACCATTGCCAAAAAATATCGATACCAACAAGATACTGGAAAAAATTCACCCTTTAAAAGATGTCGATGGATTTACTCCTATCAATGTTGGTAGGATACTCCTAAATATTTCAGATCTATTTCCATGTACACCAAAAGGCGTAGTTAAAATTCTGGACGAATACAATATACCCATAGAAGGTGCAGACATAACAATAATTAACAGAAGCAATATTATTGGAAAACCATTGGCAGCAATGATGATAAATCGGGGCGGAACAGTCACTGTAGTACATACCAAAACAAAAGACTTGAAAGAAAAGACAAAAAATGCAGATATAATTATAGTTGGAGTTGGAAAAACTGACTTTTTAACTGCAGATATGGTAAAAGAAGGGGCCGTTGTAGTTGATGTTGGTATAACTCGCGATGTGGATGGCATTAAAGGAGATGTCAAGTATGACGAGGTCAGTAAGAAAACATCTTATATAACTCCAGTTCCAGGTGGTGTTGGCCCCATGACAAGAGCGATGCTTCTGGAAAACCTTATAATCTGCTTCTTAAATCAGAAGGACTGTGCAAGATGATTTTCTAGAGAAGTTAAAACTCATCGGTTCTAAACCAGGTCTTGAAAGATTAAATTCAAAACTAGGGCTTGAAAGAATAAGATTTATTCTTGAAAAAAGCGGAATAAACTGGGAAGATATTCCAGTAGTCCATGTAGCAGGAACAAATGGAAAAGGGTCTGTTGTTACTTTTATTTCTGAAATATTGTCTGAATCCAACTACAAAGTCGGGTCGTACACTTCCCCTCATTTGATTGATATCTATGAAAGGATAAGAATTGGGGATAAAAATATTTCTTCAAAAGATTTCGATAAAATCCTTTTAGAATTAAAATCTTATTGTGAAGAAGCAGAAAAATTGGGAGACATAGGTAGTCCAACCTTTTTTGAAGTCCTAACTGCCATCTCTATTATCTATTTCACCAAAAAAAAAGTTGACTTTATAGTTTCTGAAGTTGGTCTAGGGGGTCGACTTGATGCTACTAACATATTAAATGGTAAAGCTGTTGCAATTACAAATATAGCTCTTGACCACCAAGAAATACTTGGCCACAGCAAAGAAGAGATACTAAATGAAAAAGCCGGAATAATAAAAAAAGGATCTTCAGTTTCTTCTTGCGTTGATTTGGAATTGGCACCTTTGTTGGAAAAAATCTGTTTTGGAAAAAGTGCCAAATTAAAATTATTTAATAGGGATTTTAGAACAATTGAGAAAAAAATAGACTTTGATGGATCTGTTTTTGATTACTATTCCAGTGAAAATCTTTTCAAAGATCTTAAAATTAGGATGATTGGAAGGCATCAAATAGCAAATGCGGCATGTGCAATTAGTCTGGCTGAATCAATGTCTTCATTTGGATTCGAAATAAAAGAAGATTCAATTAGAAAAGGCCTTAAAAAATCTATTTGGCCAGGAAGGTTTCAAGTATTAAGAAAAGATCCTATGATTCTAGTCGATGTTGCACACAATACAGATGGCGCAAAATCCCTTTCTGAAACTTATACTAATTTATTTACAGATTCAAAAACACTTTTACTTGTTGGAATATCTATGGATAAGGACATTGATGGAATTCTTAAAGAATTTTCCAAGATATCTAAAAGAATAGTCTTGACTACAGTCCCCCCAAGATGTGCAAATATAAATACTCTTGAAGAAAAAGCAAGTAAATATTTCAACGAGATTAGTTCTTTTGAAGATCCTCTCCTAGCTTTTGATTATTGCGTGTCAAACCTTAAAAAAGATGAAAGATTACTCATTACTGGGTCGATATACATAGCCGGATACATATTGAAAGGAAGGAAATTACTTGGCAGTTGAAACTAAAAGATTATTTTTTGGTTCGATGTTGGCATTCTATAAATCATTTTTTCATGGATTCACAATGGTTCTTTTTAGCATATATTTTACTAAGTTAGGCATATCACTATTACCCTACGCATTATTATTTGTCATAGGCGACGGCGTTTCATTCTTTCTTAAACCAGTGATAGGAGTTCTATCTGATAGAATTGGCGAGAAATATTTATTGTTAGTTGCTTTGGTATTATCTTCAATATCTACCCTCCTGATCTCATTTACAAATAATATTCTTTATTTGGCATTACTTCAAGTTCTTGTTGCAGTTTCTCTTGCTACATTCTTAACCGTAGTCATAATTTTTTCACTTAGACCTATAACTCAAAATCCGGAAAAAAAAGTGAGTATCTTTGGAGGAGTTTATGGTTTAGGGTGGGTTTTTGGGCTTCTAATCCCTGGAATATTTGTCGATCTTCTTGGATTAAAAGGTACTTTTTACACATTATTTGTAATCGGAGCTTTAATTTCATGTCTTTATGTATTTTTCATGAAAGACTTTAAATTTGAATTAAGAGAAAAAAGTTTTCCTTCAATTCAAACATTGAAAAAAGTATTGGATCCATTAGTATATAAGACATTTGACCTAGCAGTATTCTCCGCATTTCTAATATTTTTTGTAAGATTTGCAGTAGGAAAACTTGGGATGTCCGGGGCTATTGTTTCTTTGATAGTCGCTTTTGAATCGCTTGTTTTTGGAGTTTCTGAAATTCTTATAGGACGTTACGCAAAAGTTGAAAGTAAAAGATTGTGGATTAAATGGGGGGCATTAATTCATATAACAGGAATTGTAGCTTTAGTTCTTTCAAATAATATTGTTTTGTTCTTTTTAGCCTCTGGACTTATCGGATTGGCCGGCGCATTCATCGACGTTTGGTGCTATTCATTCTTATGTGAAAACATAGAAGTCACAAAAAGAGGGGTATTATTTTCTACATTTTCATTAAGCCATGATCTTTCTACAATTACTGGCTCAAGTCTGCCGGCTCTTGCATCTTTTTTTGCAATAAATCCATTTGCATCAATGATTCTCTTTCCAGCAATAATCCTTATCTATTCTTTTAAACGTAGCTAATCATTCTGGCATCAGTAATTATCATGTCCATTTTTATATCATGCTTTTGAACAGGTAAAGAATCAAAAATCTGAAATTCATAAGCAAGGCCAATTTTAAGGCCACAAGATTTTGATAAAAATCTATCAAAATACCCTCCGCCCCTTCCTAGTCTTTCACATCCAGTTCCAAATGCAAGTCCCGGAATAAAAAGTAATTCAATTTCTTTAGTATTTGCCTTTTTAGTATGTTCATTTGGTTCTAGAATATTGAAGTTCCCAACAATAAGATCCGTTAAATATTCAATTTTTCGTATTTCAAGAGAATTAGTGTCTTTTTTCGTCAAAGGAACGCAAACAGTCTTTCCAATATCTATTGAATGGGTGATTAAATCAATTGTATCGACTTCTTTATCCTTTGAAACATACGTGAAAATAGTCTTTGCCGTACAATACTCTTCAAGACTATAAATATTATCCCTTATTTTTTTATCCATTATAGTTTTTTTACCATAATCCATATCCAATATTTTTTCTTTAATTACAGCCCTTAGTTCAGACTTAGAAAGCATAAACTAAATAACGAAAACTTTTTAAAAAGATTTACAAT
>CAZFRW010000018.1:0-22683 GCA_964521515.1 uncultured Thermococci archaeon
GTAATCTCAAAGCTTGAATAAAAACCATCAACAAAATAAAACAATGGTAAAAAAGCAGCTACTATTAGAATAATGCCTCCTATCAAACTTAAAATGCGACTTTTGTCCATGCAAACAATTTTAATTTTAATTTTATATACTTTTCTATTTATATTAATTTTTTCTTAATTAGATAGTTTTATATCAGTTTTAAGATGAAATGGATTATGGATTATTTATACAGGAAAGGATTATCTCTTGAATATTTTACGATTATTTATAATATATTCGAGGCATTTTTTTCTATAATTTTTGGTAGCCTTTCGAATAGTATAGCTTTGGTTGGGTTTGGACTCGATAGTATCGTTGAATCATTATCTGGGATTATCCTAATATGGAGGCTTAAAAAACATGGTTTTGTAGATGAGGCCGAAGAGTTAGACCTAGAAAAAAAAGCAACTAAATTGGTAGGATTAACCTTTTTAGTATTAGGTACTTACGTTTTAGCCGAATCTATAAGAAAATTAGTTGCTGTAGAAAAGCCTGATCCTTCATTCGCCGGGATAATTATTGCCTTAGCGTCACTCTTAATAATGCCTTTGTTGTTTTATCAAAAAAACACGATTGGAAAGAAAATTGGGAGCAAAGCACTTGTTGCAGATTCAAAAGAAACTCTTGCATGTGCTTTCTTGTCTTTACCCCTTTTCTTAGGTTTAACATTAAATTATCTATTTGGATTTTGGCAGGCTGATCCATTAGTAGGCATAATAATTTTTATATTCCTTGTAAAAGAAGGAATTGAGATTACAAAGGAGTCCGAAAAAGATTAAAATATGTATTTTATTGGTGATTAAATGCAACCTTTTCCAGAAAGTTATATTATAAAAATAGCAGATGAGCCAACTTTAAGAATCTTAGATTTATGGAAAAAATTATCAGAAGAGATACTTGGCTACAAAATTGAAGTAATGATAGGGGATCGAAAGGATAATTCTGAGTTAAAACATATTCCAGGAGAAATTAATAGCGCATATCCGGGAGTGTTTGATGGAAAGGTAGTTTTACCAATATGGCTTGAAAATCCAAAATCTTTTGATCCATTACTGATAACCCACGAAATAGGGCATTGGATTCTAATGGTTAAAGGATTCAAAGGATTGGTTAATAAATACAATAAACAAAGTGGCGTAGATATCAATATGAATTCTCTGGCTCAGCACCCACCTCTTTACAAACTTCAAAGAGATATTGGGCACGATCCACAAAAAATGATTGATACAAGGGCAAAAAATAATCTTAATATTCTATTAAGAGGTCCTGAGCTAATTCTGGGAGATAGATGGGCAGAATTTGCACTTTTGTTTGCTGATGATGTGTTAAACTGCTCTGAAGAAATAAAAAATGACCTGATTGAAATACTCCAAGAAGACTTTCCTGTCACATTTTCCTTTTTAGAAAAAATATTGAATTTAGTATCTAAATATGACCTTAACGACCCTAAATCAAATCTTGCTTTCTTAAAAAACTTAGTTAACACTATTTATTTAGGCGAAGGGTGGAAAGTAATAGATGAAACCTTAGAATTAAGAGAAATGATAAAAGAATGTACTCGCTAAAATAATCTACTTGTATTTTATTTTTAATCCGAGTACAATTAATACTAGGAATAAGGATATGCCATTTGACAAAATAAGAGGAAAGTCATTTTTGGATATTCCATATATCAACCATAAAAAAATTCCCGAAGATAAAAAGCTCCACATCCAAAAAGATATATCTCTTGTTTCTTTTAACCTAATAGTCTTAATGACTTGAGGTATTGATGAAACAGTAGTAAGAAACGCAGCAATAAGGCCGATAATCGTTATAGTGTCCATAAAGTATAGAATTAATATTTAAATCATATGTCTTTCGGTATCTTTATTATTTTAAATTAATCTGCCAAAAAACTTAATAAACTTCATTTATAAGAATATACTAAGGTGTAATAATGATTCATCCAATTGATAATAGATACGGGTCACCCGAGATGAGAAAAATATTTGACGAAGAAGAGCGATTAAATAAGATGCTTCTTGTCGAAGGGGCGATAGCAAAAGCCCATTCTGAATTAGGTCATATACCTAAAAAAGCAGGCGAGGAGATTTTCAAAAAAGCTAATACCAAATATGTTTCTCTTGAAAGAATGAAACAGATAGAATCAGAAATAAATCATGACATAATGGCATTAGTTCTTTCGCTTTCTGAGCAGTGTGGAGAACATGGAAAGTATGTGCATCTGGGAGCAACTTCTAATGATATCAATGATTCTGCAACAGCCCTTCAATTTGTCGAAGCTTTTAAAATTGTATTCTCTGATTTAAATAAACTTGAAGATATACTAATAGGATTATCTAAAAAATACCGTAATACAGTTTGTGTGGGCAGAACTCATGGGCAACATGCCATACCGACTACATATGGGATGAAGTTTGCTCTTTTCTTAGATGAGGTAAGGCGAGCTAGGGATAGGCTTGAATTTTCATGCAATAACGTTTCTGGTAAAATTTCCGGGGCAGTTGGGACTATGGCTTCTTACAAAGATGGCCCAGAATTACAAAAAAAAGTTGGACGTATCCTTGGTATTAAAATGGCCAAAATATCAAATCAAGTTGTATCTAGGGACACATACGCAGATGTTATGTTCTCTCTAGCTTCTTTAGCATCAACTTTAGATAAACTTGCTTTAGAAATAAGAAATCTCCAAAGAACAGAAATAATGGAGATTGCTGAAGGATTTGGTAAAAAACAAGTTGGCTCTTCAACTATGCCCAACAAAAAAAATCCCGTAACATGCGAAAAAATATGTGGTCTTGCGAGAGTACTATACTCTAATGTTTTTCCTGCTATACTTAATAATCCTTTGTGGCATGAAAGAGATCTTACAAACTCTTCATGTGAAAGAGTTATTCACCCGGAATCTTTTATATTATTGGATGAGATGCTTAAAGGAACTATCAAAGTTTTATCCAGTTTAGTATTTTATGACTCAAATGTGAAAAAGAATTTAGAGCTTACAGGATATTCCAATTTGGCAGAGGTTCTAATGTTGAAACTAGTTGAAAAGGGCATGGGAAGACAGGATGCACATGAAACAATGAGGATAGTTTCGATGAAAGAAGGAAGATTCATTGACAATGTTAAGGAAGATACTAAGATAACTGAACTATTGTCTGAATCTGAAATAAATGATGCATTGGATCCTGAAAAATATATTGGGTATGCCAAAGAGATAGTAGATGATGTAATTGGAAAATAAGTTTTCTTTTGAGATACTCTATGAGGATGGGCATAGATTAGGTAAAATACATTTAGGTGACCATATAGAAAATACTCCTTACATTCTTCAAGATAATAAGGACTATTTTCAATTTGGCAACATAACTATAGAAAAACCTTTGTCGTATCTTGTTTCTGAAACATATAAAACAAGCAAATGCGATCTTTCTACAGTTCCACTTATCCAAATACCTTTTGACTTACCAATTAAAGAAGCAAAAATATTATCTAGTTTAAATATATCAATAATCAAAGAAGGAGAAGGAGATTGCCTCCCGATTTATCTTACAAAATATAGAGAAATAAATCAGGATCTTTTTGATTCAATACCTGAAAAATCTATTTATTTTTTCAGAAAAATAGCTGATGAGAGAATTCTTCTTGATTTCTACTTCAGATTAAAAGAGAAATACCCTTCTTCTATTTTTTTCATCGATTCAATAAATTATGAGATTCCAATATTTCTTTTATTGGGATTTGACTTATTTTTAGATAAAGAAAATAATGAAAGATTTTTTAATGAATATCTTTCCAATCCTTCGCCAGAATTAGTAGAGATGTATTCAAATGGATCTATTAATTCGCGTAGACTTTTAAGAATTCTTTACAAGGAGTTTTACAATTATTTCGAAGTTCACTTGAGGAGGGAATTTAAAAGATCTTATTATATAGATGATATTTCATTAGATAGACCTCAAGTAGTGAGGTGGAGAAAAGAAATAGAAAAATATTACAAGCCATCGACAAATATAATATTATTGCTCCCATGCAGTGCAAAAAAACCCTACCGAGTATCTAAATCCCATACAAAGATTATCACATTCCTAAGGGATATCATAAAGGACAAATATCCTAACATATCTCAGTTAATTCTTACATCACCCTTAGGTGTTGTACCTAGAGAACTTGAGGACTATGCAGACTACGATATTCCTGTTACTGGGCATTGGAATCAAGAAGAGTTAGATTCCCTTTCTGAACTACTTTCTTCAATACTAAAAAAATGTAATAATCCACTCCTAATCGCGCATTTTGCGGACAATAGTCCTTATTTAAAAGCGCTTAAAAATCTTCCATTTGAGATAATATATTCTCATGGGTCTCTTGAAGAATTAAAGAGTATACTAGATGCCAATAAAGATCTTTGGGATAATGAAAAAATTTATGAATATAAAAATAAAGCACAAAAAATGTTTTCATTTCAATTCAAAAAAGAATTTGATCTACTTTTTGATTATCAAGAAAGAAGAAAAACTACAGATTTACTTTATAATAAAAATATTATAGGTACTTTTCAGAATAAAATTAAAGTTAATGTTAAGGGTGGAGAATTAATAAAAGAGTCTCTATGGGTAAATATTGATTTTGATTTAAGGGGGGACATTTTTTCTAAAGGAATCATAAGTAATTCTGATAATATTAGACCTGGTGACGATGTTATAGTTAAAAGAAACAATAAATGTGTCGGCGTAGGTGAAGCAATAGTCTCTGGGGATACAATGAAAAAATTAAACAGAGGGAAAGTTGTTAAAATTAGGATGAGATGATAACTTGGAGTATACTATAAACTTAAGAACGAATAAGAGGATAGAAGCAATTGAAATAACAAAAGAAATTAAAGAATTTATTTCTAAATCAAATTTCTCTTCAGGTATATGTATGATATACTCCCCTCACACCACTTCGGGCATATTAATTAATGAGAGCTATGATCCTTCAGTGTTGGAAGACATAAACAATTTTCTTTCTAGATTAGTGCCCCACGATTTCGATTATAAGCATCTTGAAGGAAATTCAGATGCACATATAAAAAGTTCTATAATTGGCTCATCTAAATCAGTAATAATTGAAAATCAAAATCTCGTTCTGGGGCAATGGCAAGGCATTTTTTTCATGGAGTTTGATGGTCCAAGGTCGAGAAACGTTTATGTAAAAATTATTAAAGGCTGAATTTATGATTCAAACTGCTTTTAATGCTGCAAGAGAATCTGGGGAGATTCTCAAAAAATATTACTGTAAAGACTGTGGAATTTATAAAAAAGGAGATTTTGATATAGTAACTGATGCAGATTACGAATCTGAGAAGAAAGCTATCGAAATAATAAGTCAAAAGTTTCCAAATCATTCCTTTTTATGCGAAGAATGCAGTTTTTCTGGTAATAATGATTCAGAATACAAATGGTTAGTTGATGCACTTGATGGAACAATAAATTTTTCTAGATTTGTACCATTGTTCTCAGTTTCCATCGCTCTCTTAAAGAATGACGTTCCTATCCTTTCAGTAATTTATAATCCAATAACAGAAGACTTTTATTATGCAGAACAAGGAAAAGGTGCTTACCTTAATGACAAAAGACTCTTTATTTCCAAAAATAATAAGCTTAATGATTCAATTGTAGTTACTGATTTAACAAAAGACAGGAATTTCCATGAAGAATTTTTCAAGACCATGTCCGCATTATCAAAAGATGTACTTGGAATTCGTTTAACTCAATCGACTTCTATTAATCTAGCATTTGTTGCAGAAGGGAGATATGACATTTTTATAAAAAATAAAATCAACTATTATGACGCAATCGCCGGGGTATTGATATGTGAAGAAGCCGGAGGAAATGCTATTGATTTTTTAGGGAATAGAATTTCTAAATTTTCTAAAGGAATTATAGTTTCTAATAGTCTGTTAACTACTAAAGTTCTAGAAAAAATTCAATTATTGTAAAGTCACTTCATTTTATTCAATAATCCTATTGCATCTAAGACTAGTGAGATATGTCCCCACATTTTACCCTTTTCCCATAGATCTATTGCATTACCGCCATAGCCAGAATATCTATAATACATATTTTCTCTGTTCCACACACTTGAAAAAATGCTCTTTTTGTTAATTAGAAATGTCATAGGAAGAATTTTCTTATTATCCCCTTTGTCATAATAAACTACCCCATAATCTTCAGATACTTTGTAATCTACGTCACTTAACAAAATAAGCCGAATATCATGTCCAGAGCAAAATTTACTAATCTCTTTTTTCGAAACAGGGCCAATCCCAATTAACTCTGTTTTTAAATTGTTAAAATCATCTTTAGCTTTTGAGTAATATAAAATCTCGGAATTATCTAATTCAAGACTACTTTTGTCAAAAAAGAAAAGTAATCTCCATTTGCTTTTAATCTCATCTAGGCAAATACTATTATTATCTTTATCATTTAGACAGAAATTAATTACCCGTTCCCCTTCTAAATGTTTTTCATATGGCATGATTTATGTTAAGATTTCTTTTTATTTATCTTTTTCGCGAATATAATTTAGCATATTCTGAGAATTAGTGCATAAAATATATAAATCGTTCTTGAGGACAAGTTTTATAATTAAAAAAGTGATAAAATGATACTTAAAATTGGATTGCCCAAAGGTAGCCTACAGGAGTCTACCCTTAATATGTTTAAAAAGGCTGGATATTCCATTAATATTTATTCAAGATCCTACAAACCATCCATTGACGATCCAAATATCGAATGCTTGTTAATTAGAGCGCAGGAGATACCAAGGTATGTGGAGAAAGGAATAATCGATATTGGTTTAACAGGGATGGACTGGGTAATTGAAAATAATGCGGATATTGTAAACGTAGGAAAACTTGTTTATGCAAAACAAGGATTAAAACCTGTAAAATGGGTTTTAGCAGTTTCTGAATCTTCAAAGATAAAGACACCTTTAGATTTAAATGGAAAAACAATCGCAACTGAAGTAGTCAATATTACAAAGAAATATTTAGAACAGAAAGGCATAGATGCATCAGTTGAATTTTCTTGGGGTGCAACAGAAGTAAAAGTTCCAGAACTTGTCGATGCGATAGTGGAGCTTACTGAAACGGGGTCCTCACTTAAAGCTCACAATCTTAAAATTATTGATACAATCTTAGAATCTACGACAGTTCTAATAAGCAATAAAGAATCGTGGAAGAGTAGTTGGAAAAGGAAAAAAACTGAGGATCTCTTCATGCTTCTCAAAGGGGCATTGGCAGCAGAATCGATGGTCGGAGTGAAAATGAACGTACAAAAAGAAAATCTTGAAGAAGTAATTTCTGTTTTGCCCGCTTTAAGAAAGCCGACAGTATCGAATTTGAGTTCTGATGAATGGGTAGCAGTTGAAACAATAGTGGATGAAAAAATAATTAGAGAGCTAATACCAAAATTAAAAAGTGCTGGCGCAGAAGGGATAATAGAATATCCTTTGAATAAAGTAATATATTAAAATTTATCTAGGCATTTCTTTTCTCAGGGGCCTAATTGGTTCTTGCGATGGTCTTGTTACCGGCTGTTGAGAAGGTCTAGAAATTCTTTCTTTTAGATTAAATTTTTTGCCGCCCCCTCTGCCTTTTCCCCTAATTATAATAATCAATAATATTGCAACAATAATTGCAAGAACTATTTCAATTATGGTGTGAATAGAGAATGTAGTTAAGCTCGCCCCACCAGAACCCGAAACTCCGCCAAGAATTCCTCCAAGAGGGCTATTTGCCGCCTTTATAGCATCTTCGCATAATTGGACTGCTTGACAGTCATTAATCTCTGTATAAAGTGTCTTTGCCTCAGAATAATAAGTTATTGCATTTCTCGAATCACCAGCAAAAAATCTATTTTGCCCTAGCATAAACTTATCATTCGCTTCCATTCTTTTTATTAACTTATCGATTTCTTGTACCATCAATATGTTATTATTTTCCTCATAAATTACCCTTGCCTGTTCTAAAGAGATTTTAGCATTTTCATAGTCACATGCGTCATAGTATAGCTTTCCTTGGTCATAGTAGTTTTTCCCAACATTCTTTACTGTGGCACCAATCTCTCTAAACATATCATAGTCTGCCCCATACTTATCAGAATATGTAAGTTTTACCCTTATGATTTGGGTTCCAATTGGGGCTTCATAAGAAGCCCTAATATATAAAAATCCAGTAATTTGACCACCTGGAGTTAAGACACTTTGATTTACAGGGGGGTCAATTATCCCCTTTACCATATTGGTGTCTTGGACAACAGTCATCTTAAGATTATACGCGGATTCGGTATTGTTAATATTAGTTATTCTAAATGGAATATTTGGTAAATAAGGCACTACTAGTTCAACTTCACAAATTCCTTGTTCTATGTCAATTTGGTATTTATCAAACTCTAAAGTAATTATAGGATCTGTTCTTTTAATTTTAATAGTGGAAAAGACGGTCAATAGTGAGGGTTCACAACCTTCTCTGCATCCCCCTATTCCAGTAGCCACAACTACAGGAACTAGATATTCTCCACTCAATGCCTTTGCAGTAATTTTCACTTTTAGAATAACAGTTTCTTCTTGTTCTGGATCCATTCTAATTGGGAATAATTTCTTTCCATCTACAATCTGAAAAGCAGCTTTTGCCTCTTTAGTCATTGAATCTTCATCAACGTATGCAAGCGTATCCCACATTACGTCTTCAACAGTATTTTTAACTTTCACCCTAATTTCTATCTCTTGATTTGGAGTAACATCCGTTGGATAATCGAGTGAAACTTCAGGTAGTAGGCTTTTCTCAACTTCGTCTTGGGCCCCAATAAAGGTTCCAAAAGTAGAAGATAATACTAATAATATTAAAATACTAGTTATTGATTTATTCATACTATATAAATAAACAACAAATTTCTTTATAAACGTTTGTATTTAATGTATTATGGGCGAATATTGTTTATATTAAGTATATCTAAAAAGTTTTAAATAGTATTGAATAAATATTCTAAAGTGATATAAATGGTTTCTAACCCTCAAGAACAAATGAAAGTTCAAAAGATGAACATTGAAGAAAGGATGTCAAAGATTGGTAAAAAAATAGCCATTGGAAGTGGTAAAGGCGGAGTTGGGAAGTCCGTTGTTACTTCTTTAATTGCATCTTATCTCGCCAAACAGGGGAAAAACGTTGGTATCTTAGATCTTGATATCACAGGGCCTAGTATACCTATGATGTTCGGTATAAATGAAAAACCAATGGGAAGTAGCTCGGGCATAATGCCGGTACTAACTGAAAGTGGAATCAAAATAATGTCCATAGGTCTACTCTTAACTAAAAATGAAGATGCAGTTATCTGGAGAGGTCCGATGATTAGTAACGCTGTATCACAATTTCTTGCGGATATTATTTGGGATGAACTTGACTATTTGCTATTTGACCTTCCTCCTGGAACAAGTGATGTACAGCTGACCTTAATGCAAAGTGTAAAATTAGATGGATTTTTGGTAGTAACTTCCCCCCAGATTCTTGCAGCTACAATAGTAAAAAAGGCCATATCTATGGCAAAAGAACTAAATGTCAAAATTTTAGGTGTTGTAGAGAATATGTCATATGCAATATGTCCTGATTGCGGCAATAAAATAAGAGTATTTGGAGATGGCAAAGATAATAAAATAGGAATTCCAATTCTAGGCACAATACCGATTGACCCAGAAATTTCTAAACTATGCGACAAAGGTAAAATAGAAAAATATGAAATAGATATGGAGGGAATATTTAACATCTTGGAAGGATTGTAATGCATGCTAAAATTAAATGTGTTGTAGATAATAATGTTAAGCTCTCTTCTAATTTTTGGGGAGAGCATGGGCTTAGTTTTTTAATTGAAAATAAAGAAAAAATTTTGTTTGATACTGGGAAATCTTTTGACGTTCTTAATCATAATTTAGAGGTATTTGGTGAAAAAAAAGAAGATATATCTAAAATCTTCATAAGTCATGGCCACTATGATCATACTGGAGGGCTATTGGGAATTATGAAATATTCAAATGCAAAAATATTTGCTCATCCTTCAATTTTTGAAGAAAAATATAAAAAAACAGTTACAGAACTAAAATATATAGGGCCACCTTTTAATAAAAATGATTTACCGAATATTTCTCTAACAAAAGAGAGCATTGAGTTGTCTAAGAATATATTTACTACTGGGGAAATAGAAAGAACTTTTGATTTTGAAAAAGCATCAACGGCGTTTCAAAAAAAAATAGATTCAAGATATATGCATGACGATATAATTGATGACCAGGCTTTGGTAATAAAGACCAATATTGGAAGTGTTGTTATATTAGGGTGTAATCATTCCGGATTATTGAATACAATTGAGCACTCAAAGGATCTTCTTGGTGATGATGTATTTTTAGTTCTTGGTGGAACCCATCTTGTTGCAGCTGATGACAATAGAATTTCTCGTACAGTAGAATATCTTAAAAAATATGGTATAACGCTCTTTGGATTTCATTGTACTGGTGATTATGCCTCATTTAAACTTCGTTCTGCACTTGATAAAATGTATTGCAGAGGCTATACTGGATTTGAAATATCAATTGAGTTTGAAGGATACCATTTAGGAAAAGACACAAAATGTCAATGACTATTTAATGAAAAAATCTTTAAACTCCCCTCTATATTCTTCATTTATCACTTCAACTTTGTCGACCCTTGCATGTTTTGGTCCAACTTCGCACCACTTGATCATTTTATTAACACAAATATCGTCACCTTCAATTATCGCTTCAACCCTCCCGTCGAGAAGATTTCTGACATAACCAGTTACTTTTAGTCTTTGGGCCTCTTTCTGAGCATTAGCACGATAAAATACTCCTTGCACCACCCCTGAGATATAAATTCTAGCTCTTTTCATTAATAATAATCATATGTTTAATTTATTAAAATTTACCGTTATAATAATATTAGAATATCAAAATAATTACTTTTTTATAGTTTAAGATTTATTTATTTTTATGAAAGGATTCAAAAAACGTCAAAATATCAAAACAGGTATACAACTATTAGATGATTTAGTAATTGACGGAATTCCAAGGGATTCATTTATAGTTCTTCTTGGAGAAGGTGGAACAGGCAAATCTGCGATAATGGGGGAGCTATGTTATAATTTCCTAGAGAGGGGTGAGCCTGTAATCTATGTTGCGCTCGATAATTCACCACCTTCTGTTTTTTCAGATGTTAATAGTCTTGGATGGGATCTTACTCCTTTTTGTGAAAAAGGCCTTTTAAGATTTTTAGATTGTTTTTCATTTAGAATGAAAGCAGAATATGATGAGAAATGCATTACAATTCTAAAAGAGCCAGATGATCTGCCTAATTTCACTGATAAATTAGTTAGTTTAATGGATGAAATGGGCATGAATGGAAAAGGAATAGTATTAATTGATTCACTCACTGAATTTATGACCTTATCTGATCCTTCTCAAGTAGTTGACTCGGTTAAAAATTGGAGGGCAAGAGGGTCAAAAGAAAGAAACATATTATTCCTTTCAACACTTCACTATGGACTTAAGGCATTTGAGGGATTTTCTGATGTATTTGATTACATAGTGGATGGGATTATAGATTTAAGATACGACCCAACTTATATGGCCTCAGACATTCTTCTAAAACAAATAAGAATAAGAAAAATTAAGGGGGCAGACCACTATACAAATTGGGTAAATTTTATTATACAAAAAGGTGGATTAAAACCCCTTATAATAGAAGACAGAAAAACAAAGAAGAAAAAACCAAAAACTAATTCAAAAAATAAAAACTTGAAAAAGGCTTAGATTTGATCCTTTTGTCTTTCCAATTGAAATGGTGTTAACATGAAAAGACTTTTCAAATATTATCCTGAAGATTTCAAAAATCTTCCTGTCAAAGTAATCCATATGGATATCATCTTTGACATATATGATACCTACACAAATGTAAAATCAAAACTTAAGATTAAATCTCTAAATTTCCCTTTATCAAAAATTGAATTGAATGCTAAAAATCTAGAGATTGTATCTATCTCTGTAGAAAATTATGAAATCAACTATGAATACAAGAAAGACGACAATATTATAATTATTAACTTTAATAAACCAATGTCACCTGATACTGAGTTTATAATTAATACTGAAACTATCTGTAGGCCAACTAAAAATATATTGGAAGGTTTATACTATGATGAAACTCCTAAAGGAGCACCGCCACAACAGATTACTCAGTGCCAACAATGGGGATTTCAAAGACTTGTTCCATGTTTTGATGATATGATGGCAAAATGTACTTATACAACTACAATTATTGCAGATGAAAGGTACACTAACATAATTACAAATGGAGATATCGTAGAAGAAAGACATTCCATTGGAAATGGAAGAGATAGAATAAAATATGCCAATATAATAACGCCAATGGCTCCATACCTTTTTTTCTTAGGCGTTGGAACTTATTCAATTTTTAATAGAGAAGTTGAATATCCAGACGGGCATAAGTTTATGCTAGAATTACTTGTTCCACCAAATTCAAAAAAAGAAATAGCACAAAAGGCTTTGGATGTTCTGCATAACTGTATACTTTGGGTCTATCTTTTTACTGGGCCTAATCAATATGATAAGTTAGATGCAAGAAATGAAATGATGAAACTAATCGATGAAAGAGAAAAAATTAAATTTAGAGGAACTGATCAAGAACTTCAATTAGTTAGAAATAAATTGTTTAAACTAAATAAAAATATTATTCCTGGATATAAATATACGGGTACAGTTTATCGTGAAATTGGAATGCAAAACTCCGATTTTGGGGGTATGGAAAATGTTGGGAATACAACAATTAGTACCAATAGAATTATGCCCTTTAACGACATGACGGACAATGGCTTTGAGTATATGGTGTCTGTCAAAGTACACGAATATTATCACAATCTAAATGGCTCTGAAGTAACGGGGAAGGATCCCTTTCAGATATGGCTTAACGAGGCAGTTACTGTAATAATTGAAAAACAATATCATGAATTCCTTTTTGGAAAGGATTATGGCAGATTAAAAACTGTTTTGACTTTGTTGGCCCCAAGTAGCGGAACATTTGCTTCTGATCAAGGTTCTTCTGTAATGCCTATACTGCCTGATGGTTTTAATGATCCAAATGAACTCATTACAGGAGTTACTTATGTCAAAGCTCCAGAATTTGTAAAAATGATTGAGACTTTTATGGGAAAGGAAAAGTTTGTGAAAGGTTTAGATTTGTACCACAAGCGTTTTAGTCATGGGAATGCAACAACAGAAGATTGGTTAAAAGCAATGGAAGAAGTTTCAGGTATGGATTTTTCAAAAATTTCTACACAGTGGTTAAAACAAACTGGATTTCCTATAGTTGATATTAAATCCCAATATGATCATAAAATGAAAACATTGACTCTTGAATTAAAACAGTTGGAGCTTAAAGAAGGGGCCTACTGGACTTTTCCATTTAAGTTTGCAGTTTTAGATGGTCAAGGTAAAGATATTGTTGAAGTCATTGAAACGATTGATAGTCCAAATGCTAGGATCGTATTAGAAGAAATAGACGAAGAACATTTCCTCTCATTGAACAGAGATTACTCTTTCTATGGGAAGATTAATTATGATCTACCTTTAGTCGATCTTATTCGGCAAATTAGAAAAGACAAAAATATAATAGCTAAATATGTCGCATTTTATAAAATTCTTGATAAAGAGAAAATGAGGCTTTTAGACAATCTAGAGCTTGAACCACTTGAAGAAATAATTGACCTCTATTTTGAGCTAATATCGGACGAAACTCTAATGGAAAAAGTTGGAGGGCAGTTTCTTACAATATTTGAATCCGTTGACGATAAAAAATTTGCACACCACTACCAAAAAATGTATGATGTTAAAAAGAAAATAATGGAAGCAATAGCAAAAAAATACAAGAAAGATCTTTTGAAAATATATAAAAAATATAATATTTCATTTTCAGGTAACAGTTATATCGAAACTAAGAGTCTTGAAATAAAAAGAAGGCAAGTAAAAAATGTTACTTTATCATTACTAGCTACATTGGATACTGAAGATGTTCACATAATCATAAAAGAACAACTTGAGAGATCAGATTCTGCAACAGATAAGTTAACAGCTTTTTCTTTGTATCTTAATAGTTCAGCAAAAGATAAAATAGAAGTACTTAAGTCAGTTGAAGATAGATCTAAAAAGAACCTCGTAAGTTGGGAATCGTTCCTTGGGATTATAGCATCAAACAGCAGTGACGACACTTTAGAGATTATCAAAAGAATTGAGCGTTCTGAATCATTTAGACTAGAACAATCGAACGATCAAAGAGCATTGTATGTCCAATTTGCCCATAATAGAAAAAAGTCTTTAGAAACTGAAGTTGGAAGAAATTTCTTAAAAGAAGCAATAATAAAGCTTTCTCAAATAAACGAATATACAGCCGTCAACGCAATAAAGGTATTTGGAAATATTGATGATATGGAAGAAAAACACCATTTAGAGTTAGTTGGGATACTTATCGAGATTATGTTAAGCATAACACCCGATAAAATGCCAAGTGTCTACAACACTGCTAGAAGATTATTGATTGGGGCCCCAATAGCAATGGAAAAATATAAAGATAAATACGGCGAAATTAATTTTTTAAAATAGGGGGTACAATGTCTGAAAATAAAGAGTTTCTCCCTTTTGTAATAAAAGAAGAGGATAGCCTATCCGTATGTGGATTTGTTAGAAGAGATATCGTTCACAGTAGATTTAGGATTCCCCACATATCCGTCAACATCGTTCCAATTATAATGGGTACAGAAAAAGCTATTCTCCATAAAAGGTCTAAAAACAGAAAAATAGATCCTTCTGCATATGATTTTAACGGGGGGCACGTTATGTATGAACCCCTTTTATTATCGAACCCAAAGGAGCTTGAACAAACAAACGATAAAACTGCTTTAAGGGAGGCTAAGGAAGAAATAGCAGTTTCAAATGGTGGAAGGGCTTATGTATTCTCATCTAAAGATTTGTTAAGATTTACAAAAGTTGGTGGGCTTCTAACTGGGTTTAATACTCCAGATTCAATAAATGTCGGTTATATGACTGGATATATTCTATTCATACCCGCAGATTCAACAATAGTTATCACCGATGAAAATGAAGATGGAACAATTGAAGAGTTATCCTATGAAGAAATCGATATCTCGAGAATAGTGGAGTTATTTAAAGAAAATCCATCAAAATTTGCAAGCGGTGCAACTGCAGTCTTAAAAGAGTTATCAATCCCACAAAGTGAGGATTATAATAGATTTTGGCATATTGTAAAAATAAATAAAAATAAAAAAATTTAATTTATTCAACAACAAAGATTAATTTAACTGTAGCTTTATATTTAGTTATCTTGCCGTCTGTCACTTTACCTGTCAACTTTTCAACTTCAACACCTTTAATGTTATGTACAGTCTTTGAAGCAACAAATACAGCCTTCGCTACAGCGTCTTCCCAACTTATTTCAGATTTTCCAACAACCTCTATTACTTTTGCAACTTCAGACATAATAATCCTATTAAAATTAGATTTCTTTCTATAAATAGTTTTGGGATATTTAATAGATATATTTTTATTATAGTAAATTGAATGATAAGTATGTCCCATCTAGTAATCGCATATCCAGAAATAAAAAAAAAGGATTATGACTGGATTCAAAATCTTAGAAATAAACATGATATACTTTACTATAGTATTGTAAAACCTCATTTTACTTTTGTGTTCCCAATTTTTAATTTGAATAGAAAGCAACTTACTTCTGAAATAAAGGAAAAGTCTGAAGGATTAAAAGAGATCGATTTTTGCCTTAGATGCGCAGTTTTAAATAAAGACTCATTTAACGATTATTGGCATGTCTTTTTAGCCCCTGACGAAGGATTTAGCAATATTACGAAATTTCATGATAAACTCTATTCTGGAAAGCTTAAAGATGAACATTTCCTTGCTATTCAGTTTATTCCTCATTTGGGCGTTGGGAATTCTACTGATGCAAATGAATCTAAGAAACTTGTGGACGAATTAAATAAAATGAATTTTGAAATTAAAGGCAAAATAAAAAATCTAACAATAGTAAACTATGAAGATAAGAAGGTAGAAGATATAGAAACAATAAAATTAGGTTAACTCTATTCAATCATTGTTTCATTTACTGTAATAATTTGTTTCAATATACCCACTAAACTTAAAAACCTAATCAATATATCGAAGAAAAGAGCTTATAGTGAGCAATTGGTGGTTATATGGCATATAATGTTTCTGAAAAGATTATATCTTCCCACCTAGTTGAGGGTGAGATGGAAAGTCAAAGTCTTATTGGAATTAGAATTGATCAGACCCTTACACAGGACGCAACAGGAACACTTGCTTATTTACAGTTTGAAGCAATGGGAGTACCAAAGATAAGAACTGAATTGTCAGTAAGTTATGTGGATCATAATACTTTACAGACTTCATTTGAAAATGCAGATGATCATATCTATCTTCAAAGTGTTGCAAAAAAGTATGGTTTAGTGTTTTCTAGGCCTGGGAATGGTATATGTCATCAGTTGCATCTTGAGAGATTTGGTGTTCCTGGAAAGACTCTTCTAGGCTCAGATAGTCACACTCCAACTGGCGGAGGCATAGGCATGATTTCAATTGGGGCAGGAGGACTTGATGTAGCACTTGCAATGGCAGGTGAGCCTTTTTATTTGAAAATGCCAAAAATCGTAGAAGTCTGTCTTGACGGAGAACTTTCTGAATGGGTTTCTGCTAAGGATGTAATACTTGAGCTATTGAGAAGACTATCTGTTAAAGGTGGAGTAAACAAGATCTTTGAGTTCACTGGGAAAGGAATTGAGAGCTTATCTGTCCCAGAAAGAGCCACAATAACAAACATGGGGGCTGAACTTGGAGCAACTACTTCAATATTTCCAAGCGATAATATTACAAAGAAATTCTTGGAGTCGGAGGGAAGAGGGGATCAATGGAAGAAGTTAGGGGCAGACAACGACGCAGGATATTCTGAAACTATATCTATAGATTTGAGCAAATTAGAGCCAATGATTGCAAAGCCACACATGCCAGACAACGTTGTAACGGTAAGCGAAATTGAGGGAACAAGGGTTTCACAAGTTGCAATTGGAAGCTGCACAAATTCTTCTTACAAGGACTTATCTCTGGTTGCACATGCCCTTAAAGGAAAGACTGTACATCCAGATGTTAGTCTAGTTGTATCTCCTGGGTCAAAACAAGTATTGACAAAGATTGTCGAAAATGGACTATTCCAATACATAGTTGATTCAGGAGCAAGGATACTGGAATGTACATGTGGGCCTTGCATTGGTATGGGGCAGGCGCCACAATCGGGAGGCACATCCCTTAGAACTTTTAATAGAAACTTCAAAGGCAGAAGTGGAACAAAGGATGCGGATATCTACTTAGTAAGCCCTGAAGTGGCTGTAGCTTCGGCTCTAAAAGGCGTTATAACTGATCCTAGAAAGTTAGGAAAATATCCAAAAACTTTGATGCCGAATAAATTTGATATTAAAGATAATATGTTCATTTTCCCGCCCAAAGATGGAAAGAATGTTGAAATTGTTAGGGGGCCAAACATAAAACCCGTTCCAAGGAATGAAAAACTAAAAGACCCATTAAAAGGGTCTGTCATCCTAAAGACAGGAGACAACATCACTACTGATGATATTATGCCAGCCGGAGCAAAAATACTTCCTCTTAGGTCAAACATTCCAAAGATATCTGAGTACACTTTTGAAAGAATAGACAAAGACTTTGCTGCTAGAGCAAAGGAGAAAGGCGGAGGATTCATCGTTGGTGGGGCAAACTATGGACAGGGCTCTTCAAGGGAGCACGCAGCTATTGCACCGATGTATCTTGGGGTAAGTGCAGTAATTACTAAAAGCTTTGCAAGGATACATCAAGCGAACTTAATTAACTTTGGAATTGTTCCATTAACATTCTCAAACGAGAAGGACTACGAAAGGATTGATTTTGGTGATGAATTAGTTATCGAAATAGGTGACTTTAGTAATATTGTATGTAAAAATATCAAAAAGAAAGAGAGTTACAAACTCAGTAATAACTTAATAGGTAGGGATCTAGAACTATTGAAGGCAGGCGGAGCCTTAAATTATGTGTATGAAAAGATGAGGAGATAGTATGGGCGGAGATTTAATCACAATAGAATCTGGGAAAATTAATGTTCCAGATTATCCGATAATCCCTTTTATAGAAGGAGACGGAATAGGGCCTGACATTTGGAAGGCTTCACAAAGAATTCTTGATGCGGCAGTCCAAAAGGCATATGGTGATAAAAGGAAGATATACTGGACTGAAGTTTTAGCAGGGGAGAAAGCATTCAAAAAAACTAAAAGCTGGCTACCAGATGAAACAGTTGAAAAGATAAAAGAATGTGTTGTCGGTATAAAGGGCCCATTGACTACTCCTGTAGGAGAGGGAATAAGAAGTATTAATGTTACTTTGAGACATGTCCTTGATCTTTATGCGTGTATAAGGCCAGTTAGATACTATAGCGGTATACCCTCACCCGTTAAACATCCAGAATACGTTGATATGACTGTTTTTAGGGAAAATACTGAAGACGTTTATTCTGGCATCGAATGGCCAGCTGGATCTGATGAAGCCAATAAAGTTATTTCTTATCTTGAAACAAAGTTTGGTGTAAAAATAAGGAAGAATTCAAGCATTGGTATTAAGCCAATTTCAGAGTTTGGGACAAAAAGAATTGTTAGAAAAGCATTTGATTTTGCCCTAGAGAAAAATAGAAAATCAGTGACTGTCGTCCACAAGGGGAACATTATGAAATACACAGAAGGTGCATTCAAGAACTGGGCATATGATCTTGCCAGGCAGGAGTATATGGGAAAGATAATCCCCTATAAAGAGTATAAAAACTCTGGAATTGTTCTTAAGGACGCCATAGCAGACAATATGTTCCAACAGATCCTCTTGAGGCCAAGCGAGTATGATGTACTTGTCATGCCAAATCTTAACGGTGATTATTTTTCTGATGCACTTGCAGCCCAAGTTGGTGGACTTGGAATAGCTCCTGGTGGTAATGTAGGTGATGGATATGCAGTGTTCGAGGCAACTCACGGGACTGCTCCAAAGTATGCAGGCATGGACAAAGTAAATCCGGGCTCATTACTTCTTTCGGGTGTTATGATGCTAAACTACCTTGGATGGAAGGAAGCTGGAATTTTAGTTGAGAAAAGTTTTGGTGAAACAATAAAACAAAAATATGTCACCTATGATTTTGCAAGACAGATGGAAGGCGCAACTGAAGTTAAGTGTTCTGAGTTCGGCGAAAGGATAATTAAGAATATGGGCAAAATCTAATCCTTATTCTTTACTTTCTTTTTCTTTTTTATAACTTCTTTTTTGAATTCTTCAACATCTGATTCGGGGATTTCTGGGAAATATAAAAGGTCATCAATAAATAGACTTTCTTTGATACTACCATAGCCACATTCTTTACAGATATCCCTTACCATATAATTGAAGGATTCGACAGAAACATCAGTACTGCCACAGTTTGGGCAGATTTTGATATATCCTTTCATACGTGTGTCATCTACTGGTTTTTTCTTCTTCATATGTTATCTAAATATTCTATCAGTTTTTCTATTATAAAAATCTATTCAATCAAGGTAATACATTATTACCTTTTTATCTTTAGAAATAAGTACCCCTACCTCTTTAAAGCCAATCTTATCATGGAATATCAACGAGCCTTCATTTGCCGGATTAATTGATACTTCTGCCACAAGGGGTATGTCTCCTTTTATATCTATTAATTCTTTGTAAAGTAGAGATGCAATTCCCTTTCCCCTCATTGACTCATCTACTATAATCCTGTCAATGTAGTAAAATTTGTTGAATCTATTCTTAAACCATAGAAAGTTAATGCTATCATAATCTGTATTTTGATCCATGGCCATCAAGAATCCAACAATTCTCTCATTGGTCTCGAATACATTAAAAATAGGAATATCCAAATGAGTTTGAAAGAAATCAATTTCCTTTTTACCAACCCATTTGGATTCTTTGTTGTTTAGTTCTAATAATTTAGGTAGGTCTTTTTCTTTTGTCCTTCTAATACTCATTAAATTAGTAAATCGGCATTTATATTAAAATCTTTAGCTTATTTTTTGGTTAAATTTACACTCATTTCAAAACCTTTAAAACTATTCTTTTCTTAAATTATTCATGGCAATTTTAAATCATATAGCTTTACTTGTTTCAAATCTTGAAATATCAAAAAGATTCTATAAAGAAACATTAGGTTTAGAAACAGTCTTTGAACATCCAATAAGTGGTGAACAGTTCGAAAAAGTAACTGGTATAGAAGGCTTTGACGTTGTATTTGCAGTATTATCCGATCCAAAATCAAAAGTTAATATAGAGTTAGTAGAATTCAAAAGTGGACTTATAGAAAGCCCTTCAATGTTTAATCATATCGCATTTGAAGTTGAAGATGTGGATGCGTTACATGAAAAATTTTTAAATAATTGTATAGAAACAATTTCAGAGCCAGTTACTCTAACTCATCCTCACCCAAAAATCAATGGCAAGAGATTCTTTTATTTTTATGATCCAGATGGGAACATAATTGAAGTATATAATAGAAAAGAAGGATTATATTCAGAATAAAAGTAAAATATTTTTTATTTATTCGGGCAGATAGGTAAATCTTATTCCCATTCCTTCTTTGATCTTATACCTTATATTCATGCCTATGAGTAAAGCTGTTATCGGTTCAACGAGTCTTGCGTTCTGAAGCGGTCCACCATCAATTGCTCTAGCTCCAGGTATATCTTTTGCTAGTTCCATTATCTCCTTTCTTGCCTCTTTTGAACCCCCACATACGATCACATCGCAATCGACTATGTTTGCAAGGTCAGAAAGTCTGTCCGCACTTACATTCTGGAATGCACTAACGACCTGAACATTTTCTGGTACTAAGCTTTGAATAACTTCGGCAGCACTTCCTTCCCAAGGAGAAATAACAGTTGTGGCTTTTCCACCAACTGCAGTTGAAAGAGGCACAACTACGGAGACAACTGTTTTTCCCTCAGTTAAAGCCTCTTTAATAGAAGCTATCGTAGGGATAAGATGCGAATATGGAACGCTTATCACAATTATATCTGCTTTTTTCGCCGCTTCTAAATTATCGAATCCTAGTATTTTTGCTTCAGGAACTTTTTCCTTTACAGCTTGGACATCCGACCTTTCTATTTCTAATAAAGAACATGCAGTATCAATACATATCTCCTTCAAGTTACCGGCAGATGCGCAAGCCTTGCTTTCTTCTCTAGATCCAATAAAGATTTCGTGTCCGGCTCTGGCCCATCTTAAAGCAAGTCCCGTGCCCTGTCCGCCAGTTCCCCCAATAATGGTAATTTTCTTCATTTTAATCAACCTTAGAATACATTATACTTGTCTAAATATAAAAAGTTTTTGAGAGAATACTCTCTAACAGAATAAGAATAGATTTGAAAAATTTATTTAAAAAAAGAATAAGAAAAAATAAAATAATTTACTTGTATTTCTTGTGTTCTTCTTCTCTGATTTGGTTCCACTTCTTGCCTTTTCTTGTGCCTTCAAAGACAGGCTCAGCGTCTCCCGGTCCTTTACAGTATATGGCGTAGTCCATTGTTTCTGCGTATGCTGGGTCTACAGCTCCCCCTGCAACTATGAATGGTATTGCTATACCTTCCTTCTTCATAAGTTCAACTACTTTGGGGAATGCAGTTCTTGTTGTTGTCATTAAAGCAGTCCCTGATACCACGTCTGGTTTTTCTTTCTTTACAGCTTCAACTACTTTTTCCCATGGAACACTTGAGCCAAGGTCAGTTACTGCATATCCTTTTGCAGTCAAGATTGACTTAACAATGTCTTTTCCAATAGCGTGAACGTCACCGAATGCGACATGCATTACAATCTTACCCTTTGGCTTAACGTCACCCATTGCGCTCTGACAGTGGCTTATACCCTTTTTCATTGCATTTGCAGCAAGTAATATTTCAGGTACGAATGCATACCCACCATCGTACATTTCTGCCACACCTATTGCACCAGGTAACAATGCTTCTTCTACAAGGTCGATTGGCTTTAATCCTTTTTTAAGTGCCGCCACTACTAGATTTTCAGTAGTTACAGCATCACCAATCATAACTGCTTTAGTAATTTCAGACAATTCAGCCTTTGCTGGTATGTATTTCTTTATGATTTCTTCTTTGCTCAGAGCAACTACTTTCCTCTTTACTTTCTTTGGTTCACATGCTTCTACCATGGCTCTTATGTTTTTGTTTGGGGTCATTGGCGGTGTACCGCATGCTGGACAAAGAATGTCTACTCCGTCTGCAATATCTCTTAATGATTGAGTGTAAACATATTCAGGAGAACCCATCATAACTACCGGAATTGTCTCAAGACTTCCGATTAGTGTAACTCTATCTCCAAGACCCATTACAGCCTCTTTAACAGATGTACCTGGAGCTTCAAATGAGAATGCGTCAA
>CAZFRW010000019.1:0-13858 GCA_964521515.1 uncultured Thermococci archaeon
TTAAAGATAATCCATATTGTAGATTTTAAAGAACAAGATGAAACTTTTGAGATAGGAAAGTCTTTGGGCGAGGTTTCAAAATTCTCCGAGCTTCTACTTTCTATTAGATCACTCTTGAGCAAATTTGATATTAGGCCAGATAAAATTAAAAAAACTTATTCCCAAAGAGAAGTTTCAAGAGAATTAGAAAAAGAAGTCCTTGAGACGGAAAACGTTCTCAAATCTTACAATGAAAAAATATCTAAATTAACTTCCATAATAAAAGAAATAGATAAAATAAAGTCAATTGGCGAATTAAAGGATATAGGAATACAAAAAAACTTAATTTCCTCCATTGATAATGTAGTTTCATCTAAATCAGAACTTGAAAAACAAAGAGATAAACTCAAAGCTCAAATGGAATCCACAATTAAAGAAAAATCAACTTATCTCTTGCAATATGAAGACTTTTTATCAACTGAAATAGAAAAAATGGAGGCCCCTCTAAGATTCACAACTACTAAGAATACTTTTATTGTTGAAGGATGGGTACCAGAAAAAAAATATCAATCCCTTAAAGATATTTTAAAGAAGAAATTTGGTGATAGAGTAAATCTTGATAAGATTAAATATAGTGATGATGAATCAGTACCTGTTGATTTTAAACATCCAACTCCAGTCAAACCTTTCGAATTATTATTAGAACTATTCGAATATCCTAAAAATCGAGAAATTGATCCTACGTTTGCAATTTTTATAACCTTTCCTCTTTTCTACGGAATAATGCTAGGAGATATTGGGTATGGATTAGTTATATTTTTTGCTTCTTTATTCATGAAAACAAAATTTAAAACTGAAGGTTGGGAGATGATACTTGGTATTTTAGAATATTCAAGTATATACACTATTGTATTTGGATTCATTGATGGTGAGTTTTTTGGGTTTGATATATTTCATCTTCTGGGTATTAAAGAAATATTTGGTTTAAAAATGCCTATCCTAAATCGAATTGTAGATTTCATGCCAATAATGATTCTTTCTATCTCAATTGGAGTTATGCATGTTTTATTGGGGCTTGTTTTTGGATTTATTAATGTCTACAGGGAACATAACTTAAAAGAAGCCATACTAAAAAAGGGTGGTTGGATTATACTAATATTCTCAATAGTACTACTTGCAAGTAGTTTGTATCTGTCAGATATCTTACTCTATTTTGGAGGGGTCTTTTTATTAGTTTCAATAGTTTTATTGGTGATTGGAGAAGGATTTATAGGATTAATAGAAATATTCGGTATAATGAGTAATATTTTATCCTATGTAAGATTAATGGCCATAGGGTTATCCTCTGTGGGTATAGCTATTGTCATAAATAGTATTGTCGTGGATATAATTTTTCCTAAAGGTGGGATTTTTTTATTATTAGGGTATTCCGTATTAATAGTGGGGCATATAGGAAACATATTATTGGGTATTCTGGCCAGTTTCTTACATGCGTTGAGGTTGCATTATGTTGAATTTTTCACAAAATTCTATGAGGGAGGAGGCATAAAATATAAACCATTTGGTATATAAGATTTAAGAGGTGATATGATGGCAGAATTAGCAGTAATTGTGTTGGTATTGAGCTCTGTTGCTTCAGTTATCGTTACAGGATTTGCCGCAGCATGGGCAGAGAAACATATTGGGTCTGCTGCAATCGGGGCAATGACCGAAAAAGAAGAGCTTTTTAGTAAAGGATTAGTTCTTACTGTAATACCTGAAACAATCGTTATTTTTGGGCTTACAGTATCATTAGTTCTTCTTTTCGTTGTACTGCCTCAACTCCTTTAAAGGAGGGGTTAAATGGAGAAAAGTACAGTAGCAGATAAAGTAGTAGAGGATGCTAAAAAAATAGCAAAAGAATATGACGAGCAACTAGAAGAAAAAAAGAAGACTAAATTACAAGATATCGAAAATATCTTAGATAAACTAAATCTAAAGAAAAAAGAATCTCTTAAAGATAAGTTATCTTTACTATCTAGAACTGAAACCTCGAAGACTAATCTTGAAATTAAAAGAAAAAGATTAAAAATGGAACAAGAGGTGCTTGAAGAGATATTTGTAACCACTAAAACAAAACTAGACATTATTGAATCAAAAAAACGAGAGATTATTCTTAAGAAATTAATATCGGTGGCAGAACTCGAATACATCTTTTCAAATATAAAAGATGAAAAACAAGTGAGAAAATTAGTTGGGGAAAAATATAAAGGCAATATTAATATGGTAGGCGGTATTTCAACGGGAGATTCAACAGGAAAAATAAAAGAAGACTTTACTTTTGAAGCCATCCTTGGCTACGTTTTTGAAAATAATATCAAAGAGATAAGAGATATCTTATTTGGAGAGGCTGAGTATGGATTCAAATGTAGTATCCTATGAATACTGGCTTGGAGAAACTAATTATAGTTATCTCAACACTAGAGTAAGAGCAATGGAAAGTAAATTATTCAAGAATGACTCCTATATAAAACTCTTGAATATGGAAGTTTCTCAAATAGCCAGATTCTTGGGCGAAGGAAATTACAGAGATGAAATTGAATCATTATCAAGAACTTATAGGGGCGCAGATTTAATAGAACATTCAATTAATAAAAATCTAGGAAATACTTATCATAAGCTAATAAAAATGAGTGGGGAAAAAGCCGCGGCATACGCATTTGCAATGTTGGCTAGGTGGGACATTCATAATATAATCTCTGTCCTAAGGGGGAAATATTCTAATTCTAGTGATTATGATATTGAAAAGACTCTCATCCCAATAGGAGAAATACCTTTTAGTTTTATAATGTCTCTTGTAAAGATTTATAATTATGAAGATGTCATCACACGATTAAAAAAAATAGAACGTTTTGAGTTTTTGGATGAAACTAAGGAATTAGCGGACATAGAATCAGAACTTTTTAAAATGTACTTCAAAAATACACTTGATAATTTTAAGAAGGAAAAAAAATCTCTTTTCGTTGAGTTCATAAAAACAGAGATTGATATTATAAATATAAAAAATATTATGAGAATGAGGCGATATGGATTCGCCGTCGAAGAAGAACAAAAAAATATAATAGAAGGGGGATTATTTTTAGATATTGATGATTTAAGTTCCCTCTTAAGGTCTTCTGACAATGATTTCTTAAAGAAATTGAAAAAAACTCCGTATGGGATTATTATAGAAAAACACTTGCAAGAAAGAACTTTATTTTATCTAGAAGAATCTCTTGAAAAATACCTAATGAAATGTGCAAAAGAAAAATTTATAGGTGATCCTTTCACGATAATGCCAGTTCTTCATTATATTATATCCAAAAAGATTGAAGTTGAGAATATCCGAAAAATATCTCGAGGAAAAGCCTCAAATCTAGAAACAAAAATAATTGAGGACAGCTTGGTGATTTGATGGAATTTGGAGTAATTGGTGATGAACAGTTTGTGATGGGATTCAATTTACTAGGAATCAAGAAAAGCAAAAGAATAGAAAACAATCAAGAATTTGAAGATTATCTTATTGATATGTTTAAGGATAAAGAAGTAGGGATAATAATAATTCAACCAGAATATTACAAAAATCTTTCAAGTAAAACTAAATTAAAGGTCGACACTTCAGTGAAACCAACAGTAATTGTGTTAGGTGAAAAATTAAGCGATATCTTGAGAGACAAAATAAAACACGTAATTGGAGTTGACCTGTGGGGTAATTAATTTGGAAAATAAAGGTACAATCTATAGGATATCTGGGCCAGTAGTTACGGCAACAAACATAGATGCTAAGATGAATGAGCTAGTTAGAGTTGGGAAAGAAAGATTATTTGGAGAAGTAATAGAAATTAATTACGATAAAACAATTATCCAAGTTTACGAGGACACATCCTTACTAAAACCAGGTGACGAAGTTGTTACTACTGGAATGCCATTATCTGTTGATTTAGGGCCGGGTTTGCTGGGCTCAATATATGATGGAGTTCAAAGACCATTGCCAAAACTTTCACTACTAATGGGGGAATTCATTAAGAGGGGAGCAGAAGCTCCGGGAATTGATAGAGAGAAGAAGTGGGAATTTTTCCCACTAAAGAAAAAGGGCGATAAACTAAATTTTGGAGAGGCGATTGGGTACGTGAATGAAAATGAGCATACAAAACATTTCATTATGTCGCCACCAAACATATCAGGAGTAATTATAGAGATTTTAGAAAAAGGAGATTATTCTGTTGAGGAAATATTGTGTAAGTTGGATAATGGCGCAGTAATTAAAATGTATCAAAGATGGCCCGTCAAAGTTCCAAGACCTTTTAAGGATAAAATGATCCCAAATGTTCCTTTAGTCACAGGTAAGAGGATTATAGATGTTTTGTTTCCTTTAGCTAAGGGGGGCACTGCCGCCATCCCTGGACCTTTTGGTAGTGGTAAAACTGTAACACAACAACAGTTGGCAAAATGGAGCGACACTAAGGTTGTTGTTTATATTGGGTGTGGCGAAAGAGGAAATGAAATGATTGATGTTCTCACAGAATTTCCTAAATTAGTAGACCCTGTAACAGGTGGCCCCTTGATGAATAGAACTGTGCTCATAGCAAATACTTCAAATATGCCAGTGGCGGCAAGAGAAGCTTCAATTTATACAGGTATTACTATAGCAGAGTATTATAGAGACATGGGATACGATGTTGCGCTCATGGCAGATTCTACATCACGATGGGCAGAAGCAATGAGAGAAATATCCTCAAGATTGGAAGAAATGCCAGGTGAAGAGGGGTATCCTGCATATCTTTCCTCTAGATTATCAAGTTTTTATGAGCGTGCAGGGATTGTTGTTACTTTGGGTGGGAAAATAGGTTCTGTCACAGTCATAGGTGCTGTTTCACCCCCTGGAGGAGATTTCTCAGAGCCTGTGGTCCAAAACACACTTAGAATAACTAAAACTTTTTGGGCCCTAGATTCAAATCTTTCACAAAAAAGACATTTCCCAGCTATTAATTGGCTTGAATCTTATTCTCTTTACTATGATTCCTTAAAAGAATGGTTTGAAAGTAAAGTATCTATTGATTGGGATAGAACAAGGGCTGAAGCGATGGGGATATTACAAAAGGAATCAGAGTTACAAGAAATTGTCCAACTTGTAGGTGCTGATTCTCTGCCCCCCGATCAACAATTCTTATTAGAAATTGCTCGAATGTTAAGGGAGATATTCTTACAGCAGGGTTCTTACCACGAAGTTGATGAATTTTATACATTAAAAAGGCAATTTTCACTTTTAAATGCAATTATTAGATTTTCTCGATTAGGAAATAATGCAATTGAAAATGGTGCAGAAATTGATAAGATATTAAAACTAGAGTCTAGATCAGAAATATCTAAAGTTAGATACAGGAAAGATTTTGAGAGTAAAATAGGCTCAATTAATGAAACTATGTCTAAAGAATTCAAGATACTTTTAGGAGAGGAGTGATGCATTGAAAGAATATAAAACTATTACTTCAGTAACTGGGCCTCTAATTTTTTTGGAAAATACTGAAAAAGTAGGATACGGTGAATACGTCAATATCACTCTTTCCGATGGAAGTGCAAAAAGAGGCCAAGTATTAGATACCTCTAACAATAAAGTTGTTGTTCAAGTTTTTGAAGGAACTAGAAATATAGATAGAAATGCTTATGTCAAGTTTTCCGGTGACGTGTTAAAAATCCCAGTTTCATATGATATGCTTGGGAGGGTATTTTCTGGGGCAGGTGACCCACTCGATGGCGGCCCTAAAGTTATACCTGAAGCTAGATTGGATATTAACGGGCTCCCTATAAATCCTTACAAAAGAGCACCTCCTCACGAATTTATCCAGACTGGTGTTTCTGCTATTGATGGAATGAACTCATTAATCAGGGGACAGAAACTTCCAATATTCTCAGGGTCCGGATTACCCCACAATCAACTAGCTTTGCAAATAGCAAGGCAAGCGACTGTCTTGGACTGTTCTGAAAGTTTTGCAGTTATCTTTGTTGCAATGGGTATAACTGAAGAAGAAGCAAAATATTTTATAAGTGATTTTGAAAAAACAGGTGCATTAGAAAGAGGAATTGTTTTTTTAAATCTTGCCTCAGACCCTTCCATTGAAAGATTAATCGTACCAAGAATTGCTTTAACTACTGCCGAATATTTTGCATTCAACTATAATATGCATATGCTAGTAATAATGACCGATATGACAAATTATTGTGAAGCCTTGAGGGAAATAGGATCGGCCAGGGAAGAAGTTCCTGGTAGGAGGGGCTATCCAGGGTATATGTATACAGATCTCGCTTCAATTTACGAGAGGGCAGGTAGAATAGAGGGTAAAAATGGTTCCGTTACACAGGTACCTATTCTTACAATGCCAGGTGACGATATTACTCACCCTATTCCTGATTTATCTGGGTATATCACAGAAGGACAAATTATAGTATCTAGAGATCTTCAAAGAAAAGGTATATACCCCCCAATTGACGTCTTACCTTCTTTATCACGATTGATGGGCAAAGGAATAGGAAAAGATAGAACCAGAGAAGATCATAGATCTGTTTCCGATCAACTCTATGCTGCTTATGCCGAAGGAAAAGATCTAAGAGGAATTGTTTCAATTGTTGGTAAAGAATCTCTTTCAAAATCTGACAAATTATTTTTAGATTTTGCAGATGATTTTGAAAAAAGATTTGTATCCCAAAATACTACTGAAAATAGAGAAATAAAAACTACACTAGATATTGGATGGGAAATTCTATCAAAACTTCCTGAAGATAAATTACTGAGAGTAAGTGATGAATTAATAGAAAAATATATGAGGAGATTCAAGAATGCCCCAGATAAAGCCGACTAGATCTGAGCTGATAAAACTTCAAAGAAAAATTAGGCTTTCTAAAACAGGTTATAATATACTAAAGAAAAAAAGAGACGGCTTAGTAATGAATCTTTTTGGTATGGTTAAGGATGCGAAAGAAGCTCAGGAAACTCTTGAAGAAAGCTATGAAATAGCAAAGAAATATCTTGGGATGGCAACAGCTTTTGAGGGAGAAATTGCTGTAGCTTCTTGTGCATTAATTAAAAAAGGTACTCCAGAATTTTATCTAGAAAGTAAAAATATCATGGGTGTTCAAGTTCCTAAAATATCTGATCTGTCTATTAAAACTGGGATAAAAGAGAGGGGTTACAGTATTCTATCTACATCCTCGAAGATTGATGAAACAGTAGAAGAATATGAAAAGGTATTAGAATATGTCGCAAAAGCAGTTGAAGCAGAATCAACTCTTAAAAAAGTATTAAATGAAATTGAAATCACAAAAAGAAGAGTTAATGCTTTGGAGTCAAAGATTATACCTAGATTAGAATCAGAGAAAAAATTTATTGACTTTAGGTTAGAGGAGCTAGAAAGAGAAAATAAATTTAGACTTAAAATGATTAAAGATAAAAAATCTAAGAAAAGCTCTTGATATAACTACATAAAGTTTTAAAGAAGAAGATAATTAAAAATATGTATGGATAGGGTTACTGTAACTAAATTATTAATTACCATCTCAATATTGTTATTAGGAATCTATCTTATCTATCCTATAATTCCTGGAATATTAGGTGGGTTAATTTTTTCTTATGCATTTAATCCAGTTTATAATTATATTTACCAAAAATTGAAAAGTAGTAGTGTATCAGCTGCACTAACAACTTTGTTTATATCTGCCCCATTTCTTATTACTCTATTGTATGGATTCTTTAAGGCCATTGAGCAGCTTTCTTTTGTTACACGAGCGCTTGAAAAAGAAACACCAACGACAATATTTGATTTCCTAGGATTAGATGTTGAAGCGAGTCCTTTCTATTCTATAATATCTGAAACATTTCCCCAAATTATTAATATATCAGATTTTTTTTCAAGCACAATGGGTCAACTCCCCCTTACTTTTATGAACGTTGTAGTTTTATTTCTCTCTCTCTTCTATTTTTTGAAAGAAAAAGAAAAAGTAGAAAATTATTTAGAAAGAATGATACCAAATCATTATAAAAAAGATCTAATTGATATACTTGGGCCTACAAAGAGAGTAATCAATGGATTAATTTATGCTAACGTTATGAGTGCAATGATTATGGCACTTCTCGCCACAATAGGTTTTTTATTGATAGGTGTCCCCTACTCTTTTCTTTTGGGTCTTCTAACAGGATTGGCAGCCCTATTACCTGTAGTTGGTCCTTGGACTATCTTCTTGCCGGTTGGATTTTATTATATATTGATTGGTGAAATAGTGCAAGGATTAGTAATATTAGCATATGGGGTCATAGCTCTTGTTATATTGTATAATCTATATATTTTTCCAAAACTTGGGGGAAATAAAGCACAATTGCATCCATTCATTGTTTTGGTGGGATTTTTAGGCGGAGCATATATGTTTGGGGCGTTAGGGATTCTTTATGGGCCTATAATCCTAGGGCTATTAAAAGGTCTCACAGAAGGTATTTTTAAAATTTCAGCGAGTAAAAGAAAGTTTTTTAAATTATAATCATGCTTTCTTTATGTTGATTTATATGGACGATTCAATATTTTCAGAGACTGCAAAGAGGGTAAAAGCATCAGAAATTAGAGAGATTCTTAAGCTTACTCAAAAACCTGGTATAATCTCCCTTGCAGGCGGTCTTCCAAATCCTCAAACATTTCCGTTGGAAGAAATAAAAAAGATTGTAAATGACGTTTTAAGCTCAAATAACAATGGCCTACAATATGGGCTTACAGAAGGAGACCCAGAATTAAGACAATATATAGCTGGGATGATGTGTAAATACGGTATAACTTGTACCCCAGAAGATATTCTAATTACCAATGGTTCACAGCAAGGGCTTGATTTAGTTTCAAAGATCTTAATTAATCCTGGAGATATCGTTATAGTTGAGGCTCCCAGTTATCTTGGTGCGTTAAGTGCATTTAGATCTTATCTATGTAATTTCGTTGATGTCCTCTCCGATGATAAAGGGATTAGGACCGATTTATTAATCGAAACACTTGAGACATTGCAAGAAAATGGAAAGAAAGCAAAAATATTATACTTAGTTCCAAATTTTCATAATCCTACAGGTATTACTACAAGTGAAGAGAGAAGAAAAGAAATAATTAAAATTGCTAATGATTACGATCTTGTCATAATTGAAGATAACCCATACGGGGAACTTAGATACGAAGGAGAGCATCTTAAAGCAATAAAGTCATATGATACAGAAGGACGAGTCATATATCTAGGTACC
This sequence comes from uncultured Thermococci archaeon, assembly GCA_964521515.1. Lineage (GTDB taxonomy): Archaea > Methanobacteriota_B > Thermococci > Methanofastidiosales > Methanofastidiosaceae > Methanofastidiosum. The sequence goes on from CAZFRW010000019.1 coordinate 9,260, forward strand.
TTCTCAAAAATACTGGCACCAGGATTTAGAATCGCATGGGCAGTGGGCAACGGTGAGCTGATTAGAAAGATGGTAATCGCAAAGCAAGCTGTAGATTTACACACAAATACTTTTGGTCAGAGAATAGCCGCTATTTACACCAAAAACTACTTAGAAAACCATCTAGTAAAAATATTGAATTTCTATAAAATCAAAAGAGATGTAATGCTATCTGCATTGGACGAATATATGCCAAAAGAATGTAAATGGACAAGGCCTGAAGGTGGAATGTTCAATTGGGTAGAGTTACCTGAATACATAGACACAAAAGAAATGTTTACAGATGCAATTAATTCAAATGTTGCTTATGTGATTGGCAGTGCTTTCTATAAAGAAGATCACTTAGGTAGGAATACAATGAGATTAAATTTTTCATTCCCTACCGACTCGGAAATAAACCTAGGCGTGAAAAGACTTTCTGAGGTTATTAGGAGATGGCTTTAATGAAGACACTCGTCGCTTTAATATCTACAGGAAAGGGAACTTGGGGGCATGTTGGTAGATTAATCTCAGAAGAATGGGATAAGATTATTCTTGTAACAAATGATTTTGGTAGAGAAAAGTTTAATCCAAGTAAAGATGTAGATTGGATAGTAGTAAATCCTTCCATGCCGATTGAAAATATAAAAAATGCTATAAGGGACAGACTCCCTAAGGAAATAGGCGACGAAATTTATGTTAGTTTAATCTCAGGCTCAGGAAAAGAGCACATGGCTTTGCTTTCACTTTTAAAAGATATGGACAAAGAGTATAAATTCATCTCCCTTACCATGGACGGAATAGGATATTTTTAGGGGTGAATTAATGAAATTAAATATACCTTATAAGAAAGAAAATATTTTGGTAGATATACCGGACAAAAATATCCTTGGAATTGTTGAGCCAAAGGAAGTTAAAGTCTCAGCAAAAGAAAATGTACTAAAAAAGGCAATTGAAAACCCAACAAATCATATGCCTTTAAACGATTTCTTAAAGAATCACAAAAGCATTCTTTTCTTGATAAATGATGGCCAAAGGCCTACACCGACTAAGAAGATTTTGGATACAATATATCCTGTAATGAAGCCCTATATGGGAAAAATAGAGTTTATGATAGCTACCGGCTCCCATAGAGTTCCCACAGAAGAAGAATTCAATAATATTTTTGGGCCTTATTACTCTGAGTTTAAAAGTAAGATTACAGTGCATGATTCCAGAAAAGACGAACTTCTCCAATACATGGGGAAAACAGAGAGGGGTACAGAGCTATATATCAATAAAAAAGTACTAGAAAAAGAAGCAATAGTTACAATAGGGTCTTCTGAGCCCCACTATTTTGCAGGTTACACCGGTACAAGAAAATCATTCTTGCCCGGGGTATCATCGATAAAAACAATAACAGCAAATCACAAACATGCGCTGTCTCCCAACTCCAAGACATTGTCTCTGAAAGGAAACCCCGTTCATGACGATATGGAAGATGCAGTAAAGGAGATAATGAAGATCAAACCTAACGTTTTTGCAATAAACGTTGTGGCTGATGGAGAAGGTAATATATTTGATGCTCAAGCCGGAGAAATACTAGAGATTCTTTACAAGTCAGCAAAAGCAGTTGACAAATTATTTTGTGTACCTGTACCTGGAAAAGCTGATATAATTGTGTCAGTAGCCCCCTATCCAATGGACGTTAGTTTATATCAGTCTCAAAAAGCACTAGAAAATACCAAACTTGCTCTAAAAGACGGCGGCATCATAATTCTTGTTTCAAGCTGCAGAGATGGAATTGGGGATAAGACTTTCTATGATTTACTGAAAGACAACGATACACCAGACGAAGTAATAAAAGCCACAGAGAAAAATTATGTACTGGGATATCACAAAGCAGCAAAAATAGCTGAACTTGTAACATGTGGACAGATATGGGCAATCACTGACCTAGAAGATAAAGTTTTAGAGGAAATTTTTATAGCCTCTCACAATTCACTCCAAGAAGCAATAGACAAGGCTTTGGATGAAAAAGGCAAAGACGCCAAAATATTAATATTTATAGATGGAAGTTCCACAGTCCCATTAATATAATTTTTATATTTTTTATTAATTAAAGATTTGGGAATAAATAGGTATAAATTTAGGAAAATTCTTTTATTAATGCTTTTGTAATCTAGTTGTGAACAAAGTTTTGGGATCTCACAAAGGCAATTGAAAATGTGTGTTTATTAAATGAATAAATATATAAAAACAAAAAAATGAGCTTACTAGACTAACATGGACAAGGACAAAAAAATACTCCTTTGGCTCATAGCAGGCTCAAGAGGTGGTTTAAATAGGGCATTAATACTAAAATATGTAATTTCTAGCCCTTCAAATGCCAACAGAATATCAATAGCCACAGGTATAGAATATAAGACTGTCCAGCATCATTTAAATATATTAGAGAAAAATGGTCTTTTATCCGTAGTAGGAGATAAATACGGAAAGACTTATTTTCCTTCAGAGTTACTTGATAAAAATATTAATAGCTTTAATGAGATTTGCAAAAATATGGGGTTAGATGGTGATGAGTTTAAAGACAAATAGATTTTTAGGATTATCTGGATTAGGATTCATTCCAAGAAGATTAGTTGAAAACGCAGTTTGCGAATATCCTGCCTGTAGTATATGGGATAAAGGATATATGTTCCAAATAAAATATGTACTTTCTTTAGTTAATATTGGATTAATATTAGCAGTTTTTGTTCTATATGCAAACATTTACAGAAAAACTAAATCGCCATTCTCCTTAGGATTGGCTATTTTCTCCCTAGCCTTCCTTTTTGATATTTTGACATCGAGCCCATTATTACACGCTATATGTGGATTTAAATCAAGTGGTCTTGGGCCCTTTTTGATAATTCCTGATTTATTTACAACTATAGCTTTGGCCATACTTGTTTACCTCACAACAAAATAATTAATTTCCTACCCAAAACCTTTAAATGCTAGTTAGAGAGTTTTATAAAAACTGTATTAAAATAATATTAAACTTATGGTGATTTTTAATGGAGGCTCCAAAACCTTTAATTGTACAGGGAGACCGATCAATGTTCCTTGAGGTTGCCAATCCCTTGTACGAAGATGCTAGAGATGATATTTCAAGATTCTCCGAGCTTGAGAAGAGTCCTGAACATATACATACCTATAGGCTTTCTGATCTTTCACTCTGGAATGCTGCAGCAGCTGGCCTAACGAGTGATGAAGTTATAACTATACTTTTGAAATACTCAAGATATGACATACCTTCCAACGTTATAAGTGACATTAAAGATATAATGTCTAGATTTGGAAGACTTTCTTTAAAAAAGATTAACGAAGATCTAGTTCTTTTCTCACAAGATGATCTTCTAATTAAAGAAATTCAGAACAACGAACGTATAAAAAAATATGTTCTTGATAATATAGACGACAATACTCTTAAGGTAGATGCCAATAGCCGAGGATTTTTGAAACAAGATTTAATTAAGATTGGATGGCCGGCCCTTGACTTAGCAGGCTATGAAGATGGAGATTATTTAGAGATTAATCTTTTAAGCACTACTAAGAGTGGCGTAAACTTCCAATTAAGAAAATACCAAGAAGACGCCGTAAATGTTTTCTATAGAAGCGGCGGAGTAGAAGGGGGAAGTGGAACAATTGTTCTTCCGTGTGGCGCAGGTAAAACAGTAATTGGTATGGGTGTCATGTCTAAGGTGAAGACTAATACCTTGATTACTTGCCCAAATGTTATTGCTGTTAGGCAGTGGATTGATGAGATACTGGATAAAACAGATATACCCCGAGAGAAGATAGGTGAATACTCTGGTGAAGTAAAAGAAATAAGAGAGATAACAGTAACAACATATCAAATATTGACGTATAGAAGCAAAAAAGAAGATGATTTCACCCATTTCAATATATTTGACAAGAAAAACTGGGGCCTTATTATCTACGATGAAGTTCATTTATTGCCTGCACCTGTATTCCAAATCACAGCCCATATACAATCAAAGAGAAGACTTGGATTAACAGCTACCCTAGTAAGAGAAGATGGGAGAGAGAAAGATGTTTTTAGTCTTATCGGGCCGAAAAAATTTGACATGCCCTGGAAAAATCTTGAAAAACAAGGGTGGATAGCCGAAGCTATATGTTATGAAATTAGAGTGCATATGCCTGAAAAATCAAGGATAGTATATGCTACATCTGATGATAGGAACAAGTACAGAATAGCCGCAGAAAATCCATTCAAATATGAAATTTTAAAGAGAATAATTGGGCATCATAAAAATGACAGAATTCTTATTATCGGTATGTATATAGAGCAACTTGAGAAAATTGCAGAATTTCTTAAAGCCCCACTAATAACCGGTAAAATTCCAAATAAGGAGAGGGAAAGGATATACTCAGATTTTAGAAAAGGCAAAATTAGTATTCTCGTTGTATCTAAAGTGGCAAATTTTGCTATAGATCTGCCTGATGCAAACGTAGCTATCCAAGTTTCAGGTACTTTTGGGTCTAGACAGGAAGAAGCTCAGAGATTGGGCAGGATATTAAGGCCAAAAAAAGATG
>CAZFRW010000019.1:13958-21768 GCA_964521515.1 uncultured Thermococci archaeon
TCTAGACAGGAAGAAGCTCAGAGATTGGGCAGGATATTAAGGCCAAAAAAAGATGGATCATCCGCAAAGTTTTATTCAATAGTCACTAAGGATACTAGGGATCAGGAATACTCATCTAACAGACAAATATTTTTAACAGAACAAGGCTATAAATACGTTATAGTTGATGATCATAATATAGAATGTATATTGAAGTGATGCCATGATTGAATGTACTATAGACTCGGGAGCATGTGGTTTTGTAACAAAAGTCAAAGTTAAAAGAAAAGGACTAGGGTTTAAAGTTGAACTTAAAACCAATTGCAAATTGCTTGAAAAATATGCTGAAGATATAGAGACTTTAGACAAAGATGTGGTTTTCAAAAAGATGCCTATAAATCCAGTCTATCAAAAAGCAGACATCCTACATGCAGTATGTCCTGTCCCATGTGGTGTACTAAAAGCATGTGAAGCCGAAGCAGGTTTTGCAATAAAGAAGAGTGTTAGAATCGATTTAGAAGAAAAAGAAGAATAAAAATAAAATTAGAATATTATTTAACTTAGGCCTATTTTAAAGCCACCTGCACCGCCACCGCTACCCGATGGCATGAGCGGTGAAAGCCACTGAGCTAGTGATCTTGGAGATCTTGTTTGCATCAACAATTTTCCAGTACCTGATACATTTGCAATAAGTCCTTCGCCACTTAAGATTGTAGATTTCCAACCTCCAACCTTCTCAATAGTATATGTAATGCCACTAGAGAAAGCTACAAGGTGCCCAGTATCAACTTTGAATGATTCTCCCTTTAGCTCTTTCTCAATTATTGATCCATAATTTGAGATGAATAAATCTCCTACTCCATCAGCTTTTAGGAAGAATAATCCCTCCCCAGATACCAAGCCTTTTAACCCCTGGAATTTAGTGTCAATTGTTATTTCGGGAGAACAGCACATATATGCTCCTCCCTGCAAAAACCATGTTTCTCCTTTCATTTTAATATGAGTTATATCGCCGGGGTACCCTGGCGCAAAACTAATCGTACCTGGTCCATTGCTTGTAAATGTATTCAAGAATAGAGATTCGCCTCCAAGAACGCCACGTTTTAGAGCTCCACCAAGTCCACCTTTCATCTCAGTTTTTAGACTGACATTGGGGGACATAGTTACCATTGCTCCAGCTTCTGCAACTATGGATTGCCCACTATTCAACTTCACATTTAAAATACTAAAAACAGGTCTTTCTGTTATTTCAAATTTGTATCCCTGGCCGCCACCAGAAAATCCAGCATTAGCTGGTGCACCAGCGCCTAATTTAGCACCGCAGCCGGTACAGAACTGACTGCCATCCGGATTCTGAGAGCCACAACTTGCACAAAATGTCATTGAAATCACCACAATATATGAGTTTCTTTTGATTTAAATACTTTTTTGATAATAATTAAAATAATTTCAAAACATTTAAAAAGATTGTAGTTTGAATCATTTATAGAATACATATGATAAAAGTAAAAATATATGCTGAATATAGGGACATTATAGGAAAAAACGAGATAGATGTAAAATGCGATCAGATGACTTTCAAGGAGATTGTTGAGTTTATTTCTAATAAGTATAATAAAGAATTTATAAAAGCGGCTATACAAAATGAGAAAATTAATGAATACATGCTTGTAATGGTGGGCGATAGAATGCTTACGTCAATAGATGACACGATTAAAAACGGCGAAACCCTGAAAATACTTGCTACAGCTCACGGAGGATAAAATTATTAGAAATCAACTTATTATTCTAAGAAAAGTAATATTCAAGGTTTAGGAATTGTTATAAGATATAAAATTGCTCCATTAATGATTTAGAGCTATAATATGGCTTATTTTTTCATGCTGTGAAACAATTATACCCGAAACTTTAAAATATATATGAAAGTATTGAAGTTCGATAAAGATGAAAGTATGGATTGACATATCAAATACGCCACATGTAAACTTCTTTAAAGGAATTATAAAAAATTTCGAGGCTAGAGGACATGAAACTTTCGTTACTTCTAGGGATTTTGACGGGCTTTCATCATTATTAGAATTGTACGGAATAAAGCATACTGTAGTCGGTAGGCATGGGGGATTTTGTAAGAAATCAAAACTAGTTGAAAGTTCAAAAAGAATACTTGAACTTTCTGAGATAATTAACAGTGAAGAAATTGATTTAGCCTTATACAAGCATTCAGTTGAAGGTGCTAGGGTATCTTATGGGCTAGGTATACCTTCGATCTGTGTACTGGATAACGAAACTGCAATTGCCCAAAACAAGCTCATGTTGCCTTTGTCCTCAAAAGTAATCGCACCAGATGCAATACCTTTAGAAGAAATAACGAGATATGGTGTCGATGAAAGTCAAGTAATCCGTTTTAATGGTTTTTGTGAAATTGCAAATGTCAGTGATTTTAAATATGATGACTCCTTTATCTCTCAATTAGGGCTTTCTGAGGACAAATTTACAATTGTGATGAGGCCAGAACCTGTGAAGGCTAATTATTATAATGGGAATAAAGATAAAACGATAGTTAAGGCCATACTAGAAAAAACAAAATCTTTAACAGATTACCAGTTTGTAGTCTTCCCAAGATTTGAAGAGCAGAAATCTGTTTTTAACTATAATAATGTTATAATACCAGAAGAACCTGTTGATGCTCTTAGTCTTATGAGTTATTCTGACCTTGTCATAAGTGCAGGGGGGAGCATGAATAGAGAAGCTGTTGCACTAAACACACCAGCCTTGACCACCTACCCAGAGAAACTCTTGGCAGTTACAAAGAAAATGATAGAACAAGGGCTTAAAATTCATTTGTTGGATCCAGAAAAGATAACTAAATTTATAGAGAAGGATAACAATCTGGATGTCTACCACGATAACAATAAAAAAATAATCTCAAAACTTGAAAATCCAATCGATGTAATTTCTCGAGAAATTAAAGCTCTTGGTATCTAATGATTTGAATTTGAATCTTTTCTTATATTTCCCCTGTAATAGGATGTAAATATTCCAATAAACGATAAACTAGTAAATATTGTAAAAGCAATTTTTGCCGCTGATAAAAAAGCAGAGTAATATTCCGGTGTGATTTCAACTCTACCTATTATTATAGCAAACACAACCATTGCAATGGCCATACTCATCATTTGCCCAATTAATCTCATTGTACCGACCATAGCAGAAGCTATCCCATAAAATCTTTTTTCAACAGAACTCATTATTGAGTTCATATTGGGGGACGAAAAAAGGGCGTATCCAAACCCTATTAGTATTGAATTTAATACTATAAAGAATATACTTGTATCTTGATCTAGAAATGAGAATATTAATAATCCTATAAAAGTGATGGACATCCCAGTAGTTGCCACAACTCTTGGTTCAACTCTATCCGATAGCTTTCCAGCATAAGGAGAAAAAATAGCCATAACTAAAGGTTGAGAAAGTAAAATTAAGCCTGCCTTTTGCGGCCCAAGATCTTTGATATATTGCAAATATAGACTTAATAAAAAAGTGATACCAAAAGTCGCGCTGTAGTGTATTAAAGCAGCTATATTCGAGAATGTGAAGCCTCGATTGTTTCTAAAAATTCTGACGTTTAACATGGGGCTATCAAATTTAACTTCCCAGTAGACAAATATTAAGATAAATAAAATACCGGCTAAGATAAATCCTGCTCCTTGTATAGATGGAAGAAGAGAAAAACCATAGATGAACATACTGAGACTCAAAGCATAGATTATAGTTCCAAAATAATCCATTTTTTCATTTCTGGCTTCTGCCCATTCACCCTTGATTAAAATTGTTATAAAAGCACTGAATATCCCCATTAAAGCACTTGCAATAAATAAGCCTCTCCAACCAAAATTTTCTGTTAGTATCCCTCCAATGAATGGTCCCATAGAAAGCCCTAAATAAACAGCGGAGACAGTATACCCTATTACCTTACCCCTTTCTTGTACGGGGAAAGCAGATGTGACTATAGCAACACTTGTGCTGAATATCATCCCAACCCCTATACCTGTTAAAACTCTTGAAAATATCAAAATTGAAGTAGAATTTGATATGGCTGAAATTAAACAAGCGATTGTAAATATAATAATTCCATAAGTAAATATTTTCTTTCTGCCATATAGATCTGCCAATCTACCAGAGGGAACAAGTGAAATCACGGCAGAAAGTAGATAAGATGTTGAAATCCAGCTCAATATCACGGCATTAATGTTAAATTCATTGCCCAGTGCGGGCAAGGCTATATTAATCGAAGAACCCATAAACGCTGTTAAAAAAGAAGCAAGGGATGCAACAATTAGTATATACATTTTATTGTGGTCTTCTTCCATACAATTCCTCTGTCTATAGATAATTATTTTATTTGGATTATAATTTAAATTTAACTAAATAATAAAGGCTTTGTATAAGACAAGTGAAGTAAATAATAAGCCACCAAGAAAAGTATTTATATAAGGTAAATACCAGTATAATTTTTCTATTCTAAGTTCTCTTTTAAGGAGTAGTAATAATGGGAAAATTGGATATATTAAAACTAAGTAACTTAGCGGATTAAACTTTGCAGAGATTAGTACTATCGCAGATAGAATACTCCAAAAGATAAAACATAATGCAAGAGAAGGTCTTTCCTTTATGAAGACTGGTGTTGTATTAATTCCAGCCTCTCCGTCATACTGAATATCCGGTATCGCAGAAAAAATATGCATTGCAGATATATGAAAGAAACCTCCAATTAAGAAGATAGTGGGGGGTAAAGTTTTAGTAATCATATAGTAACTGAATATTCCTGGCATCACGTACAGGTAGTTTGAAGAGAAATCTAAAAATGGAATTTGTTTAAATCTTAGGGGTTTTGCACTATAAAAATAAGATAAAAACAAAAATATTAAGAAGATAATCCTTTCAATATTATCTTGGAAGACCATCAGAATGATGCTCGCTATTCCAACAAAAAATAAGATTCTGAGCAATCCTTTTCTTTCTTTGTCCTCTACTCTATGTTCCTTTTCTTCTTTCTTTGGATTATTTTTATCAGTTTCCTTATCCCAGTAATCATTAACCCCATATATAAAAATATTTGCTAATAGGAAAAAATAGATCAGATAAACGTAATAATTGAGTTTAAAAAAATCGAAAATATTAGTGAATCCTAATGAATACCCTACTACATAAGTTCCACCAGTATATATCCAAAACCTGAACCTTGAAATCTTGAAAACTAATTTCAATGAATTTATCAAAACTACCCCCCTACTCGGAGAGATAATTGAGGGCTAACCTAAGATCTTTGATTTGATCGCTTTCTCTTAAGAGTATGGAATTATACGCGATAGTTGATACTATTCTTGAGATAGAGGGCTTCACTTTCCTCTTATAGACTATAAAAGGATCTTTGCTTATTGTTTTGCCTGTCCAATTATACATATCTGATGCAGTTTTTATTGGTATTAAATATCTCTTTGGGATGTATGGAAATCCTTCTTCAGCCTTCTTCTGCCAATCAAAGTAGGTGTTCAATTGTTTTTGGATAAATTCTTTAAATTCTTTAGGTCTTTCTTTTGTATCTTTCAGCGTTAAACTTGGTAATTTGAATTCTTCAAGATCTTCCTGTGAAAAATAAACTCTCCCCAAAACTAAATCTTCAGATATATCTCTTATAAAATTGATAAATTGCATTGCCCTACCAAGATGTCTTGCGGCCGTGAAGGAGTATTCATGCAGATCCAGAATCCTCGCCATAAATAATCCTATTACTTCAGAAGATCCATAAAGGTAAATCATTAGTTCATCTAAGTTCTTGTAAGTTGATTTTGTAATATCCATCTCCATTGAGTTCAAGAAAGCATCTGTCCATTTAGGTTCGAAGTTTTTTCTATTTGAAACTTCAACAAAAGAATCAATAACTACATCTCCTGTAATTGTGCCTTTCATTGCTTCGTGATATTTGTCCTTAAATTCAAAGAATTCTTCACTTTGTTGGGGTATAGAATCTACTAAATCATCGGCCTTTCTTACAAAACTGTACAATTTAAATACATCTTCTTTTGCCCTCTCTGGGAAGAAGATAGTACTATAAAAGTACGTTTTACTTCCGCCTTTAAAAATTGAATAAAGTGTTTTATCTACCATAATCCTTCACATTATTTATATTCTTTAATTATCTCCTTTGCGATTATTTGAGATGAAATTAAGGTCATTGGAACACCTATCCCTGGGTGGGTGTAATGGCCAGAGTAATATAGATTTTTTACTTTCTTACTCTTGTGCGATGGCCTAAATAATGCTGTTTGCATCATTGTATGAGACAATCCAAGAGCAGTACCTTTGTACGCATTGTATCTTTCTTTGAAATCGTTTATAGAAAATATTTTCTTAACAACAATGTGATCTCTGATATTTTGGCCTATTGTTTTTTCTAGATTATCCATTATCTTGTTGAAAAATTGTTCTCTAATTTCAGGCGTGTCTTTTAGTCCTGGAGCTAGAGGAACTAGTATGAAAAGAGTGTCTTTTCCCTTTGGAGCTGCTGTAGAATCTGTTTTTGATGGTACATTTACATAATAGGAAGGATTTTCTGGCCAGGCGGCTTTCTTAGGGTCAAACAAGGTATCAAAACCTTTTGACCAGTCTTTGTCTAAGAATAGTGTGTGGTGCGCAAGTTCGTCGAATTGTTTATCCACCCCAACATATGCAACGAGTGCTGATGGAGCCATAACTCTTTTTTCCCAATATTTTTCCGAATAACTGTTGTACTCTTTATCAATTAAATCCATTTCTGCATGGGCATAATCCGCATTAACAATTACTAAATCCGCATCGTAAGATTTTTTATCTGTTATGACTTTTCTAGCTTTATTGTCTTTAATTTCTATCTTCTTTACAGGCTCATTAAAGTAAAACTTTGCACCATAGGACATCGCAAGTCTATAAACAGAATCCGCAACTTTTCTCATTCCGCCCTCTGGATACCAAACTCCAAGAGTAAGGTCAATATGGGACATAATGTGATAAAAAGAAGGTGTATTGTGAGGAGAACTACCAAGAAATCCTATTGAGTATTCCACTATTTTTTTGGCTTTATCACTTTCAAAATGCCTACTTACAAATTTATCGAGAGTATCCAAAAGATTAAGTTTGCGCCCCTGATTTAGTAATTTTCTATCCATAAAGTCAAATATACTTCGATAATCCCGATACATGAGTTCTTTCATAGAGACTTCGTACATTTCCTCAGCAGACTCTAAGTACTTTTGTAATTTTTTGCCCCCATCTTTTTCAAATGTATCAAAAAGAGCAAAATTCTTTTTCAAATCGGCAGATATGTCTACCCTTCCTTGTCCTTCAAAATAAATTCTATAAGAAGGGTCCAGGTGTTTTAGTTCAAAGAAATCTTCAGGTTTCTTTCCAAATTCAGCATAGAAATTATCGAATACATCTGGCATAAGGTACCACGAAGGGCCCATATCAAAATAAAATTTCTTTTCACTGTAAACACTCGCCCTTCCTCCAGGATGATCATTTTTTTCTAAAACTGTTACATCAAATCCATTTTTTGCGAGCAAAGCAGCTGCAGAAAGACCACCAAAACCGGTTCCAACAATTACAACTTTCATATACCTCAACTCAATAAAGCAATATAATAACTGTTTGTATTTATATAATCACAACTATTGCCGATTATAAGAATATCTATTATTAAATAAAAAACAATTCTTAATATCCTTATTTTTTATATATATAATTTATTAATCTTTGATAATTTTATGCAATATTAATATTTAGTCTAATTTAT
>CAZFRW010000020.1:0-21522 GCA_964521515.1 uncultured Thermococci archaeon
AGGGATTTGAACCCTTGTGGTGGCGAGCACCAGCGGTTTTCGAGACCGCCGCCTTACCTAGCTAGACTACCTCGGCCTTAAAATGGTATTCTGAAGTTTTTCCCAGCGTATACAGCGCTTTCCCCTAAATATTCTTCTATTCTTAGCAATCTATTGTACTTTGCGCAGCGTTCGCTTCTTGTAGGGGCACCAGTTTTTATTTGGCCAGAAGAAATTCCTACGGCAATATCTGCAATCATTGTGTCCTCTGTTTCGCCACTTCTGTGACTTACAACAACTGAGTAACCATTTCTGTAAGCAAGGCTTGCAGTATCGATAGCCTCCGTCAAAGAGCCTATCTGATTCACCTTCAATAGTAGAGAGTTACAAGTTCCATTTTTAATACCATTTGAAAGTTTTTTTCTATTTGTGACAAAATTGTCATCGCCAACTATTTGTATCTTCTTACCCAATTTTTTTGTTATCTCTACAAATCCCTCAGAATCGTCTTCTGCCATTGGGTCCTCTAAGGATATAATTGGATATTTTGAGCATACATCAGCAAATAGATCTATCAGTTCCTCAGAACTCATTTTCTTTCCCATGGCATTATATCTTTTTGATTTTTCGTCATAGAATGAGGACGAAGCAGTATCTAAGGCAATTTTAACAACATCTTTATAGGATAACTCTTCAAGAGTTGACATAATTATTTCAAGTGGTTCAGATATTTCCTTCATTGGAGGAGCATATCCGCCTTCATCTCCAACATTAGTTGAACCCTTCCCATATTTTTTAGCAATAATTTTTTTCATTTGATGATAAACTTCAGCACTAATCCTTAAAGCTTCGGAGAAAGATTTGGCCCCAACTGGCATTATCATAAACTCTTGGAAGTCAAGCTCATTCCCAGCATGTTGCCCCCCATTTATTACATTCATCATTGGTACTGGCAGAACATAGGCATTTAGCCCACCAATATACTGGTAAAGAGGAATATTAATTGTGTCGGCGCCACATCTTGCAGCCGCAAGAGAAACTGAAAGTATGGCATTTGCACCAAGATTAGTTTTATTTTCTGTTCCATCTTCTTCGATCATTACTCTGTCAATCTCTTTCTGTTTTCGGATATCCATGCCTATAAGTAAAGGGGTGATAGTTTCGTTAACATTCCTAACAGCGTTCAAAACGCCTTTTCCACCATATCTGTCATTCTTGTCTCTAAGCTCTAAAGCCTCGTGTTTTCCAGTAGAAGCGCCTGAGGGTACGATCGCTGAGCCATAACCTCCTCCAGTTATGATTTCTGTTTCAATCGTGGGATTGCCTCTAGAATCAAGGACTTCTCTTGCTTTGATATCTATAATTTCAAACATCTCAAAATCTTTCACACCGAGCATTAAAACACCTTCATTAATTTAATAAATAGACAATTTTAAGGTTTTCCATGAAGATTGAAGACCTTCCTCTTAAAAAAGAAGATATTAGTCTTCTTCAATCTAAAGGGTATGATAACTTATACCCACCACAAGAAGAAGCAGTTAACCAAGGTCTTCTATCGGATAATAATCTTATTCTTGCAATACCCACCGCTTCAGGTAAAACTCTAATGGCAATTCTCGCTATCTTAAAATCAATAGACGAAGGCAAAAAGTCCATTTATTTAGTTCCATTAAGAGCATTGGCCGATGAGAAATACCGGGAATTCAAAGAATTAGGATTGAATGTCGGGATATCGACGGGTGATTATGATCATCTTGATTACACCCTAAAAAAATATTCCGTATTAATCCTGACTATTGAACGTTGTGATTCTCTTTTAAGAAACGATACTGATTTTTTCAATGATTTTTCATTAGTTGTTTATGATGAAATCCACTTGATTGATTCTCCAAAAAGAGGGGCAACACTTGAGATAGTAATCTCAAAGCTATCAGATAAAAGGATAATTGGATTATCTGCAACAATTTCAAACGCAGATGAAATAGCTTCATGGCTAAAAGCAGTTCTAGTGAAATCTGAATGGAGGCCCGTACCTTTAAAGAAAGGAGTTCTTTTGAAAGATATATTATTTTTTGAGAATGAAGAAAAAGATATCGGCCCTGTAGAAGATCCTGTTTACCAGTTATCAAAAGATTCTATAATGGACGGAGGTCAGGTATTAATATTTGTAAATAGTAGAAGGGCTGCCGAGTCAACTTCAGAAAAAATTGCAAAAAGATTTTCTATAACAAACACAGAAGTACTATTTTCAGACACAACATCGGGAAAGAAGTTAGAAAAATTATTTAGACACGGTGTTGGATTTCATCACGCAGGTTTACTATCTGAAGACAGAAAAAAAATTGAGGACTTTTTCATTAGTAATGCGATAAAGGTCATCGTAGCAACACCTACACTTGCCGCAGGCGTAAATCTACCTGCTAGAAGAGTCATAATAAAAGATTATTTTCGATTTGATTCAAACTTCGGTTCAATAAAGATACCAAGGATTGAAATATCCCAAATGATGGGCAGAGCCGGAAGACCAAAATATGATTCTGTTGGAGAAGCCATACTAATTGCAAAAAGGGAAGAAGAAAAAGATTTTTTATTTAAAGAATATATAGAATCTGAACCATTGCCTATATTGTCAAAACTTGCTGCCGAGGGCGGGCTAAGGGCGCATGTTCTTTCGCTCATTGCATCTGGTTTCGCCAGAGACAGAGGAGATCTTCACAATTTCTTCAGTAGAACATTTTATGCTTTTAAGGAAGATCCTGAATTAATTGTTCCTATTCTAGACAAGAATCTTGATTTTTTAATAGAAAATAGCTTTTTAGAAAAAGATTTTTCCCCAACATCTCTGGGGTCTGTTGTTTCAAAATTATATATTGACCCTAAATCTGCAATCATAATGAGGGATGGTATTATGAAGGATAAATTTAATGATATAGGAATCCTCCATTTGTTGTGCTCTACTCCTGATATGCCAACACTTTACCTAAGAAAAAAAGAGTTTGAAGTTTATCACGAGACACTTTCAGAATTCTGGGAGAAGATAATCACAGATATCCCAGATTCTTCTTATGAGGAAGCAGAATTTGAGTTTTTTATATCTCAATTCAAAACAGCAATGCTTTTTTATGATTGGATAAACGAAGAAAAAGAAGATTTATTAGTCTTAAAATATGGAATTGGTGAAGGAGATTTACAGAGGCTTAGGGAAAATATTGATTGGCTTCTGTATTCATTTGAACGAATAAATCAAATCTTTAGAAGAAATGTTCCACAAATAAGAAATTTGAGAACAAGAGTCAAATATGGGGTTAAAGAAGAATTAATAGATCTTGTTGGAATCAAAGGTATTGGACGTATGCGGGCCAGAAGATTGTATAACGAAGGGATAAAAAATCAAAATATGATGAATATTGATTATCTCCCTACTATAAAAAAAGTATTGGGCGAAAGAATTTCTGAAGCAGTAGTTTTTGGAAAAGATTATGACGAAAGAGGATTAAAACAAACTAAAATAGACGAATTTTAGAAAAATAAACAATAAGTTTAAATAATATATTCACTTATAAATCTTATATTTTAATGATTTAAGAGGGGTATTTATGGATTTAATGTCAGGTGCTGAAGGCCAGTTTACTAATAAACTATTGATTGATATCGCTGGTACCATAAAAGGATATGTAAAGAATGTTGATATTGAGATGGTGGAAGGCAAAATTCTTATTCACATGAAGCTTGGGCAGACTGCCGAAAGTTACGGTCTTTCTCGTTCAGAATCAAAACTTTTGAGATTTGAAACAAAAATAACTTTAGTAGCAGATGAAATAGTGGCTGTAGGAAAAGATTGTATAATCTTATCAAAGGGAAAACTTCCCTCACTAGAAGAAATAAAAAAAGCGAAAATTTACAAAGCTGAAAACGACAGCATGAAAATAAAGATTAATGAGCTAAATGATGAACTTGAAAACGCTTTGAGAAAATTAAAAGTCTTAAAAGAAGATAAATCTGAACTTGAATTCAAGTTGAATAAAACGCTTAAAATGGAAGAAGAATTTAATGAATTGAGGTTAAGATGTGCTAAACTAGAAGGAGAAGTAGAAGCATCTAAAAGATTTATTCCAAAGTCCGATACAAAGAATTCAATTCCAAGATCTCCATTTGTAACTTCTGAATCATTTTACAAGCCAATTGAAGAAAAACTTGATCAAGAAGAACAAAAAAATTTTGATGATACAATAAAGGACGAATTTACACTTTTTAGAGAAAAAGAGATTGAAGAAACACTTGATCAAGAAAAACAAAAGAGATTTGATGATATAATAAAGGACGAATTTGCCCTTTTCGGTGAAGAAGAGAAGTTAGATAATAACACAATTGAAGACAATAAAACAGGGGAAACAATTGTACCTGTAAATGAGACTTGTAGTGATGGCTCTGAAAAACCAAATATAGATACTTTCAGTAAAGAAAATCCGTTCAAAAGATTTAGTAAAGAATATAAAAAAGAGGACGATATATAAAATTAATTAGAAGCCTAAGAGTTCTGCACCAAAAAACTGTAATAGTACGCCTGCCACTATAACGACAACACAGATTGCTACTACCGCTTCAGGACGGATCTTTAATCCTCCTTCGTCTTCATCAAAATATCTGATGAGTCCAGCACCAGTTGCCGGCATTGCCCCACCAACAGCCTGCTGTTTTCTCTTTACCATGAAATCACTAACAAAAAAAAGTTTATTCATTATATAAATTTATCGTAATGAGGGAGTAAAATGACTTTAGATGAGATTATAATAAGGGATTTCTTAAAATTCAGTATTCCTAGTGATAGGGCCCTAGCTATAGAAACAATGAAAAATAATGACATATCTGAACTAATTACATTCAAAGAAGGCACTGACTCATTTCTTGGTATTATTAATATTAATGATATACTTTCAAAACCGGAAGAAGAACAATTGGCTTTAATAATGAGGAGAGAAATCCCAGTTATAAATAAAAAAGATAACATTGAGAAAGTCATTTCTTTGTTTTTAAGTGGTGATTTCTATTACCTGCCAGTAGTTGAGAATGGTAATGTTATTGGTATTATCTCTTTAAAAGGACTACTTCCTTTAGTTGGTAAAAAGTATAAACTTAAAAAATCAATTTCTGAGTTTATTAACCACAATTATTTCATGAGTGTCTGGGAAAAGACTCCTACTTACATAGCTTCTAAAATAATGTTAAACTTTAAAGTTTCATTTCTAGGTGTCCTTGACGACAAAGGTAAATTTGTAGGTTTATTGGATACCACTGACATGGTCCGCTCAGGAGAGATAATTAGTGGGATTACTGAATCAGATGCTACGAAAGGTGAGTCTGGTGATGATTGGGATTGGAACTGGAAAGCTTCAGTACTAATTGGTACTAGTAACTTTTATCTACCTAATAAGCCAGTTTCAAACTACTTAAAAAAAGGATATTCATCTATCAATCAAAATTTACCAATATCCCAAGCAATTGAAATTCTTCAAAAAGAGGGAACAAGATATATTGCAGTCATTCGAGAAGATAATTCTCTTATTGGTATTTTGAGAGATGTTGATATTCTTAAGGCATATAAAGACTTAATCTAGCCATATTATAAGAGAAACATTTATATGCAATCTTAAGACAACAACTTTAAATTTTGAAGGGGTAAGAATGGTAGAAACCATTATCGATGATTATGTTATAGAAAGAGTTTCAGAAATTGCTAGATTAAAGCTTTCTGACAAAGAAAAAGAAAAATTCCGTGAAGAATTTGAGAGAATTCTTGAAGAATTTTCAATTATTGATGAGATAAAAGTTGGCGAAAAAGAGCTTTACTATGTGGTGGAAAATGTCAATGTTTTGAGAAAAGATTCAAAACCAAAACCTTTCTGTAATATCAACGGTATTAAAACTAACTATAACAAAATAGAAGACGATTTTATAGTCGTTCCAAGAAATCTTTGATTTAGTGATATCATGTTTACTAGAGATCTCATTGAGGATTTATTATCCAATTCAGTTGAAGAACATCTCCATAAAAAAATTGGAGAAATTGAAAAAAGTAATAAAGAGATAAATGCTTTTATTACTCTAAGTATTGAAGAAGCTGAAAAATCTTCAAAGGAAATTCAGAAAAAAATAAATGAAAATAACCAAGGAAAGCTTTCTGGCCTTGTTATCTCGATTAAAGATAACATTGCAGTTTCTAAACTTAGAATGACTTGTGGTTCAAAAGTATTAGAGAATTACATATCCCCATATGATGCGACTGTTATTAATTCGATTAAGAAAGAAGATGGAATCATAATAGGTAAATGTAACATGGATGAATTTGCATGTGGTTCAGACGGAACTTCTTCTTATTTTGGGCCAACAAAAAACCCTAGAAATATTGATTATGTGCCTGGAGGGAGCTCTTCAGGAAGTGCGGCTTCAGTAGCTGCAGATTTTTCTGATCTTTCTATAGGTAGTGATACAGGCGGATCAATAAGGTGTCCCGCAAGTTTTTGTGGGGTATACGGATTCAAGCCAAGTTATGGACTAGTTTCTAGATATGGACTTTCTGACATGGCTATGAGCCTAGAAGGGCCCGGACCTTTTGCCAAGGATACATATGGAATAGCACTTTTGCTTGATGTAATTTCTGGTAAAGACCCAAGGGACACAGTAACTATTGAAAGCAATAACTCATACCTCAAAACAGTTGAAAACTTCAAAGATGAGGATATCAAAAATATGAAGATTGCCTATGCCAAAGAGTTCTTCGAAGGCGTTGATGAAAAAATTAAAAACATGATTCTAGATAAAATTGGAATGCTTGAATCACAAGGTGCAAAAATAGAAGAAGTTTCACTTCCAAATATAAAATACTCTATACCTATCTATTATCTAGTTGTGTTTAGTGAGTTTTCATCCGCAATGTCAAAATTTGATGGATTTAAATACGGCCATTATACGGGAGGACAAGACATCGTAGAGGCTGTTTCAAATACAAGAGAAACTTCAATGGGAACAGAGGTCAAGAGAAGAGTTCTACTTGGAACATTTATCACAATGGAAGAGTTTAAGGGTCGATGGTATACAAAAGCTTTGAAGGCAAGAAGCGCCATTAAAAAAGATTTTAAAAGAATTTTTAATTCATATGATTTACTTATCGGTCCAACTATGCCCACACTCCCTTGGAAGATAGGAGAAAGGATATCCGATCCACTCGCCATGTACTCTTCAGACATACTTACTGTGAGTGCAAATCTTGCGGGTATATGCGCCTCAAGCCAGCCTGTTGGAGAAGTAAAAGGTCTTCCTGTTGGATTACAACTTCACGCCGATAGCTTATCCGAGTCTAAATTGCTTAAAGGCATGAGGGCAGTAGAAATAGCTTGCGGGGGAATATAATTGCAGCTTCACGAAGAGAAATACAAAGATCTGAATCTAAAAATAGGTCTTGAAATACACGTTCAATTAAAAACAAATCAAAAAATCTTTTGTGAATGTTCAACAGATTATATTAATTCCCCCCCAAATAATAATATTTGCCCCATATGTACATCGCAGCCAGGTTCAAAACCAATGGGTGTGAATGAAAAGGCATTAGAAAATTTATTAAAAATAGGTTTATTTTTAGGTTGCAAAGCCTATGAAAAGCCTTTCTACGTTCAAAGAAAACATTATTTTTATCCAGATCTACCTTCTAATTACCAAAGAACATCTCAACCTATTTTAGGAAATGGCGTCTTCATGGGGGTCGGCATATGGGAGATCCATATTGAAGAAGACCCAGGCAGATATGAACTAAGAGAAGGTAAAGTTGATCTTAACAGATCTGGTGTGCCTCTAGCAGAAATAGTAACTGCGCCGGATATAAAATCTCCCGAGTATGCAAGAGAATTTTTGAGAGACCTTTTGTTATCTTTAGAATATTTAGGCGTGATAAGGGGGGAATCAGGATCTATTAGGGCAGATGTTAACATCTCTATAATGGGTGGAAACAGAATTGAAATAAAAAATGTCAACTCTGTGAAGGGTATCTACAAAGCCTTGAAATATGAGATTGTTAGGCAGAAGGCCGTTCTCCAAAGAGGCGGAACAATAACAATGGAAACAAGGCACTTTGACGAAGCAAGCATGATAACTAAAACTCTCAGAAAAAAAGAAACAGTTGCAGATTATAGGTATATCCCTGATCCAGATCTAGTTCCAATTTATATTAGTCCGGAGATGCTCCAAGAAATTGAGTCAGTACTCCCAGAATCTCCTCACAACAAAAAAAAGAGATTTATGGAAGAATATTGTTTAGGGGAAGAAATAGTTGACGCTTTGATATCTGATCTTTATCTATCTGACTTATTTGAAGAGTCTGCAAAAAATTCAAATCCCCTTGAAGCGGGTAAGTGGTGTGCAACTGAACTCAAAAGAAGATTAAATGAGAAAAACTTGTCAGTTTCAACGTCAAAGATTACTGCCAAACACATATCTGATATGGTGGGTTTCATTGAAAGAGGAGAACTTTCTGTAAAAAACGCTAAGTGGATTATTGAAGATGCCGTAGATACCGGTGAAGAAATCCCAGTTCTTATGGACAAAAAGAACTTTTATCAGATTAGTTCAGAGGAAGCATTAGTTAAAATAATAGAAAAGATTATAGGAGATAATCCAAAAGCAGTTTTAGACTTTAAATCTGGAAATGAAAATGCATTACACTTTTTATTTGGTAAAGTTGTTAATGAAACAGAAGGCAGAGCCGAACCTTCAAAAACAATAAAATTACTTAAAGATATATTATGCGCGGTGGCTTAAATGCTTAAAAGAACATGTTATTCGGATAATTTAAAGGATGGCGAAGAAGTAGTAATCGCTGGATGGGTTCATGAGAGAAGGGACCTTGGTGGAATTAAATTCATTTTGTTGAGAGACAGAGGTGGAATTGCACAGATTACTGCCCCCAAAAAGAAAGTTTCTGAAGATATTTTTAAATTAATGGATTCTTTAGGAAGAGAATGGGTAATTGCAGTCAAAGGAAATGTAAAATCATCTCCTCAGGCCCCAGGTGGACTTGAAGTAATACCTAGCGAAATAGAAGTGATAAGTATGGCGGAGCCAAGTCTACCTCTTGATCCTTCTGAGAAGGTCGATGCGGATATTGACACAAGACTGGACAATAGATTTATGGATATAAGAAAACCTAGAGTAACTGCCATTTTCAAGATTAGAAGTGAAATACTAAGAGCCGCAAGGGAGTATCTTTTGAGTCAGGCATTTGTAGAAATTCAGACTCCAAAGATTAGTGCTTCAGGTACTGAAGGAGGGACTGAACTTTTCCCCCTTTCTTATTTTGAAAGAGAAGCTTTTCTAGCACAGTCTCCCCAATTATATAAGCAGACCATGATGGCCACCGGAATGGACAGAGTTTTTGAGATGGCCCACTATTTTAGGGCTGAAGAGTCAAACACAAGAAGACACCTATCAGAATCTGATGCCGTAGATATAGAGATGTCATTTATTGAAAACGAAGAAGATGTAATGTACATTCTTGAGAATTTAGTTTCTCACATTTTGAAATGTGTTAATGAAAATAAGAAGAATGAACTAGCTTTATTGGGTGTTGAAGTAAATACGCCTTCTACACCTTTTAGAAGAGTCAAATACGATGAGGCAATCTCTCTTCTCCAAGAAAGCGGATTTAATGTTCATCACGGTGAAGATTTAGGTACAGAATCAGAAAAAGCTCTAGGAAACATTGTCAAGGAAAAATATGGTGATGATCTCTACTTCTTGACAAAATACCCTCTATCTACTAAACCATTTTATACTAACTTTGATGGAGAAATAGCAAGGGCATTTGATTTAGACTACAAAGGTGTCGAAATTAGTTCTGGCGGTCAGAGAATTCATAATGTAGAAGTTCTTAGAACAAGAATAAAAGAAAAAGGGCTTCCTGTATCTTCATTTGAAGCATATTTAAAACCCTTTAGATTTGGAATGCCACCTCATGGTGGATTTGGCCTTGGTATAGATAGGCTCATAATGCAGATGCTAAATCTCGAAAATATACGAGAGGGCGTATTATTTCCTCATGACCGGAGAAGGCTTGAGCCATAAGAATATTTTTTTATTTTTTAAGATTACTTTTTTGGTATATGTTCCTAGATATCCAAACTTATATTTATTGAAAACCATAATAAATATAATTTGAATAAGATTTATAAATTCTATAGAAAAAGTATATTTTATGGGCGGAATTAAATATTATAGTACTAATAGAAATATTAATGAGACTGGATTTGTACCTTTTAAAGGGCTTGTGAGTTTTAAAGATGCACTTATGATGGGTCAGGCTCCCGATGCAGGATTGTTTATGCCTGAAAGGATACCTAATATTTCTAGAGGGGAGCTTGAAGATCTAAGGGGGAAGAGATATTTAGAAGTAGCCCACACAATTTTAGATAAATTCCTTTATGCTGACATCGAATCTGACCATCTTTTTCAGTTATGCAAAGAAGCATACAATTTTAGAGTACCAATTGAAAAAGTACATGATAGAAAATATGTTCTTAGGCTTGACCAAGGTCCAACCGCTTCCTTTAAAGATTTTGCTGCTAGGCTGATGGCGCGACTTATGGGCGCACTAAAAGATGAAAATAAATCATTGAACATACTTGTTGCAACTTCTGGAGATACTGGCAGTGCAGTTGGTGAAGCGTTCAAAGGAGTAAAAGGGATAAATGTATTTATTTTATATCCTGAAGGAGAAGTATCTGGCAGACAGAAAAAACAACTTGACACAATAGGCGATAATGTAACAACATTAGCCGTTGATGGTAAATTTGATGATTGTCAGAATCTTGTAAAAATGGCATTTCAGGACAAAGACTTGGCTAATTTGAATCTAACATCTGCCAATTCGATAAATATTGGAAGAATTCTCCCTCAAATGATTTATTACTTTTATGCATATCTTGAAAAATCAGAAGAAGGTGAAAAAGTACTGATATCCGTCCCTTCAGGAAACTTTGGAAATTCTCTTGGGTGTGAATTTGGGAGGAGAATGGGATTGCCAATTCATAAACTCGTAATGGCGGTAAATGAGAATGACGAGTTTCCTAGGTATCTAAATAATGGAAATTATCACAAACTTTCTCCTTCAAAAGCTTGCATATCTAATGCGATGAATGTAGGGCACCCTTCAAATCTAGCTAGATTTTTTGATTTATATGGTGGAACAGTAGATAAATCGGGCAAAGTTCACAAATATCCTAATCTGGAAAAAATGAAAACTAACATATTTTCGGTGAGTATATCTGATGAAAAAACAAGGGATACAATAAAGAATGTCTATGAAAAATACAATGTAGTGCTTGAACCTCACGGAGCTGTTGGATGGGCGGGTCTTGAATCGTATTGCCAAAGTAAGGGAGATCACCCTTTCTGTATTTCTTTAGAAACAGCACACCCTTCTAAATTTCCTGAAGAAATAAAATCACTTCTCGGATTTGATCCAGAGTTGCCCGAATCGATGAAAGACGTAGACGGGAGACAGGGTTGTCCAATACGCATAGAAAATGACTATCTAAAATTAAAGAAATTCTTGGAATCTACAATATAAAACAAGTAATATCCGGCTATTTTTAATCTTATTGTATATTAATTAAATATTTTATTTTTTATTACCGCAATATTTAAATGTCTATAATCATATTGAATATATATTAAGGAGGAATAATATGGAAACTACAGGGGAGAGGATTGTTAACCTTGACCCAACAACTAGGCATGAAGGGCATGCAAAACTTGTTCTTCATGTGGATGAGGAAGGGATAGTTGAAAGAGCATATTATATCTCAACGACAATGGTAAGGAGTTTTGAATCATTGACTTTGGGTAGAACCTATGAGTTTACTCCAAGAGCTTCAATGAGGATATGCGGATTATGCCCAATATCTCATGCTGAAGCATCATGTCAAGCAATTGAAGAAGCATTTGGGCTTGAAATACCTCAAGATGCTTTAATATTGAGGGAGATCCTAGGTCTTGCAAGTAAGATGCAAGATCATGCACTTCACCAATTTCTAATTCTTAATGACATAATAGACGATGAAAAAATTAAAAAGGAGTCAATAGAGAGAGTTCAAGAATTGAGAAGAATCGGACAAAAAATGAAGGATATTGTCGGCGGAGAAGCAATTCATCCATCAAATTACTCTGTAGGTGGATTTAATACTAATATAAGCCAGAGGGCGGCCGCAAGTTTGTACAGGCTCGTCAGAAAGTATGAGAAGAATGCACATCTACAAAAAGATTTGTTTATAGAAACAATAGAAAAGAAACTTGAAAATTTACCAAATAACATTGGAATATCCAATTCTAGTATTTTGGCCACTCACATGACTTACGGGGATCGAAATGAAATTAATCTTGATGCAATAAGAGAAGTAATCCCCTCTAGATTTTATGGGAAAGAGGAAGAAGGAAGAACGACAAATACGATGATTCCTCTTTATTATGGAGAAACAGTTGAAACAGGCCCACGAGCAAGATTTATCAAATTCAAAAGATTTTCAGGTGATTCTGCCCTGTATATAAACGTTGCAAGAGCAAGAGAAATGTTAGTTATGGTATATAGAGCCGAAGAGCTTTTGGATCAATTGGATGTTAACGGCAAAACAAAACCAGAACACATTACAGTTAAAGAAGGTGAAGGGGTAGGAGTTTACGAAGCCCCAAGGGGAACTTTAATACATATGGCAAAAACAGATCACAATGGTATAATGAGAGATTACAAGATAATATCTCCTACAACATGGAATATCCCGACCATAGGCAAGGCCATAGAAGGTTCTCCTCAAGAATATGCCGAAGTCATAATGAGATCGTATGACCCATGTCTTGATTGCGCAACGCACTGTATAATTGTCAAGGACGTAGATGGTAAAATCATCGAAAGGAGGTATTTGTAATGGACTACTTGATAAAAGAGAATCTGATATTGGGTTGCGGAAATCCTCTTTTTGGTGACGATGGATTCGGTCCAGAATTTGTTAGAAAACTCAAAGATGAAAAAATTGAGGACAAGTTTAACAATCTTGCCATAATAGATTGTGGTTCTGGCATATCACCATTTTTGAATCTTATTAATTCTTCAAAACACAAAATAAAAAATCTATATATAATAGATTGCGGAGACTTTAAAGGAAAACTTGGAGATGTCTTGATCTTAGACGGAAAAGAAATAGCTTCTGAAGATTTCATAAAATCTTCACACAGTATGAATGTTCCTCATGAGATAAATAGATTTTCTTCAAATATTAAACTAGTATTAGTTCAGGGAAATGTAGACCCAAACATTATGGGTCTTGAGATGAATGAAGAAGTTAGGAACGCTATTGACAAAGTTCAGAATATTATTATTAATTTTATGGAGGAGTCCCAGTGAAACCAAAAGTCGGTGTATTTCAGTTAGCATCATGCTCTGGCTGCCTTTTATCTCATCTAGATACAGGAAAGATTACAGAATTTCTTGAAGAATATGATGTAAAATATTACCCCTTAGTGATGGACAATCGGAAAATTCCTGAAGAGTTAGATTTAGCCGTATTTGAGGGCGCAGTAGGGATTATTGAAAAAGGGCATATGAAACTTGTAACAGAAATAAGGGAAAGATCAAAAAAAGTTGCAGCTTTAGGTGCATGCGCTGTAACTACAGGGATACTAATGCACTCTGCAGGAAAT
This sequence comes from uncultured Thermococci archaeon, assembly GCA_964521515.1. GTDB lineage: Archaea > Methanobacteriota_B > Thermococci > Methanofastidiosales > Methanofastidiosaceae > Methanofastidiosum. Next base: position 13,717 of record CAZFRW010000020.1, read on the forward strand.
CAAATGCCTATGCCCGAAACAGATGCGTTTTTACCGATTAGTGAATTGGTAAAAGTAGATTATGCTATTCCTGGCTGTCCACCAAGTCCTGAAATAATCCAAAGATTTTTTGATGCGTTCTTAAGAAAAGATGAGAAATATCTACAAGCGTTCACAAATATTGAAGAGAATTCTGAGATAAATATTAGATACATAACTCAAAGAGCACTTTGCATCTCTTGTGGACTTTGTACTGCAGTATGCCCTACATTGGCTTTATCAGATATTGAAGGAAAACCTGTTTTAAGAGACGAAATATGTGTTAAATGTGGAGAATGCAGATTTCAATGCCCAAGAAGTTATATGCCCTTAGACTACATAAATGAAACTGTTTTTAAAGATGAAAGTACCTCTATTGATGAATATCTTGGGCGATATATGTCAATTTATACGGTAAGGGCTACTAATCAAGAGATACTAAAAACTGCGCAAAGTGGAGGAACTACGACAGCACTTATGAATTATTGTCTCGATTCTAGAATAATTGACGGTATTTTAACAGGCGGTAAAGATTCTGAGAAATACTGGCTTGCAAGATCTGCTCTTGTAACAAATTATGATGAACTTATTAAAACAACAGGAACAACGTATAACCTCTGTCCAACATTAAACATACTAAAAGATGCAGCAACCTCAAATTATTTCAAAAATATAGCCATAATCGGTCTTCCTTGTGTTCATCAAGCAATAAGAAAACTTGAGATATACCCGTTATCTCTCAGAAGTGTAGTTGACAAAATTTCACTAAGAGTAGGGCTGTTTTGTACGCATAATTTTAGATACAATGCAATGATAAAAATGATGGAAGAGTTAGGTGAAATAAGAGCCGAAGACACGTACAAAGTGGATATAGGCGCAGGTAATTATGTCATTTATTCTGTTTCAGGAGATATTCAAAAGATACCTATCGATATAGTCAGGGAATATGAACAAGAAAGTTGTTCAATTTGTCCAGACTTTACTTCAGAACTTTCTGATATCTCTATTGGTTCAATTGGTGCACCAGAAGGATGGAATACTGTTATTGTAAGAACTAAAACTGGCCAGAAGGCATTTGAAGCTGCAGTTCAAGAAGGGTATCTTGAGATTGGTAAAGAAGATAAAGTTCCTCTTGATATAGAACTGGTCAAAAAACTTTCGAAAATTAAAAAGAACAGAAGTAAAAAGAAGATAGAGAAAAGAAAGAAGTACAATTTAAAAGTTCCATTTTAGCCATAAATCAATATAAAAAGGAACTAGAAATACAATAATTTCGATGTTTGATCGATTAAAGCCTTCATTAGAGTCTTATTAATAATCTAATTTTTTATTTTTATTATTGTTTAGCAATGTTTAATTTCTAATTCTTAGATTGTATACTATTTTTTGCGAAAACTTTATATATTAGTATAGCAATAATAATTAATAATACTGATATTAAAGAGTAGCATTGTCTAAAAAATTGAGGGCATTAAAATATGAATATGTCTAAACTAAAATTTTTAAGTATTCAAAAATCAAAAGTCATTCCTATATTTTTTATAATGTTGGTACTTCTATCTGTTATTTCTGCTACTGAAATGTCTTTGAAATTCACGAATAAGCCGAAAGGCGACATGATAACGTCTATGAGACTAATTGACCATTCTCAAGATTCAGTGGGGAAACTTCTTGTCACAACTGGATTCAAAAGGGGGGAAGCATATGAAAATGGTTATGTTTATCTCTTAAATTACAATGGGCAGATAATATGGAATAAAGAAATATCCGATACTGATACCACGATGGCTTCAATAAGAGACTCAAATATAGACCTACCAGATACAAACGAATCATTAAAAACTTACCCACAAGATGCATACGGCATTGATTTTAATGGCAATGGCCAAAAGGATATTTTATTATTAACGGAATCTCATTTTTACATACTTACTGAACAAGGTATGGCTAAAGAATATTTTAAATCTGTTCCTGTTAGCGAAATCAACTGGGCAGATATATTTGGCGATGGTAGAGAGGAAGCACTTTTAGCAGGAAATAATGCTAGTATGATTAGTTATAATGGTAACGAATATAATTTTTCTACAATTGCCGTTCCTTCTAAACCACTAAGTAGTATTGCCGCGGCTAATCTTGACTCAGATATACAAAAAGAAATCATAACTGGGGGTTATAACATTTCAGTTTTTGATTATAACTCCTCTTTTTGGATAAAAAAATATTCTTATAATACTAACATAGACATAAAAAAAGTTATAGCTGTAAATCTAGATAATGATGCCGACACTGAATTAGGAGAAGAAAAAATAGAAATTATTGCGCTATCAGACAAATATGTTTATTGTTTTCATGTAAAAGATTCAGACACTTTAGACCTTCTATGGCAATACCCAATAAAACAAGGGTCAGACCTTATAGTATCAAATCTATGTGGTGATGGCGACCTTGAAGTTATTGCAGCAGGAGAAAAAGTATATGTTCTTGACAATTCAGGAGCTAGAGTATGGGAAAGCAATCTAGGAAAGATGATATCTAACGTACATTCATCTGATCTTAATGAGGACGGGTATGGTGAGATTGTTGCAGGCTCTACATCCACATACAGATCTAATAAGGCATATGGAGAGATATTCTTGTTAGATGGGCTTGGACAGCTTTTATGGCAATCTACTGAGAATTATATGACTAAGTATGTTGTGATTAAAGATATGGGCCACAACGGAGCCCTTGATTTGGTCTTAGCTAATTATTCTAACGTTATTTCAGGTTACGAAAACATGATGGGCGCAAATAAAGCTGATATGTATTTCCGTCAGGCCTTAAATTCATTCAATGATAAAAATTATAGAGATGCCCTTGTATACTTTAAGATAGCAAGAGAAGAATATAACAAAGATAAGAATATCAACAAAACCTTAGAAGCAGACGATTATATACAAAAATGTGAACTTTTTTTGAACACTGGCTCTTCTTATGAGATGGGACTATATTTCTTTGATATGGGGGAATATCAAAAGTCAATCCTGTACTTTGAGGATTCAAAAGAAGCATCATTAACTAAAAAAGACTTTGATGCAGCATTAAAAGCAGGTGAGATGATTGAAAAGGCAACTAGCTATATAGAAGCTCAGAATTATCTGAATGAAGCCAATAAATATATGTCTGAAGAAAACTATGAAAAAGCTTATTCTACTTATAATAAAGCGCTCAATATCTACCAAAGACTAGGAAACAATCAAAAAGTTACTTTAATTCAGAATAATATGTTAAAAATTGATAATTATAACAAAGCTTTAGAATATTTTGACATGGGGAAGAGCTACTTTTCTTCAAAAGACTACCAAAATGCAAAATTGTACTTCCAAAAAGCAAGTGCTGAATTTAATAATTTAGGTGATGTAGGAAAAGTATCTTCATGCGAGGATTATATCTCTGAATGTAACGAACTTCTTGAATCTTCCAAAGGGGCTAGTTCTTTTAACAATATCCTTCTTTATGGGGGCATTCTTATAGGATTCTTACTTTTGATAGTATTACTACTATTTTTTTTACTACTTAAATGACCAAAACGTTTTTTAATCAATATTTTACTTTCTCATTATGCCCAAACTTTCATTAAGAGAAGTTTTCTCTGTTTCAAGGCAGAGTCTTCATATTCAGATATTCTTACCTTTCTTAATTCCAACACTTTTCTATATTCTAACTACTTCCTATCTTTTTCAATACCTTGGTGAAGGCCTTCTAGTATTCCAAAAAGGTGGGGATGCGCTAGCATTTGTCTACAGATGGGCTGTATTTATTCTAATTGCATTATTGTTTTATTTGATTCTCATGATATTTGCGTTTAATCTTTCTTCAATTTTATTGAGAGACTTTGCAACTATTGGTAAAAAGAACTATATAAATTCAATAAGAGAGGCTTATTCCAAGATATTAAAAGTGCTGTTTGTGAACATAATGGCCTCTATTATATTTTTAACTGGAATTTTATTCTATGCAGTTCACCCCATCTTGGTAATCATGGGATTTTTTTTGGCGGCTTTTCTCTCCTTTGTATCTCCTTCAATAATAATGGATAACTTATCTCCATTCAAAGCAATAAAAAATAGCTTATTACTATCTTTGCATTATACTATCCCTTCCTTCTTTTTATTTGTATTTTCATTTTTTGTATTAGTTGCGATTCCTTTATCTATTTCGTATCTTCTATATTACCTATCTTTGGCTGATTTACTGGGAAAATTTATTATATATGGAATTCCAATAATAGAAATGATATTCGCAACATATACTACTATATTAGTAACAGTTGCATATCTTAACTACAGAGGGTATTAAATGCTCTACAAAGAGCTTGTCGATGTTTATGAAAAATTAACTTCAACTAACTCTAAACTTGAGAAGAGAGATATTTTATCTGATTTCTTTTTAGTTGTTCCTGATGAGATCCTACCTTTTGTCACAGGTCTATTGGCCGGGTATGTTTTTCCTAAATGGGCAGAAAAAGAATTAGGTATAGGCCCAAAACTTTTATTGAAAGTGATTTCTAAGATTACAGGAATAACTGAAGAAAAAGTTGAGGAATTCGTATACTCCTCTGGAGATTTTGGAGAAGGAATTGAAAAGGCCATAGAGAAAAAAAAGCAACAAACATTTTTTGATATTAAAATCGAAATAACATACTTAATGGATCTTTTTGAAAAAGTATCCGCATATGGGGGGAAAGGTTCACAAGACAAAAAAATAAAGTATCTTTCTGAACTATTTTCAGCAGCATCACCAGTTGAAGCGAGATACCTTTCTAAAACTATTCTTGAGCAGATGAGAACGGGAGCGGCGGAAGGAATTATTCTCGATGCAATATCAAAGTTTTCTGGGATTCCTAAAAAAGATGTTGAAAAAGCGTATTTGTTGACAAATGATTTAGGATTAATAGCACTCTACTCCAAAAAAGGCCTAGATGAACTTTCTAAATTGGATGTGACTGTTGGAAGACCTTTGAAACCCATGCTTGCTCAAATAGCGGGCTCTATAGATTCAGCCCTAAAAGACATAGATGAACCAGAAATGGAAGTTAAATACGATGGAGCAAGAATTCAAGTACATAAATCTGGGAAAACAATAAAAATATTCTCAAGACGTTTAGAAAATATTACGGAAGCGTTACCTGAAGTTTTGTCTGAACTAAGATTGACCTTACTTCCGGAGATTATCATATGCGAAGGCGAGGTAGTTGCATATAAAGATGGGAAGATAGCGCCATTCCAATATGTTTTAAGGAGACTTAGGAGAAAATACCAGATTTCAGAGCTATCTGAGAAAATACCCTTGAAACTTTTTCTTTTTGACTGTCTTTTAATTGAAAAAAGATCTCTAATCGATTTAACATTAAAAGAAAGAAGAAACATTTTAGTTTCGTCAATAAAAGAATCTGAAATTGTAAAAATTGCTGAAAATAAAATATCAAAAGATCCTTTAGAGATTAAAGATTTTTACAATAGATCTATCAACAACGGTCATGAAGGAATTATGATAAAAGATTACTCATCTCAATACCAGCCCGGTGCGAGAGGTAAAAAATGGCTAAAAATTAAACGTACATTAGAAACTTTAGATTTAGTCATAATAGGTGCTGAGTGGGGGGAAGGCCGAAGAAAAAAATGGCTTTCCTCTCTCCTGCTTGGGATAAGAGATGATGAAGGTAAATTTTTAACAATAGGAAAAGTAGCAACAGGTCTTTCAGATGAACTTTTTAACGAGATCACAGAGCAACTGACTCCGTTGATTTTGGAAGAAAAAGGTAAAACAGTAACTTTAGTTCCAAAAATTGTTGTTGAAGTTCTTTATGATGAAATGCAGCATTCACCTAAATATGAAAGTGGGTTTGCACTTAGATTTCCAAGGGTATTAAGAATAAGAGATGACAAAGATGCTTATGACTCTGACACAATATCTAGGGCATATGAAATCTATGAGTCTCAAGAGAAAACTTTTTAAATAGATTGTAAACTTAAAAAATATTTAAGTTTACAATAGGTGTATTAGTAATGAAATCAAAAGACCTTTCTCTTATTGCATTGTTTGCAGCACTTACGGCAGTTGGTGGATTTATTTCAATCCCATTTTACCCCGTACCTTTAACTCTTCAAATATTTTTTGTTTTACTATCGGGTGCAATTTTAGGTAAAAAACTAGGTGCATTAAGTCAGATAATCTATCTTGGATTAGGTTCAATAGGCGCACCAGTTTTTCACAATTTTACAGGGGGGATCGGAATTTTGTTGGGCCCAACAGGAGGTTTCCTCTTTGGCTTTATACCGGTCGCTTATGTCGCTGGTTTATTTTATGAAAAATACACTAACAACAAACTCCGATTTTCTGGACTTATAATATCTTTATTCCCAATATATATAATAGGAATTCTCTGGCTGTCATTTATCACAGGGATTTCAATAGAAAAAGCTATCCTTGTGGGAGGAATTCCTTTTATTTTAGGGGACTTTGTAAAATCTATTATTGTATTTCTAGTTGAAAAAAAAGTTAAAAATTATATCAAATTTAATATTTGATTTATATTTTTTCAATTTATGTCACCAATTTTGGAGGAAAGAGAATATTACATAACTTTTATAAATACATTTATAAATTACTCCTTATAAATTATATTATAATCTTGGAGGTATTCTTTGTCCGAATCTAAATTAGGTAAGTATAAAATGACGGTTCAAAATGTCGTTACTTCTGCCAACTTATTTAATAGAATTGACCTAGTTAAAGCTGCAAGTTCTCTGGATAATATTGAATATGAACCAGAACAGTTCCCTGGGATGGTAATAAGGCTCGATGAACCAAAGACTGCCACTTTAGTTTTTGGGAGTGGCAAACTTGTTTGTACCGGGGCCAAATCTCCAGAAGAATCTAGAAGAGCTATATTCAAAATAATTGAAATTCTGAGGGACTATGGAACTCCAATGGAAAAAGAACCAGATATTGTTGTTCAAAATATAGTAGCATCTGGAGATCTCGAAATGAAGCTAAACCTTGATGATATTATATTAACACTTCCAAATTGCGAATATGAACCTGAGCAGTTTCCAGGACTTATATACCGATTAAAAGAGCCAAAGGTAGTTCTACTGCTTTTTGGCAGTGGTAAAGTTGTTTGCACAGGTGCAAAAACTGAGGGGGACGTTATAAAAGCAATTGAGCGTGTTAAAAAATCTTTAATCGATGAAGGCTTGGCATAAATCTTAAATCCGCTATTATTTTATTTTATATACGCTATTTCTAAAAAATAATCATTTTGGCATAAAGAATCCAAATAAATATCCAAAAATATATAAAGGATTTTTTCTTGACTAAAGTAAGTTTTAAATTAGTGATTGCATGGAAAAAGCTGAGATACTCCTAGAAATAAAAAAAGCAGAGGATATGTCAAAGAAGATCATAGCAGATGCAGAAGAAAATTACAAAAAACGCTTAGTTGAATTGGACGCAGAAATGGAAAAACTTCTTGAAAAAAAGAAAAGAGAAATTGATTTAGAAATTGACAAACAACTCACAACTGAAACAGATAGAATGCTTATGGAAAAACAAAGGGCAATTTCTGAAGGTGTAAGAGAAATTGAGAAGGTTAGAGAACAAGCATTAGAAAAAAAAGACGAAGCAATAAATTTTATTCTTGATAAATTTATGAGGTACGTTGATGAGCTCCAACGAAAGAATGACTAAAATAACTTTAGTTGGAACTAAAGATACTATGAAGGAAACTATTGAAATCCTTCATTC
>CAZFRW010000021.1:0-1426 GCA_964521515.1 uncultured Thermococci archaeon
GGATGTTACAAAGTTCTTTCCAAAGAATATGAAAAATGGTGGGGCTTAAAGCTTAAAGCAAAGGTCATGCACACATCTGAGTACCTCGAAGAAAAGATGAAGAAGGGCGAACTTAAATTGAACAATGTACCCGCCACAGTTACATACCACGACCCATGTCACATGGGAAGACACATGAACCACTACGAAGTGGACATGGACGGAAAGAAGCAATGGAAAGGCTCATTCATTCAGATTGACAAACCAGGTCTATACGAAACACCAAGAAACGTACTTAAAGCTATACCAGGCATTAAGTTTAAGGAAATGTACAGAAACAGAGACAACTCTTTCTGCTGTGGTGCTGGTGGAGGTATAAAATCTTCATTCCCAGATGTAGCTCTTGAAACTGCAAAGACAAGAGTAAAGGAAGCAGAAGGTTTAGAAGGCGTCACAAAGATTGTAACTCCATGTCCATTCTGTGTCACAAACCTTTGCGATGGTGCACAGGCTCTTGGTTCCAAGATGGAAGTTGTTGACCTTATCCAATTAGTCGACCAAGCACTAAAGAAATAAATTAAATTATTTTATTTTTTCTTTTAAATTTTTTAATATTAATGAGGAATTTTTATGAAACCAGAACATTATTTATTTGTTCCGAATAAACCCGAGGTCTTTTCAGACATATACTCTACAAAATCTTTAGGTAATTATGCAAAATTTGAATTAGAACTTAGAGATGAGAAAGATAATTTAATTAATGAAGGAGAACTACATGTGCAAGTACTTTCAGAATTATTCGTACCACTTATTGTAAAAAGATTTAATCCATTTCAAGGTAAATTATCATTAACAATAGGTAATGAGCACATTGGTCTATGTGAAGCTTTCTTTTTAATCCGATTTAAATCTGATAGAATCATAGATGTAAGTAAATCAAAAATGGATATAGATTTTGTGGAGGATATTTAAAAAGAAAAAAGTTTATTTTTTCTTAAATTTTATCGAGTGCTGATTTTAGATCATTTATTATATCTTCGAAGTTTTCTATTCCAACTGATAGTCTTATCATGTTGTCTGTAATTTCTGCATCTTTTAGAGTTTCTTTGTCAACTTCTGAGTGTGTCATTGCTTTAGGGTGTTCTATTAAGGATTCTGTTCCCCCAAGACTTACAGCTAGCTTGCATAACTTTACATTATTCAAGAATTTAAATGCTTCTTTTTTCCCACCCTTAATATAGAACGAGAGCAAAGATCCTGGCCCCTTACACTGTTTTTTATATATTTTGTACTGTTCACTTATTTTATCGTATAGCTCTGGATAAATTACTCTTTCAACTTTTGGATGTCTTGATAGAAAATCAGCTATTTTTATTGCATTTTCCATCTGCCTTTGCATTCTAATATGAACTGTTTCCAATGATCTTGTCATAAGCCACGCATCAAA
>CAZFRW010000021.1:1526-4683 GCA_964521515.1 uncultured Thermococci archaeon
CCTTCCTCTGCACTTTTAAATTTGTAGGTGCTTGTTAAAAATATAGGGGGTTTTACTGCACCATTATACTTTAACGGGTCATAGCCCTTACTTATAACAACAGTTTCTTTTTTCATGGGATCACTCCAAACATTATTCCAAATATTTATAAACAAGATTATAAAAGTTTCTTTTATGAAGTCTGTTGGGAGGGTTCTCCATTCAATTGGCCCTCTTTTCATCTTAAGATCAAAAAAGGTAAAAATTAGAGATATTGGGGCCGATGCCTACGTTGGCGATAAAAGAATTGGCAAGATTATAGAGTTATTCGGCCCTGTAGAGGATCCATATGTTAAGATTGTCTCTAGAAGAGACATAAAAGACAGGAAAAGTTTAGTTGGAAAAGATGTTTCGATTAGATAGATTTTTTGAGGTCTTTTATGAATAATATCGTAAAGACACTGTTGTTAATATTCTTACTTATGTCATCATTCTCAAGATTTAATCCCGTATCTGGACAAGATACCGGATATTTTATTGAGGTATTGCCTTCCTTCTCAATAGCTACTCAAGATGACATTCCAAAACTTGTGGATCTAGCTTCCAAGAATAATGTTAATATAATTTACATGCACGTTAAGAAAAGTACTGGTACAAATCCTTCGCCGGGCGTAGTTTTCTATAACAGCAGAATCGCACCTACTTTTTATAATTTCGATGCGCTATCAATAATGGTAGAGGAAGCCCATAAAAAAAATATAAAAATATATGCAGTTGTTCCTGTTTTTTATGACGTGATTGCAGCCAATAAAGGTTTTGCATCTGAGGGTCCTCAGTCTGAAGGATGGGTCTGCCCACAAACGGGTTTTAATTACGAAAAAAGTATAATCGATGAGATAACAAACGGATACAACGTAGATGGGATAGTTTTGGAATACTTTGGGTATCCAAATAATTTAAACTGCCAATGTGCCGATTGCATTAAAGAATTTGCAAGAATGTATGGTGTATCTGCTGAAAGGTTAAATTTAGAAACAGAAAAAATGAATAATTCTGAATTGTGGGTTAAATGGAATACATATAGGGCAGATGAACTCACAAATCGTTTAGACATTTTATCTCAAGACATAAGAAATAACAAAAAAATGAAACTAGGAATTATCATACCCCCAACAACATATAGAGATTATTTTGAAAATACTGATTTTGGAATTGATGCAAGAAAAATAGGAGATTATATTGATTTTTTAATCTTTAGACGCCAGGGGCTACCCTTAGAATATGTTCCTGATGCTACAAATGGGTATAGCCTCCAATACGAGGGCGACATATATGTTACAGTAGAAAACAAGGACATCGGACTACTAAACTTGGTTTATTCGGGGTCAGATTACACCTCCGGCGTTATATATTTCCAAAGGGAACCTTGGACTGAACAAAGTTTTGCCAGAATTACTAAATCGAGAGCAGAACCTACGGGCATATGGGCAGTAAGAGTTGATTCAAGAGAATACCTAAATCTTGATCTCGACTCATATATACCAATTTGGAAAGATAACAGTATCAACACAGTAGTAATCAGTGCAGGTAGACCATACGCCATTAATTTTAGATGGCCAGGGCACGAAAAGGAATACAGCTCTTTAGTTCAATTGTCAACTGGCGATCCTCTAGAAAGAATGGTTAACAAACTGAAAAACGAAGGGTTTAAGGTAGTAGTTTCTTTTAGCCTAAATAGCCCAGAATATGTACAGGCAAATCCCGGTTCTGCTGCACTTGATTATGTATTCTCTAGAAGCTCTTCAAAAGTTTCAATGATTGAAATATCTCAAGGTACTTATGGGAAGTACTACATAGATAATGTTGAGTATATAATAAAAAATTATGATATAGATGCTATTTTAGTAACTAATGGAGATTTTTATGAGTATAGTTTTGACTCCAAATCCGAGGCGGAATATCTAAAATATATGAACTCAAGAGGTATTGTCGTTTATGAATGGCCTAAAAAAGATCTAATAGTCAATATTGACGATAGTACTATTATTAATTGGCAAAACTTTGAAATGGAAAAATTTTATTCTGCGCTGAAGAATAGGGTAGTCGATTACGAAGTTGAACTATGGATTTCTGCAAAGACTGATGATAAGGATCCAAACAATTTTTCTAGAAAATACGGTCAAGATTTAAACATGCTGAACAATTATGCAACACGAGTAGTTGTAACTGCGCCACTCACGGAAGATATATCGGGGAAGAACAAAAACTTTGCAGATAATCTGCGTGAAGACGGCATATCTTACGTATTAGAGGTTCCTCTGATAAAAGGCGTTAGTACGCCTGTCACAAAACAAGAATTAGAATTATTAATGGAGAATTCGATAGATGGGGGGACAAAATATACGTTATTGTCCTCAAACTATTTGATGGATGAAGATATTTGGGATTCTGTTTTCAAGCTATCTTTGTATAAGGAAATAGCCGGCATAGATGATGCCCAGCTCATGAATCTTTATAATCAAGGCCGTTACGAGTTATTAAAGGGGCGAGTTCAAGAAATAAAACAAATCAAAGATGAAGAAATCACAAACTTAAGAAATCAATCAAAGATTAAAATTAGGAATCTAGACAATTTGGTAAATAATATTGACTCAAAACTTACGGCTACAAAGAATTTAGGATTTGAGGCATCACAAATCGCGGACAAGTTGGAATTTGGAAAAAGAGAGTACATTATAGCTAAAAATTCTTTTATAGAGGGTAGATACAAGGAAGCCCTTGAAAGCTCAGACAATGCAGAAATAGTTTTGAATCAGGTTAATTACGCACTTCAAGGAGAGATTGATAAGATTTATTCTTCAAGAATGTTTATAGGTTTTACAGTAATTATTGTATTTGTTATATTCCTGTTCCTCATTTATTATTCTAACAAGAAATAAAAGAATTAGTTTTAAATATTCATTGCACCCTAGTTATTATAAATCTAAAAGATTAAAATATTGTTAGTTGTGATTATTATGGTAAAAGATATTATTTTTGGTTTGAAAGAGAAAAAATACAGATGGATTCTTTTATTGGCTCTGGCATTAGTATATTTTTTTGTTTACTTCCACCGAGTTTCTTCCGCAGTTATATCAAAAGATTTGCTTAGTGAATTTGGTGTATCTGCCCTTTCTCT
>CAZFRW010000021.1:4783-15021 GCA_964521515.1 uncultured Thermococci archaeon
CCGCAGTTATATCAAAAGATTTGCTTAGTGAATTTGGTGTATCTGCCCTTTCTCTAGGACTTTTATCCTCAATGTATTTTTATTCGTATTCACTATTTCAGATTCCCGTAGGGATATTTTCGGATACAATAGGGCCACGAAAAACAATAGCGTTCTTAACTATTTTTTCCGCCATAGGATCTTTCTTATTCGGAATTGCATTGAACTTCAACATGGCACTATTTGCAAGATTAATAATAGGTTTGGGTGTTTCGGGGGTATGGATACCCGCACTAAAATTATTTTCTGTTTGGTATTCTAAGAGGGAGTATGCAACAATGGTTGGAGTCTTACTTGCAGTTGGGAATATAGGTGCCATTTCCGCTTCGTATCCCTTAGCTTTAATTGCGAATGATTTTGGGTGGAGATATGCATTTTATGTTATAGGAATAATTTCAATATTTCTTGCATTGATAGCTTGGATATTCATAAGAGACTCTCCAGAGCACTATTTAAATAAAAACAAGGAAACAAAGGCATCAGTTTCGGCCCCTAAGAGGCAATATATCTCTAAAGACCACCTTAAATTGATTTTTAGAAATAAAGACGTATGGATACTTTCTATCTGGTTATTTGTTGTATATGGGGCACTTCTTGCTTACCAGGGTTTATGGGCTTACCCCTATTTCAGAGACGTATTTAATCTGTCAAAGGCCACATCTGGATTTATCCTTATGTTTGTCAGTATTGGAATGCTTATAGGCTCTCCATTTGTAGGATACTTTTCGGATAAGATTATGAAAAGTAGAAAGAAGGTCATAATCATATGGCTTGCTTCTTTTATAATGCCTTGGATATTAATTTCATTTTTTACCGCACAGCTAAGTGTAAGCATTCTTTACTTGCTTTCTTTCTGGATGGGATTCTTCGGGTGTGGAAACGTCGTAGTGTTTGCTATTATAAAAGAACAGTTCCCCTTGGAAATAACAGGTACAGTCCAAAGCATAGTTAACGTTTTTCCATTCGTCGGTGCGGCTTTCTTCCAGACATTTCTTGGATATATACTTGATATTGTAGGAGGATTTGATGGAGTTTATCCTGTGGCAGCTTATAGTATGGCATTCAAATTCGTATTTGCCTTTGTTATCATAGTATTTATTATGTCATTCTTCGTTAAAGAAACACTCACAACAGACTAGAGATATCGGGGATACCTAATGAAAGTCAATCCGAAAAGAATTGAAAGTGACATAAACGAGATAAACAATCACAATTCAACCCCTGGCCATGGCATAAGCAGATTAACTTTTACAGAAGAGTATATGGGTGCAATGAATTACATCTTCAAAGAACTTGAAAAGATAGGCGCGCAAATAACTATAATGAGAGGGGGAAACATAAAAGCCAGATTAGAAGGAAGTGTTAAAGATGCACCTTCAGTAATGATCGGCTCACATATAGATAGCGTCTTTCAAGGAGGAATGTTTGACGGAGTTGTAGGAACTGTAACGTCTTTAGAGGTCTTGAGGATTATCTCTGAGAAGAATATGCCCCACAAAAATCCTATTGATTTTGTCATATTTGCAGAAGAAGATGGCTCAAGGTTTTCATCTGTTCTTTTGGGAAGTAGGATATGGGCAGGCAAAGTAAAAGATGAAGATTTGCCAAACATTATAGATAAAGACGGAATAAGTTACTTTGAAGCGCTAAATAAGTCAGGGTTGATCCCAAATGACAAATCGATTCTAGATGGAAAGAAAATCAAAGCAATGATTGAACCCCATATCGAACAGAGCCTAGTTCTTGAGAGTAAAGGTCTTTCAATTGGCATAGTTGAAACAATTGCCGGTATAAAACAGCTAGAAGTAGTAATTGAAGGCGTCTCGAATCATGCCGGTGCAACCCCAATGAATTTAAGAAATGATGCATTGTGCGGGGCAGCGGAAATTATTTTGAATGTGGAAAGGCTTGCTTCTGATAATGGCACCTCAGTTGCAACTGTAGGGCTTTTAGAAGTCAATCCAGGCAAAAATAATATAATACCTGGAAGAGTCAGATTTACTCTAGATATAAGAGATAAAGAGGATGTTATTCTAAATGAAGTAACAGAAAGAATCCTGAACTCAATTAATCCTATATGCAAAAATAGAGGCCTTACCTATACCATTAAACAAGTCTCTTATACTAAACCGGTTCTTTTGTCTAGAAGGGTAGTTGAAGTAATCGAGAAAGCTGCTAAGAATCAAGACATCAATACATTGAAAATGGTAAGTGGAGCTGTCCATGATTCATCAGTTATTGCTGAATTAACTGATACTGGTATGATCTTTGTCCCAAGTAAAAAAGGCAGAAGTCATTGCCCCGAGGAACATTCAGATTTGAAAGATATAGAAATAGCCGCCAATATTTTATTAGAAGCAGTAATCGAACTTTCAAAATAAGTTTAGAAAATAATTTCTAAGATAATTAGCCATAAATTAAGGTAGAATACTGATAAAAGGGCAGATATTAGATTAAGAGAAGCTATTGTTTCTTTGAAAAAATCATATCTTTCACTTAGGACTATCGATGAAACTGCAATAGGCATTCCATGCATAAGCACTATAATAGTACTTTCAAATGAAGGAATAACAAATACATACTTCAAAAAAATAATTGCAACAAATGGCAGGAAAACTATTCTCAAAAGACTCAATCCAAATGCTGCCTTTAGGTTTCCATAGCTTCTACCATAAAAAAACAATCCAAGCATGAAGATGGCTACTGTTGAAGTAGTGCCTCCCAATCTATGTAAGGTGGTAGAAAGAAAAATTGGAATATTAAATCCTATTAGATTTATAGATATTCCAATTAATGTTGAAAGAATCAAAGGATTTTTAGAAAATCTCTTTACAAGTGTCTTTACCCGAGAGCTATTTTCTCCATCAAGTTTGTATAACTCCAATACAGAAGTTGCAGTAATAACACTTACAAAACTTATTGTAGATGCAAATAAAGCTGCTAATCTTTCTGGCTCCCCCGTACCAAATGCAAATACTACGAAAGGTATTCCAAAAAATGCAAGACTTCCGAAGATTGTCGTAACTACTAATAAATAAAGTGTTTTTTTGTCTTTAACAATTCTTAGCATATAAATAGCAATGAAAACAGCTAGAGCAAAAAACGTGGGGGTGACTCCTGCAACAACGTATTTTATTATCTCTCTTGAAAATTCAACCTCATATATATTAATGAAAAAAAGCGATGGAAGTGCAAAGTAATATATGTAAGAACTTAAGACTCTTTCATCTCCTTGCTTTAGGATACCATACTTCCTGGATAAATATCCAAGAGCTATTAGAAGCAATATTGGGACCGAAGTTCTTAGTATAACGCTCAAGAGAACCCTCTTGACTTTTAGTTATGTGATAACATTTAAAATCTTTTGTATTTTATTTTAAAAACTTTTAAATTCAAGAATATAAAGCTTATATCATTATGAGAGATGATTTGTATATAAGAAAAAATTTTCCTGAAGAGCCTGGGGTATACGTCATGAAAGACTCTAACGGAAAGGTTCTTTATGTTGGGAAGGCGAAATCTCTAAAAAAAAGATTAGCGTCCTATTTCCAGAAAAATATCCCCGATAGAGTATCATTTCTCATGAACAGAGTCGATGATATAGAATACGTTGCTACCGATAACGAAACAGAGGCTCTTTTACTTGAGTATAATTTCATAAAAAAATACAAACCAAGATATAATATCCATTTTAGGGACGATAAAAAGTACCCCTATATTAAAATAACTAATGAGAAATTTCCAAGGATAATTGTTTCAAGAAAAATTGAAGAGGATGGTGCTTATTATTTTGGGCCTTATTCTGACGTTGGCTCAGCAAGAAAAATGCTTGCACTGGCAAGAAACATATTCAAGCTAAGAAGCTGCAAAAAAATGGGTAAAATCCCTTGCCTTAATTTTTATATAAAAAGATGCTCGGCCCCATGTTCAGATTCAAACTCTAGAGCTGAATACAATAATAGAGTAAATGAACTATTAATGTTCTTTGAGAATAGAGGTGAAGAACTAATATCCAAACTCACAAATGAAATGAACTCCTCTTCTAGGAATCTAGAATATGAAAAAGCTTCGCTCATAAGAGATGAAATAGATGCGATAAGAAAGTCAATGGAGCAGCAGAAAATCTTTCTTGATACGCCAATAAATAAAGATGTCATAGGATATTACGACAAGGAATCAATATGTATCTGCGTATTTATGGTGAGGGGTGGTGTACTTACTGGAACTAAAAATTATCTCATAGCGGAGACTTTGTTTGATAGAGAGGATACTCTAGCATCATTCCTAAAGCAACATTATAGAGAAGAGTTTCTACCCTCAAAGATTATACTGCCCTTTGATATACAGGACAAGGACGAAATTCAAAACTTTTTATCGAATGGGAAGTATGATATAATAATAACTCCAGCTTCTTCACTTCGTGAAAAGGAAGAAGTTCTTATGGCAACAAAAAATGCCGAGCTTTACATATTATCTAAAAAGAAATCCCCACTTGAAGGCCTTGTGATTCCATTTGGCCTTGATAGTATACCTAGAAGAATCGAAGGGTATGATATTTCAAATATAGGCTCAGAAATAAAAGTAGGGTCTCAAGTGACTTTTATTGATGGCAAACCATCGAAAGAAAATTACAGAATTTACAAGATAAAAACTGTTCTTGGTCAGGACGACATATCTTCCCTAAGAGAGGTACTAAATAGAAGATTTAAAAACAAAGACTCATTGCCGGACTTGATATTAATTGATGGTGGAAAGGGCCATTTGAATACAGCCTTATCGGTGTTGGCATCTCTAAACCTTGAAATACCCACTGTTGCTCTTGCAAAGCAGGAAGAAGATCTATACTTTGAAGATCATCTTAATCCCGATATGGATTCCGATTCAAAAAATCTTTTAATGAAGATTAGGGATGAAGCCCATAGATTTGCAATAAAGAACTTAAGAAACATGAAAAGGAAAGCAAGCATTCGTTCTCCACTAGAAGATATACCAGGGCTTGGCCCTATAAGAAAAGCCAAGCTGCTTGAAAGATTTGGCTCGATTGAAAATCTAAAGAAAGCTAAAATTGAAGAGATTGACGAAGTTATTAAAAATAGCTCTTTATCAGAGGGTATTTTTAATTTTGTTAAAACATTAAAATAAGATTATCGATAGACGAAAATGGATATCCAAAACAAAAACTATATATATGACACGCTTCAAGTATGGATATGGATTCTGGATTCGCCGAAATATTAATAAAAGCTAAGAATAAAATTCTTGAATCCAAAGATTCTAAAATTAAGATTATTTCTCATATTGATGCTGACGGTATTTCTTCTGCATCTATTTTGTCTCTTGCCTTGGACAGGCTCAATATAGCACACGATGTTCATTTTACCTCTCTTGACGGTATCCCCTCTTCTCACTTAGCTGATCTAACTATATTCCTTGATATGGGGAGTGGACAGATAGATTATCTAATGTCAGAACATAAAGACAAAGATATAATCATTCTAGACCATCACCAAGGAGAGTACCCAAAAACTCCTTTTATTGAAGTTAATCCAAATAGATTTGGATATAGCGGGTCCGAGGAGGTCAGCGGCTCAGGACTAGCTTATCTTTTATCTTTAGAACTCGACAGAAATAACAAAGACTTATCTTCAATTGCGATAGTTGGTGCAGTTGGAGATATGCAGGGCTCTTGGGGCGGGCTAAAAGGACTAAATAGAGACATCCTTCTTGATAGTATAGAAGTAGGTTTAGTCAAAGCTCAAGAAGATCTACTTTTGTATGGCCGTTCAACAAGACCGATATACAAATCTCTACAGTATTTCTCAGACCCCCCAATCCCAGGTGTTACAGGAAGCGATTCAAATGCAATGGAACTTCTAAATAGCTTGGAAATCCCATGCTATGAAGGGGACTGGAGGACTGTTTCAGATATGACATGTGATGAGAAGAAAAAGCTCGCAACAGAGATTATACGAAAGACAATAATGGCCGTCCCACAAGAATATGTTTCTTTTATCCCCCAAATGATTATGGGAGAATCTTATTCACTCATCAAAGAAGAGGAGAGAAGCCCCTTAAGAGATGCTTCAGAATTTGCAACCTGCCTAAATGCCTGCGGTAAAAATGGCAGACCAGAAGTAGGGTACTATGTGTGCAAGGGTAATAGGGGAGTATATTACGATATATTGATAGGACTACTTAGAAAACATAGGAAGAATATTGCAAGAAGCATGAGCCTTGTTGAGAGTAGGGGCGTAGTGATGAAAGAGAAGTTTCAGTACTTTGATGGAAGCGGCATAAACGATACTATAGTGGGAACTGTGGCAAGTTTAGTTCTTGGAAATCATGATACTGACCCCTTCCTACCAATAGTTGCATTTACAACGTTGCCGAACGACCCAAATGTTTATAAAATCTCTGCACGCTGCTCAAGACTGTTGGTGCTTAAAGGATTAAATTTAGGGAAAGAAATAAAGAAGAGTGCAGAACTGGTAGGCGGTAAAGGGGGAGGCCATCCACCGGCATGCGGAGCCTATGTACCAATTGAGAAATTGACAGAATTTTTACATATATTTGAAGAGAATATAGCAACGTGCATATAGAGTGTTTTTATGGAAAGTTTTAATGTTTCTAATTACCTTACTATTCCAAAAGATAGAATTATTTTAAATCCTTCAGAGGATTTCTATATTAATTATCTTAAACCTTATTATGTTATTACAAAAGACGGGCAGTACCTTTTTGCATCTACCCAAAAAGGCCGAAGACCAGATCAAGTCCATTATATTGTCCCAAAGGGGTATAAACTTGGAACGGACCAGAAGGGTTTTGACATTGATATAGGAAAGGCTATTTTTAGAATAGTCATGGATTACCTAAAAGATGTTCCTCAAGTTATTGTAGCAGATGGAATCCAAGGAGAAAATGGGTATGAAGTAGGGATAAGGTCAGTTGTAAGCGTAGCAAATCCTCACAGTGCATATATCTCATGGATGGGAAAAATGATGGTGTTCCCACCAAAGGATGGGGTAAAACCGAGTTGCTATAACTTCATAATACCCGAAGAACTTCCTGAGAAGTATATTAGTCAGATAAAAAAAGTCTGGCCCGAATATAATGAGAATGAGCCACTTTCTCTTTATGATTTCACCGAGATGGAAAACGATGTTCGAAGTGTTTTAAATCTTGGAATTGATTATTTTGGTGGGGCTTTCAAAAAACCCAATTTAACTATGGTGTGGAATAAAGGCGAATCCGATAATATGATCTCTTTTCACGCTGGCCTTTCTGAAAGCTCTGTTATAATAGGGCTGAGCGGTACAGGAAAAACTACACTGACTGTTGGGCCCAATCTAGAACAGGACGATGCCATTTTAGGCAAAGTTATTGCCAAAGCTGGAAAAATCTTTGATGTAAAATTAGTTGGTCTTGAGGCTGCAAGCTTTGCAAAGTCCGAAGGATTGTCAGAAAAAAGTCCAGAGTACCCCGGTTTGATGAAATCCAAAGACGGGAAGCACATAGTCCTAGCAATGAACATTGATTGCGAAGGTGTGGACTACGTTAAGAAGAACTTAAATGGATATGATATTGAAATTCCTGTATCGACTAGTAAAGTGGGCTCATTACTAACTAAAAAATATGAGAAGAGCGGAACAACAAATGGCAGATTCATCTTTCTTTTTAGTGATTTAAACTCTTCCTGGGGTAAAAAGGACAAGTACTTAAGAAATTTCATTTTAAGCTTCAAGAGATATGACATATTTAATCCATTAGTTAAGGTGACTGATCCTCGTATGGCAGTTGCTTTTGACAGTGCTTGCGAAAGTATAATTACTTCTGCAATTTCAGGAAAGACCCCAGGAACTAGGGTAAGATCTTATTCGGCAACTGACTTTATGGCGAGGGAACAAGCTGAGCAGGCCGTTCTTAAAAAGAAAGTTTTTGCGGATATGGGGCTTGGGCAGAATGGGAAGATTAAATTTTTAATCATCAATACCGGTTTTGTAGGTGAATTTGATTTGAAAGGTAACTCTATTGGGGGAGAGAAAATTACTGTTTCAGATTCAAAGACACTTCTAAGACTTTCTACTAACGGACTTATTAAGAATTGGGTGAAAGACCCAGTTTATAGCTATCTAATCCCATCACCTAAAGAGCTTAGTGAGGTTCATGGTATGAAAAACTTTGGAGAGAGATTCAATCCTCTAAATTATTATTCCCCCCATGATTATTTGGAATTTGTAAAGATCGACATAAAGGAAAGAAAAGAATTCTTATACAAGATTTTTGCTTCACAAAGTAAATTTGCATATCTAGAAGACATTATAAGCGTCTGGGATGAAATTAAGATACCACACCAAAAAGAAATCAAAAAATTCTATGATACTTACTATTAATGAACACCGAAAAGCTTTAAAATACGTTCATTTTACTTCATGTAGCCCGGCGTGGCCTAGTCTGGTTAGGGCAGTGGACTGTAGATCCACGGACCGCTGGTTCAAATCCGGCCGCCGGGACTTTTGGGTCTTTTCTTGGGGTTGAATTTGAAACGTTACTTTTATATTTTGTCAAAATTTTGATAATCTATGTTTAATCTAGAATTGCGTTGGAAAATTCTAATCATCTTATCGTTATCGGCAATTCTATCTTTTTCACTTTGGTTTAGTGCTAACGCCGTAATTCCACAACTGACAGAGTATTTCAACCTTACAAATTCTGAAAAAAGTTTACTGAGTATAATAGTCACAATAGGATTTATCGTAGGGGCCTTAACTTACGCGATTCTAAACTTGCCTGATGTATTCAAAACAAAAAACGTATTTGCTGCCTCTGCTGCCCTAGGGGGCCTAACAAGTTTTATCGTGGCATTTTTTGTAGAATCTTTTGCATTGTTACTTGTACTTAGATTTTTTACGGGCTTCTTCTTGGCAGGAGTATACCCGCCAGGGATGAAACTAGCATCATCTTGGTTTCAAAAGAAAAGAGGGTTTGCAGTTGGATGTATGGGGGCTTCACTGGCATTAGGATCTGGAATGCCTTATCTTTTTAATCTAACGGGCATCCCGGAATGGAGGATTCTAATCAGTTTTTCTGGGCTAGCTTCTTTGATTAGCGCTATATTAGTTTTTATATTTGTAAAGGAAGGCCCTTACACCGCAGGCACAATAAAATTTAGAATAGAAAACTTGAAAGATATCCTGAGAAATGAAAAATTAAAACTAGTTAATTACGGGTATTTCGGCCACATGTGGGAGCTCTATGCAATGTGGGCATGGATCCCAATTTTCTTGAGAGAGTCATACCTAAAATCTGGAAACAATGATAATTCGATTCTATTTTTTTCTCTAATTACATTCTTAATTTTTCTATTTGGTTCTTTAACAACATTATTTGGAGGGATAATTGCCGATAAAATAGGTAAAGCCAACTTTAACATTTTAATGCTTTCGTTAAGTGGTTTTTGTTCTTTAATAATTGGATTTACTTTTGGAGTTAATAACATAGCTATGATTATTATTGCTCTAATTTGGGGTATGACCGCTGTTGCAGATAGCCCTCAATACTCTGGGATGGCTACTGAAGTGGGGGACAAAAAATATATGGGTACAGCAGTGACTATCCAACTTGCCATTGGGTTCTTTATATCCATTATTTCAATTAAACTCATACCGATAGTTGTAGATATTGTTAGTTGGAAATACGCTTTTTCAATACTTTTTTTAGGGCCACTTATTGGATTAATTTCATTGAACAGACTACGCAGCAAAAAATAGTATTTACTAAAATAGAGAATATTTTTTATTTAGAAATACTTTTATAGTCTGATTGGGTAGTAACTCTAATGGAAGAGATTTTTAACAATGTTTTTATAGATGGCGACAAACTTTATACAAAAAATCTGATTAGAGGGGAAAGAGTATACGGTGAGAAGTTAATTGATTTCAAAGGAAAGGAGCTCCGCGAATGGAATCCACGAAGATCTAAACTTGCAGCCGCCATAATGAAAGGCTATAAAGATTTACCTTTCAAAAAAGACTCAAAGATCCTTTATTTAGGTGCTGCTACAGGCACTACCGTTTCACATGTCTCCGACATAGTTGAAAATGGAAAAATATTCTCTGTTGAGATTTCTGAGAGGAGCATGAGGCAGTTTCTTAATATCAGCGAAGTGAGAGATAATGTCTACCCCATACTAGAAGACG
>CAZFRW010000021.1:15121-20963 GCA_964521515.1 uncultured Thermococci archaeon
GTATACCTAAAAAAAGGTGGCGCGGTATTCTATTGCGTTAAGGCAAGAAGTATTGACTCAAGCAAGCCCCCTGAAGAGATATTCAAAGAAGAGATAAAACAACTTGAGAAAAAATTTAATATTGTTGATACGATTGATCTTTCACCATATGAAAAGGACCATATTATCATAATAGCAACTTTAAGGTGATTTATTTGGAAAAGGTAAAACTTAGATTAAAATTGTTAGTATCTTATTTAGAAAATGGAGACATGAAAAAGGCAAGAGAAAACTATACCCAGATTGCAGAACACTTAGGGGACTCAGAATACAATAAAGGTTACGCAAAAGCCATTAATGGCATAGTGACATCCATGGAAAAAAACGACAGAGATTCGATTATATGTAAGGTAGTTTCAAAGGAATTTGACAAAAGAGACCTTAAAAAACTCTTACTTGAATCAACAAAAAGAGCATCAGATGCCTTTAGAACTGAAGAAGAAAAGGGCTTTGAAACTGCTTGGATAGATATCCTTTCAATTTACGTTGAAAGGGCCGGAGCTTAAAACTTTATCAAAAGTAACTTTGCCTTTTCTTCAATAGAATAAATCTTTTTCAAAAGTACATTCTTTTCTTCTTTATCGTTATCATTCCTAAAGTTTGTTCTTTCAAGTTCAGTTCTAAGCTTGGATAATTTTAAGACTTCTTTGAAGCTATCTTTTTTATCGAGTTTTTCAGAAAGAAGCTTGTATTCAATAGAGCTGATGTTCTCCCTAAATCTATTAATAGCTATTGCGTCTTCTCTTGTTCTTTCTTCTAAAAACTTTTTCTGGAATCCGTCTAAGTCAGAATAAATTTCTTGGAATTTTTCAGTTATTTTTCTGCCGTCAGCCGTCAATCTTATGAATCTTATTCGCCCTTCCTTGTAAGATTCAACTAATCCAACATCTTCTAACTCTTTTAAGATATTGAAAACATGAGGATAAATGGAGTCTACTTCCTCCGCAATTACCTTAGGGTATCTAGGCTTTTCATCATCAAGCATACTAAGAAGTATCTCTACGGTCTTTCTGTTAAAAAAAAGCTCCTTTAGTTCGCCCATAAGGGATTATTTACCTCTAACTTTAAAATAATTTGCCTTTTATGCTGGCAAATAGAAATCCTGCCAGCTTCAAGTAGCAAAATATTTAAATCACTAATAAAAAGTAGCCTATGGGATAAGATGAGTCTTATAGATAGAAAAGGGCCACACATTTGTGTTAATTGCGATAATCTTGTTCAGAAAGATGATGACAAGGAGTTGGGGATTTGCTCAATTGCCGCATCTACAAAAACGATTTTCAAAAAATACTCTCAAAAATGCGATGAACGATCGGCACTTACTGGAGAACTTTGGATATATATTGATGGAGAAGATTGGGGCTAATTCAATCAACTAATACTTTTTTAATGATTTTAAATCTTTAATTTTTTTGTGATTGTAAAAATTAGTAGCCGGGGGCGGATTCGAACCACCGTCTCAAGGTCCAGAGCCTCGAAGGATTGACCACTACCCTACCCGGCTGTTAGAATCAAAGGATTAATCTTTATTAATAAGTTTTTCTGTTTCGTTCATATAAGCGAAACTGTCCTTTTCCAATAGACTTCTTGCTGAAAAATCAGTAAATAGCTCATTGAATCTTCTTTTCAATGTTCGGATAACATAGTCATCGTAGTACATATCACAGTTTGTTTCAATATTGTAAAGGAGAAGATAATCGGGCGGGAAAGGGGTTGCATTCAGTATGGTCTTTCCATCCAAGGCAGATACAATCTCATTCTCACTTAAAACTCCCTTTGCGTAATCAACTATAGATCCAACAATCCTCCGAATCATTTGCCACAAAAATCCATTGCCTTTAAACTCAAGGATATAAATCGGCCCTTCTTTCCTATAACTTGTTTCGATGGTTCTTTTTGTATCGTCAATGCCATTGTATTTAGAAAATGAAGAAAAATCGTGATTCCCATTGAAAAATGAAAGCCCTTTGGAGATAAGATCTTCAGTATATCCATTATCAAAAAGGTAGTATCTATACGTTTTAGTGAGGGGGTACTTAAGATATTTATCAGTTTTGGCATATATCCAGATGTCCTCTAAAGAATGCGTCAGTCTTCTTAGATTTAACTCCTCCTCGACTTCGAGCCTTATTATATTAGAAAGTGCAGAGACGCCCCTATCCGTCCTTGATATAAAGCCGTAATTTATAGCTTTAATCCCCTCATCATCTAAGGTTTGGGCTATATCCCCTTCAACGGTCCGGACATTCGGTTGATATTGTGAACCATAAAACTCCCTTCCGTTGTAAGCTACTTTCAAATAAACCATTAAATAAAATTCTTAAAAAAATTTAAAAGGGTTGTTATAGAATTTCAATGATAAAGTTTTTGTCCTTTATGACATTTACTTTCTTGCCACCCTTGAAGAACTCACGTTCTACCCTTTCAATATAATCCCTACTAAGCTCAAATCCTTCTACAGTGATTTGACCATTTTCTTCGAGATTAGATATATTGTCCCTTAGTAGTGTCTTTACCTTCTGGACATCCTTTCCAAACTTTGGGCCGATAATATCGTATCTTGGAATGATTTCGATTATCTTCTCATCGATATCAGGTTTACCGTTTTTCAACTCTAAGTTTGAAATATTCATTGATTTTGATATATCGTCTTTTATTTCTTCAATATTCTTCTCAGTGTAGACAACTGCCCCATTTAGTTGCGTGTTTAATGGCATCTTGAGGTCTGACTTGTATCGTCTTATGGCAACAGTTATGTCTTTTAGAATCTCTCCTTTTTCGACGGCGTCTTTGTCATAGAACTCAAATGATGGATATTCTGTCAGGTGAATACTGATTATACCTTCATCGGCAAAGATTTCTTTGTATATTTCTTCTGTGATATGGGGGGTGTAAGGCGAAATCAAACCAAGGACATTCCTGAGTAAAGTTTTCAATGTAAATGCCGCTTCATCTTTTTTGACATTATTATACAACCTATATTTGACTATCTCTATGTAATTATCTGCAACTTCGTGCCATAGGAACGTTCTTATCTCCTTTAAAACGAGAGCAAAATTATAATCGTCAAGCTCTTTTCTAGAAAGTTTGATTAAATCAGTTAATTTTGATAAGATCCACTTGTCTGGCAGGGTAAGAGAGTCAAGGCTAATATTTTTAGTTTTTGATTCAGATATATTCATTTCGATGAATCTTGAAATATTCCAGAGCTTTGTCAAAAATCTACTACCGTGTTCAATTTCTTTCCAAGTGAAGGGGAAATCTTCTCCTTTAGAGGCAAGAAGCGCCCACTGCCTTAATGCGTCGGCACAGTACTTACTAAGAGGCTCATCTGGCTCAATGACGTTTCCAAGAGATTTACTCATCTTTCTACCGTCTGGGCCAGCAACCATCCCATGGATTAATGTTTCATTCCAAGGGTTCTGACCGGTGATAAGATTGCATCTAAATAGAGTGTAAAACAGCCATGTTCTAATAATTTCGTAACCCTGCGGTCGGATAGTTGAAGGATATGTTTTATTAAAGAATTTCTCATCCCGATTATACATTGAAATGGCAAGAGGTGTTGCTGATGAATCTACCCAGCAGTCACAAACATCCACTTCACCAATAAAGTTATTTGATCCACATTTACATTTTTCTTTTGGCATATCAAATCTGGGATCTACCGGAAGCCATTCCTCTTTTGCAGGCATTAACTCTCCGCAATCTTTGCATTTCCAGAACGGTATAGGCGTTCCAAAAACTCTCTGTCTTGATATAATCCAGTCCCAGTCCATTGAGTCAGTCCAGTCGTAGAATCTATCGTACATGTACTCTGGATACCAATCTATCTTCTTTCCATTCTCAATGAGCTGATTTTTGTAATCCCTTACATTAATAAAATACTGCTCCATTGGCAAGAGCTCTATTGGTGATTTGCATGAACCCCTTTCAACGTGAAGCAAGACTCTGTGCTTCATTTTTTCTTCTTTTATAAGGAGTCCTAAATCATTTAATTCAGAAACGATAATCTTTCTTGCTTCCTTAACTGGAAGCCCATCATAATCCTTTCCAACTTTTAGCCTTCCGTCCTCTGTGATGGATGTAATTACATCAAGATTATACTTCTTCTGCCATAATATATCCTGTTCATCACCGTAGGTACAGCAGTAAACTATACCTGTTCCAAAAGACATGTCAACTTCTTCGTCAGATAATATGGGTACTTTTCTGTCAAATAAAGGAAGAATAACATTTTTACCCTTGAACTTCTCATACCTTGGGTCTTTTGGATTGAAGAATACTCCAACACAAGAAGGCATTAGCTCGGGCCTAGTTGTTGCAATCTCAACATGCTCTTTTCCACCTTCAACTGGAAGCTTAAGGTAGTAAAGTTTTCCATCTTTTTCTTCATACCCAACTTCAGCCTTTGCAAGAGCAGTCATGCATCTTGGGCACCAAAGAATTGGGTGTTTTTCTCTAAATAAATATCCCTTGTGATAAAAATCGATTAATGTTTTTTGAATAAGCTTAACATATTCAGGTTTCATTGTGAGGTACATTCTTGACCAATCGGGAAAATACCCTATATCGGTCATCTGCCTCCTCATTCTATCAACGCATTGGGCAGTCCACTCTTTACATTTCTCAATGAAGGCCTCTTTGTCATCTTTAGAAATTTTAAACTCGTGTTCAACCTTTAACTCTGTTGGGAGACCGTGACAGTCAAATCCTTGTGGGCAATAGACATTAAATCCTCTCATCCTCTTGTATCTCTGAACAAAATCAATCCATGTGAAATCCATTACATGGCCCATGTGAAGTGAACCTGAAGTAAATGGCGGTGGCGTATCTAGAACATATACTTCACCGTTTTTATCTGGATTGAATTTGAATATCTCTTTTTCAAGCCAATAGTTCTGCCATTTCTTTTCAATCTGTTTACCGCCATAGTCTTTATCCAACATTATTTCACCGTCTCTTGGTAGGTAAGTTGACCATTCATATAAATCTTTAATCCTTCGTCGGCAATCAAGGTTTTGATTCCGGTACTCTCTTGGATATAGCGCCTTTCTTCTTCCGCGCCCCTCATATGCATCTTGTAACCAATATGTGTTATTACTGCTACTTCAGGATTTACCTTTCTTATAATGTTTTTTGCATCATCAGTTGTAAGGTGGAATGGAATTCTGTCCCCATTTGGTCTTGTGACATTAAGGACAATGACCCTAGACCCCATATACTGGTCTTCCATACCATTGAAATACTCTGTATCAGAGGTATACGAAATAGCCCCTGAATCCGTATAAATCTTAAAACCAATACCAAACGGATCTGAATGCTTCGCTTTCAAAGCTTCAATTTTCTGTCCTTTGATATCAATGCTTTCTCCAGGAGCCATAGACAATACTCCCTTCAAATTTTTTCTATAATAGGGAAAAATAATTGAAGCAAACTCATCCCGTCCTTCAATAACGCTCTTACTACCGATTACATAACCCTCTTTTTTCAACATGCCCCCTGTCATGCTCTCAACCATTATAGGCACATCATTAAAATGGTCTGTGTGACAGTGTGAAATTAAAAGGGCTTCAGTCTTTCTTGGATCAAGGCCGTTTTGGATAGACCTAAGATGTGCACCCGGTCCTGGATCTACATGAATCTTTATCCTATCTTCAATATAAAATCCACCTGTCCCGCGTTTTTGAGTAATGGTCATAAATCTTCCCCCACCACTACCCAAAAAAGTTATCTTTGCCATACAAACCTCTAAGTAACTTTTTTAAGAGTTCAATTTATTGAGTTTATAAAACTAATGAGT
>CAZFRW010000022.1:0-19650 GCA_964521515.1 uncultured Thermococci archaeon
TAGTTTATGTTTTTCATTTCATTATCTTTAGAGATGTACACCACATATTCCTATATTTAATCGGGGACATCGCCTTTGTGTTCGTTCAGGTTTTAATGGTTACTCTATTTTTAGAGGAGCTGTTAAACAAGAGGGAGAAAAAGACAATAATCGAAAAGATGAATATGGTCGTTGGGAGCTTTTTCAGCGAAATGGGGAGAGAACTATTAGATATTTTTAATGACTTTGATAAAAATTTCGATGAGGTAAAAGAAAATTTCATTGATATTGGTAACTGGTCAAAAAGTGATTTTGCTGAAAAACTTGAAATCTCAAAGAAATTGTACTTCGAAGTGGATTACAAGAAAGGGGATATAGAAAAACTAAGAGATTTTCTTATTGAAAAAAGAGAGTTCGTTCTAAGGCTATTAGAAAATCCAAATTTACTTGAGCACGATTCATTTACAAATTTATTATGGGGGATCACTCACCTAACAGAAGAACTTGCATTTAGGAAAGATTTGAAGAATTGCTGTAAAAATGATGTTTCCCACTTGGAAAGTGATCTCAAGCGGGCATATGTACTCCTAGTCTATGAATGGTTGGAATATATGGCGCATTTGAAAAATAGATATCCTTACCTATTCTCTCTAGCTGTAAGAATGAATCCATTTGACCCTAATGCTTCAGTAGAAGTAAAAGAATAAAAGAAGAAAAATAAATTTATTGTTTATCTTTTTTGATTATCATTGAGATACAGTTTTGTGGGCATACCATCTTACACAATGCACAGCCTACGCACTTTTCGTAGTCCACATCATTTAGCTTTGGATTTTTCATTGCGTCTGTGGCCCCGTCTCTGCAAGCAGTGACACATCTTCTGCAATCTATACATCTTTCAGTGTCAACATCTGAGTATACTTCATCTACGTAGTCGAGTTTTTCAAGTTC
The DNA here is from genome assembly GCA_964521515.1 of uncultured Thermococci archaeon. Taxonomy (GTDB): domain Archaea; phylum Methanobacteriota_B; class Thermococci; order Methanofastidiosales; family Methanofastidiosaceae; genus Methanofastidiosum. The sequence continues at coordinate 931 of CAZFRW010000022.1, forward strand.
TGTAATCTTAGGCAGAGCAATTCCTTTCAAGTCTGCAAGTGAGTCGTATCCATGCTCTTTCATAAAGGTCAAGATATTTTCGTTCCAGGCTTTTACAATATCAAATCCGTACCACATAGCCGCTGTAGCAAGCTGTACTGTACCGGCCCCCATCATCATATATTCAATTACATTTTCCCAAGACTCAATTCCACCAATCCCTGAGATATTGATACCCTCTCTTGCTATCTCGCCTACCATCCTAAGCCCTATTGGCCTTACGGCTGGCCCGGAATACCCTCCAAATCCTCCCTTGCCCCAAACATCTGGCAAAGGAGTCCCGGTATTTATATCAACACCCGATAAGACTAGGACTGTATTAATTGCAGATACACCCTTCGCACCGCCCTTAATAGCTTCCTTTGCTATTGATGCGATATCGGTGACGTTTGGAGTTAGTTTTGTCATTATAGGGACACTGACAGCCTCCGCCGTCGCCTTTGAAACTTCGCCCGTTAACGGACAATCCTGGCCTATGAATGCTCCCATTGCACTGTCTGACATGTGTGGGCATGAAACATTTAGCTCAATTATATCGGCACCTTGTGCCTCAACATCTCTTGCTAGTTTTGCCCACTCATCTAAATCCGTACTCGCCATTATACTTGCAATTATTGGTGTACCGTGAGTTTTCTTTAGGGCTCTCAGTACTTTAAACTCTTTTTTCCACAAGTCAAAGACATGGGTAGAAATATGCTCTATATTTTGCATTCCAAATAGTCTGTTCTTGCCTTTAACTCCTTGAAATCTTGGTTTTGGGTCATGAAATTGTCTGTAAGATATAGTTTTTGTAACTCCGCCACCAAATCCAGCTTCTACAGCCCTTTTGATATGGTCTGCATCCAAAGTGGGCGGGGCTGAAGATAGGAGAATCGGACTCTTAAACTCTACACCTAAAAATTCAACACCTAAATCTACCATTAAATCACCTTCCAAACTTTAATCCATATACTTGCGGGATAATAGAATATTTTGAACCTGCGGCCCTTTTTAAAAATGAAGGATCATTTGTGATAAACGGATATGCCCTCCATTTTGAATCGGCCCTTGCAACTACAGCCTTTGAAAAAATACCGTTCTTAAGACCGTATGTTATTAAAGCTGTTATCACTCCACCATCTTGACTATGAGATGATGGATTTTTGGCTCTTGCTGCAACAATCTCAGATTCTTCCTGATCCTTCAAGAGTATTTCCTTAAAGGAGTGAGTTCTTGGGCATGACATATAGCAACAACCGCAGTTCGGTAGACAACTACTAATACCGTAAGGTCTCCCATCCTCAAGTATTTCAATATTATAACATGGACATGCCAAAGCACAGGTTCCGCATGCTACACAGAGACCTGGCTGCAAAATTTCTTTCTCTAAATCCATGAACTTCTTTTTATGTGCCTTTTCAATAAATCCTTCTAAATTATCATCTTTTTCCAAATCTACAAAAGGAAGTTTGAATCCCTTTTCCTGTGCAAGTTTAATAGACTTTTTGGCCTGTTTATTATTTAGGTCAACGACCTTGTTTAGCTCTTCCATTTGCACATTTGCTGAAACTTCGATAAGGTCTTGATCGATAAGTTTTTTGAACAGCTCCTTTGCTTCTTTTGTTCTCAAAATTACCGTTGACCAGCCAGCCTGAGTCCCAACGCTTCCCACAGATATATCTGCAAAATCACCTGTAAAGTCTGTGCATTGCCTGCAGTTTCCCCTTGCATATTTTGATATGTCTTTTATCTTTCTTGACCTCACTTCTTTGTCAGTATATGCATAGAAAACTCCGCTAGAAATATTCATCTTGGTGACTTCTTCCAAAGGCAGACCCATGTCCTTTTCAACATAAGACGGTATTGACTTTGGAGAAAAGTTTTCCTTGCAAAAAACAGCCACTGTGAAAACTCTTTGTGGCCAGTGTGGATAGTCTGCATCTCTGTCCTTATAGAATTCTTTGAACTCTTTGGTCAAGGACATTATCTTCTTTACGCCGTTTATCTCGCATGGATTTCCAACGATTACAACTTGCGCCCTGGGATCACTTGGCGTCTGAGAGAAACTAGCCTCCTTAATAATAGCTCCGCTCGTTTATATCCCCCCCATCATTAAATCTTTAAAAAACAAAATAGATAAAAACATAATACCTATAGAATTTATATATTTAAATAGTTTTCGTCATATATTCATTTTAATAAATAAATATTAAGAGATATACGGATTATCGGATAATTAGCGAATAATATCCGCTTTTCGTCTAAGAGCCCGTTTTTTTCTTAGATAATACATGAATGGATTATTTATTCTTCTGGCGGTGACTGTTTTATTTTTAACAAATGCTAAAAGTTGTTTTTTTACTTCATCTTCAGGCTCGCCAGTTTTTTGGATAATTTCTTGTATAGGCCTCATTCTGTCCTTCAAAGCAAGCAAAATTTTTTCACCGGTGGTGTTACCTTTGATATTTTCAAGTATTTCTTTTTTTGTTAGCTCGTAGAAGTACATCTTACAGAAGCCATCAGGTTCACATAGTGTTGGCGCATTTTCTTTTACCTTTGCACACCCTGGTGGGATATACCATTTGCTCCTCCCAAAGTTGTCCAATGTGGGGTAAGCGAGGCCAAATCCAAGGTGGTAGTATATATTTAATTCCTCCTGGGGCTGGTCTTCCAGAAAAGGCGGATTGCACTTGTTTGCTGCAGACAGAATCAAAGGGATGACTTCGTTTATTAGAATGTTAATCTGAGCTTCATTGAGGGAAGGTTTTTCATCTTTTGAGAATATTTTTGTTGAAGGTAAAAGTCTTGAATATGATAAAAAAGAAGATAAAAATAATGTGATGGCATAGTTTCTGTCGCCAGCGCCAACTCCAGATAAGGCCTTAATGACGCAAGGCGGATAAACTTCAGGATTTAACTCCTCGGATTGAACTTCGATCTCTGATAAGGATCCAGATATTTTTGATATCTCTCTAAATATTTCTTCATAGATTGGAAGTTTTAGTTCTTTTGTTTTTTCAGCAATACTTTTAATATAGCTTAAAATTCTCTGCTCCATTTTTTTCATGAAAGCTTCTAAGAATATACTCTTCGATACAAATATGTAACCATTGATAATGTAACTATTTGTATACTGAACTATGGTCTCAGCATCTGTCCATTTAATAAAATAATAATCTGGAAAAAGCCTTGGGTCTCTGGATTCGCCTGAGATATTGATTAACTTGAGTTTTTCCAGATCCATTATTATTTCGTCTGTGATTTTAAGGTCTATTTCTTTAATCATAGAATATGGTTCTTCTATTTTAATCCCCCTGCTCTTTTTCGCCCTATATTCTAGGATTCTATTTATATCGGGGATACGAAATGGTATGACGTCAATTATTTCTCTAACAGTGTTTATTATCTCATCTTTGTTCTGCTTGTTATCTTTTTCAATGATCAATGCCTCGGCCAATCTGGATTTATATATTTTTGAATAAGTAGAAGCAAAAAGCCTTGTCTCACTCGAGAAAGGTCTTTTTGAAAGTGCCTGGCAGAAAAGGTAGAAGGAGATAATATCTGTTGTTTCATCTGCCCCAGTGGGGAGAAGATACTTCGTATTTTTGGTATTTTCTACTTCGGCTTTAATTTTATTGATCCCAAAGTCTAAAAGATCTTGGGATACCTCGTCAAAACTAATGCCAAGATATTTTTTAGCCTCCTCTCGAAAAGGATTTAGAAGGAGAGGATTCATATAAAAAAAATCTATTCTGATTTAAAATAGTTTTCTATCGTAAGTTATAAGTTTCAATTGAAGGCGCTATTTCAGATATTTTAGTTAGATCCCCAGTTGTACATTTCAACAAAAGCTCTTCTATTTTCCCAATGTCCTCTTGATTTCTATTCCCTATTAGGATTAGCGGTTTATTTATTGCTTCTGATGCCTGTTTTATTAGTTCTCTATATTCTTCTCTAGAGCCCCCTTTAAAAAAAACTATGAGCTCGTAATTTTTAATGAACTCTGTGACTTGAGGCAAAAGTTTTTTTACGCCCTTTGAATCGAGCACCTGCTCATAATCTTTTATTAATTTATCAGGATACAAAAGTCCGTATTTAGCACTTAGCACTGCAAAATCAGCGCCATCCCTCTTATTATAAACGGCCTTTATCCTCGAGGATTTGTAAAGGGATATTGCGGGCATTCTACCTTTGTTTTTTTTTGCGCCACATGCAGTTGCAAGAAGTATCTTCATCAAAACTCAACTTTTTGTATTATGCCCAATACATTAGCCCTTATATCACTAACATCTTCAAAATCAATTAATATTTTTCCTTTTTTCATTAAATTTATTTGGGCAGGTTTCATTTTTTCTCCGCATGCGCATTTTTCACTTGTTTTGCCATAGACAGTCTTTCCAGCCATGCATTTAGGACATCTAAGAACTGTTTTCTTGCCACTTAGCTTTCCTCTTTTAGTAAAGGGTTTACCTTCTACTTCAACGATGTCAAGAGCAAAGTCAATTGTTTTAGCATTTGAAACAGAGGTTCCCACACCAAAAGCATCTGCATCTTTAAAGGACTTAAAAGATTCTTCATCAAGTCCACCAGAGAGGAATATTTTCACATCTTTATAACCTCTGATGTCAAGCTCCCATCTGACTTCCTGTATTATTTTTGACATATTTCCTCTTCTTGACCCGGGGGTATCCAGCCTTACACCTGCAAGATTTTTTATGCTCTCTGCTGCAATCAATGCTTCTCTCTTTTCATCACAGAAAGTATCTGCAAGCATTATTCGTGGTATTTCCTTATCTATTATCTGATCAAATAAAATAAAAGCTTCTTTTGAATCTCCAATTATTAAGGCAAGTGAATGCGGCATTGTTCCTGAAGCCTTCTTTCCAATAATTTTTTCAGCGCCTATACAGGAAAACCCATCCAGTCCACCAAGGTAAGCGGCCCTGTCAATCATCGGCGCTATTGCGGGATGCATCCTTCTCACACCAAAACTTAATATTGGTTTTTCTCCGGCCATTTTTTTAAGTCTGGCGGCTTTTGTTGAAATACCTGATGACTGACATAGGAGCCCCAGCAATGCAGTTTCAAGATCGCAGAATTCTTTGTATTTTCCTTCTATTGTAAGAACGGGCTCTTGTGGGTAGAAAAGTGAGCCTTCCTCAAGACCGATAACATCGATATTGTAACCTTCAAGTAATAAAAGAGTCTCATACAATCCTGAAAGTACCCCCCACCTATAATTATTTGGAAGACTGGATGCAGTTACTTCAACGACGACATTTTTGTTGATGCCCTTCTCTTCAAGAATCTTTTTTGTATTGATAAAGTAAAAATCAGTAGTTTTTCCTGATTTAATATCCTCTTCAGATGCTGTAAAAAACATTATATCCCTTCGAATTGTATATCAAACTTGGTATAATCAAATTTAAATCTTTCTTCTTCAAATTTTTTCTCTCTGCCATAACGTAAAAGAGGTTTTGACAAGTGGCGTTTGGCGCACATTGGCACCTCATACAACCCTATTTTAAGATCTCTTCCAAGTAAAACGGTTGAAGCTTCTCTATTTTTTGTGTGGCACTTCTTGCAACGATACCCCTTATCTTTACCAATTGACTTCATCGGATTGTTACAGGAAGGGCATATAGGTTTTTCTGTTTTATAAAAATCAGAAAGTTTTGTTATTTCTATCTTCTCTAGATTAATTGTAAGCCCATGCTCTGTTTCTAGGACGCCACCATAAGCAACTATTTCGTCCCCACTAGAAAGCTTTCTTATGATATTTCTAAATCCTTTAGTGGGCTCATAGGCTGCGCATACAATTTTTTTAGCGTTTGATATTTCGAAAAATACATGACCTCCTGGTACTGTATAAGGGTTCTTAGAAACAGCTCCTTTAACGATGACTGAAGAATATGGAAGGACTTCTTCAATACTCTTTTCTTCCAGGTGCATATCTGTACCCTGATTAGTTACAAATAGATTTTTTTTGAAAGGAATTTCTGATTCTACAAGTGCTGCAGCTTCTAATAAAAGAACAGGGGATTCACCCCTTAAGCCATATAGTATGGGGCAGTCTGAATGAGGGGAGATAACCATTCTCTCGTTCTCAAAATCGTAGTTTGAGAAGATTTTTGGGGAATACTTTTTTTCTATCTCAATTGCACTTGATTCGCTGACAAATTTTTTTCCTCTTTTGTTGTGGCTTCTATATACTATTAATTCATAGGTAAAATCTTCCAGCTCTAATGCACACGAAGAAAGAGCACCTATCAATCCCCTACCGTTTCCAATATAATTATAATCGGCCCCAATTTTTTTTAATAATGAAATAGCTTCTTCTATAGAAAGCATTTCATGAAGGGCTCTTTTGGCAAACAATTTGATTTCAGGAGTAATTGATTTATCATCAAGGAAGACTATTGCGGGGTTTGTATTATCGCCTGATTCGGAGTACTTAGTTACAATATCAAATGAAACATATTTAATTTTTTCAAGAATTTCTGGATCAGCGTTATTATTTATCCTAATTGACACTGCGCCGTTTCCTCTTGTTTTAAAGGGATTATTTGGATTCAAACGCAATAGTTTTGGAGGCTCGCTAATTAGATCTCTATCAATTTTTTTTATAGCTTCTACAATAAGTGTTCCAATGTATGTTGTACACATCCCGTCAACTGAATCTGTATCATCGAGTCCAATTATCACAAAAAATTGAGGATATATATTTATATAACCTTTCTGATACCCTTTTTAAGATGGAAAAGCAGGAACTAGTGGATAATATTGTTCAAACATTGAAAAAGGGAGGTTTTGAGGTAGCCTTATCTAGGGTTCAATGCTCTTTTGACATTGTTGCGAGAAGAAATCTCATAGTTCTTATCATAAAGACCCTAGTAAATCTGGATACTTTTTCAGATGAACATGCTTGGGATCTTAAAATTCTCTCAAAGGCTTTGAAAGCGACACCGCTTGTAGTTGGATTAAAGACAAAACTTGGCTCTGTTGAGAACGGCACGGTCTATTCAAGGCACGGCGTAAACTGTATTTCAATTGAGACTCTTGGAGACCTCTTCATAGAGGGTAATCCTCCTTTGATATATGCAGACAGAGGGGGGTTTTTTGTAGAGGTTGATGGAAACTTAATTAAAGAAGAGAGGGAGAAAAGAGGGATATCTATAAGTCATCTGGCCGAACTTATAGGTGTTTCAAAAAGTTCCATCTATGAGTTTGAAAATGTAGACAAAAGGATTAGTATTGATTCTGTTCTAAAGATAGAAAAAGAGTTAGACATAGGTATAACTAAACCAATATACATAATTAAAGTCGAGGACAGAAAAGAAATTAATAATATCCCCGATAAACCTGTTGATGCTGCAAGATCTGATCTTGAAAAAACTATTTTAGGAGATCTAAGTGATAAAGGATTTGAAGTCTTTCCTACAAAGAGGACTCCTTTCAATGCCCTCTTGAAGGAAAGGGAGATTTTAATTACAGGTATATCAGACACTAAAACATACATGTTTGAAAAGAAGGCAGAGATTGTGGCAAGTATCTCTGATATCACTGAAAAAGATGCAATGTTTGTAGTAAATGCGAAGAAAGTGAAAGAAAATATAAAAGGCGTCCCCATACTTACCCAAAAAGAGATTAAATCCTCTAAAGATGTTGAGGATATCCTTGGGCTTGTCCATGAACGGAAAGTTGACAACAAACATCAGAACTAATTTTTATTGAACAAACTTTTATATATTTCAAATATTAGTTTAACAAGCGTGATGAGAAAGCTAATCTGAAAAAAGATGATGAGGCTTATGAGCTCTGAAATGCTTTTGGGGGTATGAGATGAGGTATAAATATTTAATAATATTTCTATTTGTACTTTTTTTTATAGAGTTACCCCTAGCATATATTTACTACTCAGGACAAGAAAAAGCTGTTGAAAAAAATATCAAAAAAATTGAATTAACTGATAGCTTTTTTGTATCCGGAGACAATCCCAAATATGTAGCAATACCATTAAATGGAAATACAGTGCATCAAATAGTACTTTCTTCTTCTGGCAAAATTAATATTTCATTGACAGATCCAGAAGGTTTTTTAGTCTGGCAGGATAATCCCGATGATCTTAAACCTTTAGAATTTTTTTATCAGGTTAATAAAATGGATTATTCTTTTTTTGTTAAAGAAACAAAAACATATTACGTCATATTTGAAGCTGACCCTTTACTGTCAACAAATGCTTCAGTAAATATTGAGATATCCTCGGTGTATGTGGAAGTTGTAAGGGAAGGTATCCTTAACACTATAGAGCCTGTATTAAAGGGAACTTCAGTGATAGCTGTCCTTCTCTTTATACTGTCAATACTTCCAAAAGGAGGGCTATCAAAGAAAAAAATTGGAAGATCTTTTTATGTTCTTTCAGATGAAGCAAAGTCGCACGATATTGCATACTTGAAGGAGTTTAGAGGATTTACAGAAAAAGAAGTGAATGTGCTTTTAATAATGTCCTCAAAAGGACAAGTAACAGAAAAAGAAATTCCAAAACTTTTTGATATTCCAACTTTTTACAAGCTATATAAAATGGGATTCATTGAGAAAGTTACATAACTTTAATGAAAATTTCCCCAAACATCATTTCCTGAGTAACATCAATCTTTTTATCACTGTAAAGGAACAATATGTAAAGGAATAATCTTGCGACTTCTCTAGAAGTCCCCTCCTCAAGTAAATCTCTGAATGGTATTATATCATTTATTTCTTTTAACCCTAATAGATGCTGGTACAGTTTTTCTACCTGTTGTCTAATGTCAGCTTTGATTGCATCAATTTGAAAAAGCTGAGGCCCTATTTTAGGTATAATCTTCCTCTTTGGTTTTTCTCCGTCATCTAAAGCATCAACTAGAGCTTCAAAAAGTTCAGGAAGAGTCATTTTGCCAACATTTCTTCTTCTTAGAGGGGGCCTGATATCATCAATTTCAAATTCAGCGTTCTCAATGTCTTCCCAGAAGTCAAAAAATTCTTCGTCCGCCTCTCTCTTTTCGTCTTCTCGCATCAATTGTTCACTTTTCATTCTCAAAAGAATTGATGAAGTAAGTATTGTCTTGCCTGAAATCCTTAGGTCAAGATTCTTTAATTTTCTAATTCTGTCCAAAAATTTATTTGTAAGATCTATTATATCTATGTCCCATGGATCTATTTCTCTTGACAAGACAAGGTCCATAAGAACATCTATCGGACCTATCTCAGGTATCAGAACTTCTTCTTGAATCAGGCTAATGCCTCCGCCTGTTTAACTACTTTTTCAACTTCGAGCGCCACCATTGTTGAAATACCTTTCTTGTGCATTGAAACTCCAAATAATCTTTCTGCCCGCGACATCATCCCTTCTCTTAAGGTAATTACAATAAACTGTGTCTTTTCAGCTTGCCTCTTTATCATTTCGGCAGTTCTCTCTACGTTTGCATCGTCAAGATTTGCATCTACTTCATCAAGTATGTAAAAAGGTGATGGTTTGTGACGCTGAATGGCAAATATTAATGAAAGTGCAGTAATCGCCTTTTCTCCTCCGCTCAAAGCAACTGCAGTCTTCACATTTTTACCCAACGGTTTAGCATCTATTATAATCCCGCCATCAAAGGGATTGTCTTCTGTTTCAAGTAGAAGTTGTGCAGTTCCATCAGGAGATATGTCGGAGAATATCTCTGAAAAATTGGAAGCAATCTGATTAAATGTGGTTAGGAAAACTTCAGATTTTTCTTTCTCGACTTCACTTATGAAGTTAAGAATTGCATTCTTTTCTTCTATAAGGGTGTCCCTTCTGAGTTTTAGAGTATTGTACCTGCCTTCTTCCTCTTCATATTCTATAATTGCCCTCATATTAATGGGCATTAATCTCTCTCTTTCCTTTTCCAAGGATTCTATCTCAATTTTTAGTTTTTCGGGATGTTTGGAAAATTCTTGAGGCACTTCATAATCTGAAGCGTGCCTAGAAAATTCGGCTATATCCTCAATTATGGTCTTTTTTTCAGAAGCCCATAAGTTAAGGTCGGATTCTAATTTTGATATTTTTTCAATTTTATTATCCTTCTTGATTCTTAAATCAGAAGTATCTGTTGCAAGACCCTTCTTTTTCTGATTAAATGTAGATAATTCTTTTTTGATTAGAGTATCCTCTTTTTCTTTTTCTTTCAAGATTCCATTGATTTCCTTTAGGCTATTGTCTAGCTCAGATACTTTTTTCAAGATAGCCTCTTCCTGAGGTCTTCTCAAATCAATTTTTTCAGAGGATTTAATATTAGATTGTTTAAGGTATTCAAGAGTTGAATTAATTGAAGATATTTCTGAAGCCATCTCAGAATATTTATTTCGAAGGTCTGTAAGGTCAAGTTCAAGCGACTCGCCCATTTCACCTGCGGTGGAATCTTCTATACCTTTCTCAACATTTGTCTTTTCTTTCTCAAGTTTTGTTATTTCTATCAAGATGGGATCAATTTTAATTTTAGTATCAGAAACTAAGCCCTTTTGTTTTTCGAGTTTTTTTGTTAACTCTTCGATAGACTTTTCAAATGCTGTTTTTTCCTTTTGTAAGGAACTCTTTTCCTTTAAGAGTTCATCTTTTTCCCTCTTAATTGTAGCAATTTCTGAAGATGACTCTGTTTTCTTTATGGTAAGATTTTTCAAAATTTCTTCTAGTTTCTCTATTTCTGTTTTGAGAGATTGTTTTCTTGAGTCATATTCTGACAACTTCTTTTCCAAATCCTTTAGAGAAAGATTATCTTCTTCAATGTTAAAAGAAACAGAAAATTTCTTTCTAATATAATAACCGCCAGTTATAGCGCCTGAGGATTCTACCAAATCCCCATCAAGAGTTACAAGTCTTGTGTTATCTATAGTTTTAGAAACATCAATATTTTCAATTATGTAAGTTCTTCCAAATACATACTCAAACGCTTTTCTGAACTTCTCATCAAAAGATACCAGTTCAATTGCAAGCCCAACAACTCCCTTTGTCTTTGGAGCGCTTGTTATTTTTGGAGTAAGAAGTTTATTTAAAGGTAAAAATGTTGCGCGGCCAGCTTTTAGATTCTTAAGGTATTTTACACATTCCCTTGCAACATTATCGTCCTCTACAACTATATTTGTAAGCCTGGATCCTGCCGCAACTTCTAGTGCAAGACTGTATTCCTCTTTCGTAGTTCCGAGCTCAGAAATGGTCCCATATATTCCGGGTATTAATTTATCCTTCTTGGCCTTTAAAATTTCTGCAATAGCTTTTTGCCCACCAGTTATGTCATTTTGGGCTTCTTTCTTTACATTTATTCTGGCTTTTAAATTTTCAAATTGGGATAAAGCCTGTTTTGAGTCTGCCTCAACTTTTGATAACTCACTTTTGAGGCCTTGATATTTTTGATTGAGGGTAATATTATCATTACTGTTATTTTTAAGGTTCGATTCATGACTTGAGAAGTTTGATTCTTTTTCTTTTAATTTTTTCTCAATCTCAACTAATTTATCATCTATTTTTTTGATATCGGATGTGATTCTTTTGGTGTCCTGGTCTATAATTGAAACAGACGCATTGTAAGAATCAAGGTCTTTATTTAGTGCAAGATAGTCCTTTCTATTTTTTTCTAGTTTTCTATCAACTTCAAACAAACTCTGTTTAATTTTTAAGAACATCCCGTCTTTTCCAGAGAGTGCGTCTAGAAGCTTTCTATATTCAGCTTCCTTAGTTTTGATAGTTGATTCAACTTCTGCACTTTCCTTTTCAAGTTTAGATTTATTTTCTAACAATCCCTTAATTTTCAATTCATTATCAGAGATCTCTTTTTTTGTTTCATCTATCTCTTTCTTTATTGAGAAAAGTTCCTTTTTTTCATATTCGATTGATTGGTTTATTGAAGAGATATTCCCTTTAATCTTTTCAATTTCCCTAGTTATATTGATACTGTCCATTTCCATTTTACGATTGTATTCGTCATCAAGCTCCAATAGCTCTTTTTCTTTATTGGCTATGTCCTGGACAATTTTAGAAACTAAAGCCCTTAATTCCTCAATGTCTTTTTGACCTTTTTCAATATTTGTTTCTAGTTTTATTTTTGTATCTTCTAACTCTTTTAATTTGCTGTGATAGTAAATGGCCCATTTAGTTTTTATCTCCTTGTCAATCTCCTGATACCTCTCGGCACCTTTCTTATCCCTGAGTAGTTTATCAAGACGATTTTTGACTTCAGAAATTACAAGCTCAACTCTTGTTATGTTTTCCTGGGCCTTTTCTAATTCTCTTAACCCTTTGTCCTTTTTATCGTCAAATTCTGCGATGCCCGATATTTCTTCTATTACGCCTCTTCTATCGATAGGATTCATATTAATAAAATGAGCAATATCACCTTGCATTACAATATTATGCCCATCAGGCCTTACACCTACATAAGAGAATACATCTAAAACGTAAGCCCTGGTGGCTCTTTTTCCGTTTACCCTGTACTCCCCTTCCCCTTTGAGGTTGACAGCCCTAGAAATAGTAACTTTTTTATCGTCAATTGGGAGTCCACCGTCTTCATTATTGAAAGTAATCGAAACAATTGCCTCTTCGGCTTTTTTTTCATCGTCTGTTCCTGAAAATATCAGGTCTGAGAGCCTCTCGCCTCTCATGGATTTTGCGGATATTCTTCCAACAACAAAACAGATTGCATCTGTTACATTTGACTTTCCACTTCCATTGGGCCCAACTATACAGGTAAACCCTTTAGAAATTGGAAGTGTCATAGTTTTATTACCGTAGGATTTGAATCCTTTCATTGTTACTTTTTCTATGAAGACTATGATACCACCTCTAGGTATAATAAACAATATTCAATATCTATCACTTATAATAGTTTTCGTTAGTTGAACACCAATCACGATTAATTTTAAATAAATGCATTTGTTTTTAACATTTGTGGTGTACCAATTTAAAAGAAACGCAGCTATTTTTCTAAGTTTATGTATTATTGGACTTGTTATTTTTAGTATTGTTTTTTACAGAGATCCACAAAGGTCTGTCCCTATAGGAGAAAATATCATAATTTCTCCTGCCGATGGAAAAGTAATTTCTATAGATTCTGTGAAGGGGGGCGAAATCCCTTATACAATAAAAAATGGTGAAATAATTTACCTGCCTGAACTAAAAGGTATTATTGAAGGAAATTTTACAATGGTCTCTATTTTTATGGGGCCTTTTGATGTCCACGTGAATAGAGCTCCCATATCGGGCCATGTAATTGATATTATTTATATTGAAGGCGGTCATTTTCCCGCTTTTGGAGACGTCTTTACAGAAAATGAGAGAAATATAGTCGTAATTGATGGGAACGTAAGGACAGTTACAGTCCAAATTGCCGGAACAGTTGCAAGAAGAATTGATTGTTTTGTAAATGAAGACCAAACTTTGGAGATAGGAGATAAAATCGGTAGAATTAAACTTGGATCACAGGTAGTCGTTATGTACCCTTCAGATTCTTCAACAATAGTAAAAATTGGGGATAAGGTAAAGGCTGGAGAAACTATAATAGCACAAATCTAAGCTACATTATACTCTCCATCTTTTTCCTTCCAGCCTCAAAGGCCTTCATGTTTATCTCTGCTTTTTTAGATAGAACAGATACTATTGTTTCTAAAAGTGTTTCATTTTTTATCGGGGTTTCGAGAAGAGATAAAGCCCCCATCATTACCATGTTCATTGTGACCTGATTGCCTACCTTTTTTGCAATTTCAGTTGCATTGAAATGGTAGACTTTACCTTTTTCTGAAAGATTGGATAAAATCTCATCTAATGGAGGGTACTCAGATTCTCCAAGCGATACGGAGATTGGATTTATTTGTTCAGTATTTAGTATAGTCTTTCCGCCATTTTTGAGATAAGATAAATTTCTTAATGCTTCAAGTGGCTCAAATGCTACTATAATATCCGCTTTTCCTTCAGGGATGACAGTGCCATAGACTTCATCTCCCATCCTTACATGAGAAACAACAGACCCGCCTCTCTGCGCCATGCCGTGAATCTCGCCTAATCTTACCTTATGCCCATCCTTTAATGCCGCGTTTCCAAGGACGTAAGAGGCCAGAATAGTCCCCTGCCCACCTACCCCGCAGATGAGAATGTTAAATTCCATGAAAAGGAGATAGATAAAAAGTATTTAAGGTTATTGAAAAGTTATTTAAGATAAAATAATCATGCTATATCTATGAAAAGAGAAATTGTAAAGGATATTGACTTTAATAAAATAAAGACAATGAAAGATCTTACTAATCAGATGACACGTTCTGGGGGGTACGTAGCAAAAAAGGTTGGTGATGGTTCCCAGATTTTAGAGAATATGGCAAAAGATAAAGATTGTAAGAGAATTCTATCTTTCCCGGCTTCATTAGTTGCAACAGGCACAAGAGGTATTATCAAGGAACTTGTAAAGAGAAAACTCTTTGATATGATAATCACAACACCTGGTACTTTAGACCATGATATTGCAAGAATTTATAGAAACTATTACCACGGGTCATTTGAAATGGACGATAGACAGCTTCACAGAGAAGGAGTGAACAGAGAAGGTAATGTATTGATACCTAATGAGTCTTATTCAGAAATCCTTGAGGAGAAGGTCAGAAAGGTTATTGGAGATTTATATGATAAAGGTGTTAGAGATGTTTCCCCCCATGAACTTGTATGGGAGTTTGGAAAAGCTCTAGAAGGAGAAAAAAATAAGGAAGATTCTATCATCTACTGGTGTTATAAAAATAATATACCGGTTATACTTCCGGGGCCTCTTGACGGTTCATGGGGATGGCAACTTTATTTTTTCTGGCAGGATGGGCACAAAGATTTCAATCTTAATTTGATGAAGGATGAGGATCTAATAAGTGACTTCATTTATTCGTCAGATAAAACTGGTGCATTAATGATTGGCGGGGGTATTTCAAAGCACCATACCATATGGTGGAATCAGTTTAGGGGAGGACTTGATTATGCAGTTTATATAACAACTGCACCCGAGTGGGACGGCTCTCTTTCAGGGGCAAGGATAAGGGAAGCTATTTCATGGGGAAAGGTTAGAGAAGATGCGGAGTTTATTACAATAGAAGGCGACGCAACAGTCATATTGCCAATAATGATAGCTTCTCTTTTTGAAAGTCTGAAGTGATCTAATGAGTAGGGGTCTTTTTATAGGTAGATTTCAGCCTTTTCATAATGGGCATTATAAAGCGATAAAAAATATTCTAGAAATTGAAGATGAAGTGATAGTCTGTGTTGCGGCCTCTCAAGTATCATACACTATCTCAAATCCTTTTTCATGTGGGGAAAGAATTGAGATGATTTTGCGTTCTACTAAAGAGATCAGAGATAAAGTAATAATTTTATCAAGCCCTAATACAGAAAGTAACTCTTTGTGGGTAGAAAACATTATTGATACATTTCCCCCTTTTGATAAAGTCTATACCAACAATACTCTTGTAAGACTGCTTTGGGAAAAAAGAGGTTACAAAGTATCTGAAGTTAAATTCTATCAAAAAGATGATTTCAATGGAACGGTAATTAGAAAATTGATTTCTCTTGATAAAAAATGGGAAAATCTTGTACCGTCTGAAACAAGAAACTATATCAAAGAAATCAGCGGGGATAAAAGAATAAAAGAGATTCTAAAAATAGAAGAGAAATTAAGAGATGGCGCAGTATAGGCTACTCTTGCATGATATAATAGAGCTCTTCTAGAGTTATATAAACGACATTTTGATCATCAAGGTAATCTAAAAGTGAAGTTAAGTTTTCATTAGTATAGCCCCCACAAACCCTAGTATAGCTCTCATATTTTTCTGGCGCTTCAATCTCAACTAGTTCCCAAGGGTGTAGCCCTATGACTACAACTTTAATTTCCTTATCCGACTGCGTACTTACTGCATTATTAAAACAATCAATCCAGTGCCTATTGTAAGTAGTTGGAGGGTAAAAGTATGCAGGGGTATGTGAAACTGGAACTCTAAGGATACTCATATTACCTTCTAAAGTCCAATCATTTTCATCTGGGTGATAAGGATAAGAATTAATTTTTTCTGCGGATGCTTCCACGAGGTATCCCTGTTCTTCAAGCAAAATCATTAAATCATTGCATGCACTATGCCCTGGAGCTCTAAATGAAACTGGACGGACCCCTACGGCATTTTCAATTGCCTTTGTTGAAAGAAGGATCTGATTTTCTATTTCAGAATTCGTCTGAGCCTTAATCGATTTATGGTAATAGCTGTGTGATCCTATCTCATGGCCTTTTTGGTAAATCTCTTTTAAGACATCTGGTCGATTGTCTGCAACTTCTCCAGTAACAAGAAAAGTGGCTTTAACATTATGCTCTTCAAATATAGAGAGTAAAATAGGAATCCCCTCATCGAGCCCTTTTTCAGTGTTAAGTACTGGGGGAAAATCGTACTCTGTGTCGACAGTAAATAAAACATAAGTTCCCTTGATATCGGCTTTATTGAAAAGTTCAGAACTACCGATAAAAATTAATAATGAAACAGAAATAGCCAAAATAATTAATTTTTTCATTGGGCTCTACTCGATGCCTTTTCCTGTGGATACTATGATAAAATCTCCGTGCTTTATGCCTTTAATTGACAAAAGATATCTCGCAAAGTCCCTTATCTTCTCACTGTTGCCTTTAATTATAATGACCTCAAGACAGTTTTCTTCGTCAAGATGTACATGGGAAGTTGTTACAATTTCCCTTATATGGTGGTGTTCCACATCAGTTATCTTTTCAGCTATTCCTCTTTTCGTGTGGTCATACACCAATGAGATTGTGCAAACGGCGTCCTCTTCCCCTGAAATCCACTGGCGTTTAACGATGTACCCCCGTATCATATCTCTTATTGCCTCTGATCGGCTATCATAGCCCTCTGCCTCAATTATCTTGTCAAATTTTTCCAAAAGGTCTGGAGGGATTGAAACACCAAATCTTAAAACGCCATTCATAAAACACGCCTCTACTAGTTTAAGGCCATAATTTTATATACTTATGCTCAAATAAGATATAAGCCAATATTACTATTAATATATGGTATAGAAAGATTTATTAGTATATAAGTATATCTTATAGTATAAGGTGATGAAATGAATAGTAATGTCCGACTTGATGAAAAGGATAGGCAAATAATAACGCTTTTTCAAAAAAATCCTGAAATATCACAAAGTGAGATAGCTGAGATAATAGGTCTTTCACAACCCTCTGTTGGGATGAGAATAAAAAAACTGAAGGACAGAGGAATACTTTCTCATATTGTAGGTATGAACTTTAAGAAGGTTAATCTATTCCTTGCAAAAGTTGAAATTGCAGCAAAAAATTCACAGAACATAATTGATACTTTTTCCAAATGTCCTTTCTTCATTAATGCACTTATGGTATCGGGAAAATATAATATGACGCTTCTTTTTATGGGGGAGAATATAGCAACGCTTGAATCTATTGTTGACTATCACTTGAGATTAAATCCTGATGTAAAGGAAGTTGATTTTAATATAGTTGTAAGCCCTGTAAAGGATCTGGTAATGCCTGTCAGAATAACTTTAGAGGGAGAAAGAGGGTGCGAAATGGATTGTGAGGGATGTCCTTACTATAAATCTGGAAGATGCTTTGGGTGCCCAGCAACTAATGCATACAAAGGAGAGTTCTGGAGAAAAGATTAATCTTTTTCTTCCTTTCTTAAATCACTGGAAGATATTTTTTTATTATCCTTAATAACTAGGTCTACCTCAATTATATCAAGAGGGTAAATTCCTAATTCTGTCCTTATATCATTTATTTCTTTTGCTCCGTCTAGAGTATCAGGTGTTACAACAATCACATCGGCTTCCATTGAATCTATAGCAAATCCGTATCTATCATTTATTTCTATTATTTCGTAGTCATGGTCAATTGTTTTTCCTTCGTCTGTCAAGCAACTGATTAGATTATTCTTTCTAGTTTCAAAACTTTGGATACTTTCTGCATATACTTTATTTTTGGCCATATTGTCAGAGGTTAATCCAATATACACGTAACCTCTTGAAAATGCGGACATTAAGAAATGTTTATGGCCTTCGTGGAGTCTATCAAATGTGCCTGCTGCTATGACCTTCATTTTTCCACCTTTGGTTTTGTATAACCCTTTAGATTATTAAAATCGTTAAGTGATCTTTGAACTAGAAAATAGAGTTCATTTTTATCAGTTATAGCTATCATGTGCGCAGGTGGATGAATCTTTCTGAGCCTGTCTATAATTAGGCCCCCTTGACCCTCAACGGATGCAATGACATTGGCCTTAAATTTTATTTTTACTTCTTGTTTTAAAGTTTTTTTCAAAAGTGTTTCTGAAAACTCCTCTGTGATAACTTTAGGTTTGCCAATTACCTTTAAGTCGCCATATCTCTTCATATCGGAAAGAGAAGTCAATATTTTATCAAAAGATTCAGCCCTTAGAAGCACAAAAGTAGTTTCCACAAATTATTTAGTGAACAATACAATAAAAGTTTTTGCCTAAAATTAGAAATAAAATAACCAAAACCTTTATATATATTTTTTAAGAGTAGAAAAATACTCTTAGTTATGCGGTTGTAGTGTAGTGGCTAGCACGCGAGCTTGCCAAGCTCGCAACTCGGGTTCGAATCCCGGCGACCGCACTTCTTTTTATTACCAATGC
>CAZFRW010000023.1:0-1520 GCA_964521515.1 uncultured Thermococci archaeon
GTCCAACCTGGGTCTGTATTTGAAGTAACTAAAATCTCATTATCCTTTACCTTAGGCAGTTCTCTTATGGATCCAACAACTCTTATGACTCCAGATGCTATGCCGGGGCTTGATGAAGTTCCTGTTACTTTAACTAGATTATCCTGTTTCTCCACACTGTCATCAAACTCTACATTGCCTTTCAAAAACTTTGGAGGGAGAATGTTTTTGTACTTTTCAAACTCCTCTTTTCTCTTGTTTATTGTCTTTTTGTCAATTATGAGATTTCCATTTGAGATATCAAATATCTCCTCCTTGGAAAAGAAGAATATGTCCATCTCCGAATCGGTAATGCCATTCTCTAAAAATCTCCTGCCGTACTCCAAGAAAATCCTTCTTTCTCTTGTGAGCTCATGGTCAAGATAGAATCTTTGATTTTCCCTGAATATTAAGTATCTCTGGGCATAGTCTACGACTTTTGAAAATATAGGTTTTTTTATAAATCCATTCTTCGTCTTAGAAACAGCATCAATAATCTCAACTTCAGCTTTAAGTCTCTCTTCTCTCTTTTTCTTTTCAACTTCTTCTAAATCTACTCCCTTGGAATCAATAAGACTTTTCAAAACTTCAGTCACAAGGGAAGGGTCATCTATCCACCTTGGGTAATAGATCTCCCTCGTATGAGAGCGATGACCGTAGTCAGTCATAAATTCATTGAACTTGTATGAAAATTCTCTTAGGTCTTCATCTTTATCAAGCCTATCCAAAAATTCAGAAGAAGGCAGTTTTTTAATAAGGTCTTTTACCTTTTTATCCTTCTTAGCCTCTTTGGCAAGTTTTGCCATTTCAATATTTGTGACTATAGTTTTGTTATCGGGGAGCCCTGTGATCAATTTTGAATATAATACACCAGATGTATCACCCAACCAATCTGTCAACCACCTCTTTAGAATCAGATTGGACCCTATACTGTGTGTGACCATCCCGTATCTTATCAGCCTGTTATGCTTTAGGAACTTCTGCCTCAGTTTTACAAACTCTTGATGAAGCTCTACATAATTTAAGCTCGTTAAGTCAATATTATCAAACTCTTTGATATAGGACAAATAGTCATTTGCCCATTTTCGGTAGGCACCGTCAGTTGTGAATATCTTCCCATCGGGGTCTAAAATTGCAACTCTAATCTCGGCAAGGATTCTCTTGAATAGCTTTGCATCAGCGTTGGCAATTCTCTCCTGCTCATTTTTAGGGAAATAATTGAGTAGCTCTTTTGTCCTCCCAATCTTGGGATTATATGTAAAAACGTCCTCAAGTGCCTGGGCATTAAAGTAGACATGACCCTTGTGTAATCTTAGAAGGTCCTTGTCTCGTAACTCTTTGTACCCCATTATCTTTGCGCCCTCCTTGAAAACGTATTCTGACAAATTTTCCCCAAGGAGCGAGAAGAAGAGGGGGGATGTCACATCAGCCCAATATTCATCAGAATAACCCCTTGTCCAGAGCGTCTGGTCTTTTTCAATTGTAGTAATGCCTCTCGACTG
>CAZFRW010000023.1:1620-7301 GCA_964521515.1 uncultured Thermococci archaeon
TCGGCTGTGAACATGACCCCGGCAGCAGTTGCATTCACCATATTTTGTACGACTACAGCCATGCCACCTTCAAGGTGCGAGATATTGGAGTTGTGTCTATAGCTAATTGCTCGCTCATTCCAATATGATGCCCAGCAAAGCTTGATATGCTCTATAACGTCTTTTGTTTTTACATTAAGAAATGAGTCTTGTTGACCTGCAAAAGAGGCTTCAGCAAGGTCTTCTGCCAAAGCAGATGAACGTACAGCCCAAAGTTTAATCTTCTTGTTTTTTGAAAGTATTTTTTCTATTTCATCTGATATAGCATTGTCAAGTTCTCCCGACAAAATAAGCCCCTGGATATTTTTCGACGTAGTAATGACACTTTTTTTATAATCAAATTTTGTGGCTTTTAGGAGCTCTGATATTTTCTCTTTGAAATTATTACTAACGATGAACTTTTCATATGCTTCAGTAGTAACAACAAACCCGTACGGGACTTCGAACCCCTCTCCTTTTAATAAAGAAAGATTCAATGCTTTGTTTCCAACTGAGTTATAATCACTCTTTTGGATATCAGAAAAAGGTAGTACGACATCTGACATAAAATCCCTTCTTTTTTAGTATTTTTGTTGGTATATTTATAAAACTTCGTTTTCCTGATTTTATTTATTATAATTACTTTCCATTAAAAATAAATAACAGACTTCTTTATCTTGTCTATGCACGCCCCAAAAACTACCCTCTGTACCGTTTGTAGGGGTCATAAAAAGCTCTGCGGCAGGGGGGTCTGCCCAATACTTGAGAAGAAGAGGATTAGGGAGTCGATACAACCTTTAATCAATAAAGATATATTTGGGGCGTCCCCTTCGGCATTTTTTGTTGGGGACTGGAACTACCCTAAAGTCTTAGTAGGACCGTTAGTCCCGCCAGTGCATGAAGGGACAGAAATATTCGACCTTCCTGAAGGATGGCACGGTAAAGAGCTTGATGAAATTATAAAATTTAGATCACTTCTTGTAAGATCCAAAGAACTCCTAAAGGTAACAGATGCTAAAAATCCCAAAGGATACTTGGAAAAAAGCCAGGAAATTGTCATGTCAAAGAAGCCTGTCGATGTTGAACTAATACTAAAGAAAACTCCTCATTTTGCTCTGGAGTTCTCCCAGTTTTCCCCGCCCACAGGACCTTCTGGTTTCGTTGAGAGTTTCAAGATAGCTGAAAATCCAAAAGTCCCAAGAGTTGTTGACAAGATTAATTCAGACGATATCAAGGCATTCAAAGGGATATCGCTCCTCTATGATAAAGATATCCCGGTATCACACATTTCAAAGCTGCTTTCAGCTGGGCTTTTGGGTGAGCAGAAGAATAGAAAACTTGTCCCGACTAGGTGGAGCATCACAGCAACAGATGATTCCCTTTCTAAGTTTCACTTAAAGAAAGTAAAATCTTTTCATGAGATAAATAAATTTGAAGTTTACTACGATGAAGACGTTGGTAACAGATTTGTGGTCATCCTGTTTCCATCGATGTGGTGTTATGAATTCCTTGAGTGCTGGTTACCCGGCTCATTGTTTTTAGAGAGCTCACTTTCACCAAACGTAATATCCGATTACGAACTATTTGACGGAAGAAAAGAATATGCATATCTTACCCAAGGTGCATACTATGCTGCAAGATTCTCCGTAACAGAGCACCTATTTGAAAAGGGGAGACAGTCGGGTGCATTGGTGTTTATGGAGGTCCATCCCGCATACCACACACCTGTTGGCGTATGGCGCGTTAGGGAGATAACTAGGAACGCTCTCCAAAAAAAGCCAGATTACTTTGATATAGAAGAAGAGGCGCTAAAGAGAGCCTCAGAGATATTGTCACTACCATTCGAAAAATATAGAGAGAAAAGTAAAATCCTAGGCTTTAAGCACAAACAAAAAACCTTATTTGATTGGATGAAGACATGAGAAAGGCTTTTATCCTTTTTAATCGGTGATATTCTAGGTGCACTTATGGAAATTAGAGAATTTATATCTCATGAAAAGGACATTATCAAAGTGGATAGAAGCATAGAAAAATACGAGATGGCAAAGATAGTTCATGAGAATCCAACTAAAATATTACAGTTCAAAGACAAGGGGTATGACGTTTTTTGTAACATCTGGTCCACAAGGGATCGTGTGGCAAAATACCTCAAATTGGACAAATCGAAACTTTTGTTTTCACTAAAAGATGCTATGGACAAGCCCACACCTTACAAAATCGTTGATAAAAGTCCATTTATCGATAACGAGATTAAGAATTTTGATTTAAGAAAAATTCCAATTCAATACCATTACCCTCAGGATGGCGGACCTTACGTCACATCGGGTGTTGTTTTTGTAAAGGATGAAAAGGGCAACAAGAACATGTCCTTCCACAGGATGATGGTCACCGGAAAAGATACATTTACAATAAGGATTGTTCCAAGACATCTTTTTGCAATGTATAACGAGGCAAAGGCAAAGGGCAAGGATTTGGAAATAGTCTTAGTAATTGGGCTTCCCCCTTACGTTCTTTTGCCTGCTGCGATGTCAATATCATATGGTATCAACGAGCTTGAAATTGCAAACACATTAAAGAAGATGGGGATTGGAAGTGAGCTTACCGCTTATAGGTTTAAAAACGGGATAGATGTACCGACATCCTCCCAGTTTGTTTTTTGCGGGAAGATAACCCTAGAAGAAGGGGATGAAGGCCCATTTGTTGATATAACAGGCACATATGACTTCGTCAGAAAACAGCCTATTGTAAAGATAGAAAAAGTCTATCAAGCAAAAAATGCATTTTTCCATGCACTTATGCCAGGCGGCTATGAGCATTTTCTTTTGATGGGGATGCCCAGAGAGCCTATAATCTACGAAGGGGTATCTAAAGTGGTACCAAAGGTGTATGGCGTGAGGCTTACTGAGGGCGGGGACTGCTGGCTCCACGGTGTTGTATCAATTAAAAAACAGAAAGAGGGCGATGGGAAGAACGCTATAATGGCGGCTCTTGCATCTCATCCTTCAATGAAGAGGGTTGTTATAGTCGACGAGGACATTGACATCTATTCTGACACAGACGTTGAATGGGCTATTGCAACAAGATTCCAGGCAGATAAAGACCTCTTAGTTGTTAACAACGCTGCAGGATCAAGTCTTGACCCTTCAGTTAAGGGAGATGGCACATCAGCAAAGATGGGAATTGATGCAACAATGCCCTTAAAGAACAACGAAGGATACAAAAGGGCGATTAATTTTCTTAAAAAATAATTTATTCTTTTTCCCTTAAAATTATCAATATTGAAATTAAGATCAAGGCCCCCCCAATTATTGTGCCTTGGGTAACAGTTTCTTTTAGTATTAGGTAAGCGAGAATACCTGCCAACACACCTTCCGACAGCACCATGACCGAAGCCTTAGTTGCACTAATATGCTTTAATGCAATGCTATAGAGTAAGAACGCACCTGCAGAGCACAAGAACCCTAATAGGAACAGCATAGTAATGGAGAACGGGGTAAGTATCTCTGAACCTATAAAAAATGGTGACATTATGATTGTTGCGAAGATGAACATCCAAAGGGTAGTTGTGAGGCCATCATATTTTTTACCAAGCGCCCTTATACTTATCGTATAAAGGGCCCACCCAAATCCAGAAAAGGTCGACATGACATTCCCATAGAAGTTTGATGTTGTGTTCATAGAAGAAATGTCATAATAGAATATTATAAATCCGCCAGCTATACCGATCAATACTGCAATCGCTGTCTTTTTTGATGCCTTCTCTTTTAGTAACAATGCAGATACTACTAGGACATAGAGTGGTGCCATCTGTTGCAAAAAGACAGTGTTTGCTATTGTGGTAGTTTTAAGTCCAATTGTATAGGTATAGATTGTAAAGGACAGTAGTATTGCCGGGACTAAAAGATATGGGATATCTTTTAATTTTATTTTGATGTCTTGGGATTTTTTTGTTACGATTCCATATACCAATAAAACAATCGATGCAAAAAGGAACCTGTATGCAACTATCATTCCAGAGTTTACTTCGGGTATCCATCTTACGAATATACCTATTATGCTCCATAGAACAACGGCAAAAAAGGTATAGGATACACCCAGATAATTGTCCTTAGATTCCATTAAATCAAATCTTATTCTTTACTATTTTTCTTTTTCGAGTATATTGAATAACCTAAAAGCAAAGCCAAACCTAAGGTTAGATACAACGACCAAGAAGGAATTAATTGTTTAGATGTGCCACCAAGCCAGGTGAAGAGATTCTTTGCAAATTGCTTGTTTTGCATGTCCCCTATTTTACCATTATCAAAGATAAATGAGCTTCCTATTACCGCTACCCTACCATTTCCTTTTTCTGAAACTGCTGCCACTACGACATTTTCCCCGCCAACAGGCTCCTTCCCAACGGCGAATGTGTCGTTGTCTCCTCTTGCTAATGCAACGGCATTTCCTTTTAGCTCAAGAGAAGCGGGCTTGTATAAAATAATTGAAGTTACGCCATCATTTATAGGGTGTGTTGCAAGATTATGAATTATTGGGGTACAGCTACATCCCTGTCTGTTTGAAGGATCGTCTGTTCCGTTTTTCATAACTCTGATGCCAAAAGGCTCTAAAAGAGCATTAACAGAGGTTCTTGTCGTGTCTATCATATCGTACTCGTGAGATGCAAGAACAAGTAGACTTCCACCTCTTTCAACGAATTTTGTTAGTGCAGTTATCTCATTTTCTTCTATAGGATTGTTAGGATTCCACAAAAGAACAATATCTACTCCTTTGAGTGTCTCGTCTGTAAAAGAGGTATTACCAACTTTAGTATTAAATCCTAAAGTAGCTAGCTCTTCGGCCAAGAATCTTCCTGTGCCCGAGGGGTCCCCCCACCAGTTGTCTGTGTCGTGGTATTTATCAATCAATACAGTTTTTTCAGCGGAAACAAAGTTTAGTGATAATAATAAAATTACCAATGCGAGGGCATATTTTTTCATAAAAACAAATATAAGATTTGATTTATAAGGATTTTTAATCAGTTTTTCTGTTCTGTTCAGCCTCTAAAATTCTCCTTTGAGCCATAATGCAGTTGTCATAGACAACTTCTATATCGTTGTCCTTACAGAATATTATGGCTTTTTCAGATTCAGAGCCAGGTTGCATCCAGACTTTAGTTATCCCAATTTCTTTGCATTCTTTTACTATCTGCTCCGTAATATGTGGGGGGACTACTGTGTCAACGACATCTATCTTAAATGGAATCTCAGAAAGTGAATGATAGCATTTGTCGCCCTCGACAATATCCGCTTTGGGATTTACAGGAATTACTTTGTATCCAGAAGCTCTAAGATCCCTGTAGATTATATTCCCATATTTGTCCCTATTGTCTGATGCCCCAACTATGGCAATGACATTTTTTTTGTCAAGAAAATGTTTAAATTCCAAAACATCACATCCCTTTGATTACCTTTTCAATCCTGTCCATGGCCTCAGAAAGGTCTTTTTGTGGAACATCGGCAAATGAGAATCTCACAAAGCCATCCCAGTCCCTTCCAAAAGAAATTCCTGGAACGCACAGTACCTTTGCCACCTTCAATAAAAACTTTGCAAATCCCAATGAGTCCATTTTGTAAGAAGAGATATCAGAAAATGCGTAGTATGCACCTTCGGGAAGATTGGAA
>CAZFRW010000023.1:7401-18213 GCA_964521515.1 uncultured Thermococci archaeon
GCCTTCTTTGCAGCATTTATCACAGGTAATGGAGTTTTAAAGACCGGTTTTCCCTGTCCCATGTTTATTAGACCCTCTACCGTTTTAGCAAGTTCATTCATTTCTTCAATACCTGATAATTTTATCTTTGAGACACCCGAAGCTACTTTTACCATATATCTTACTTAGTAAGAATTATATTTAATAATTTCGGTATAAACCTTAAAAACAAATTGAATCTATTTTTAATCATGATAGCAAGTATTATAGGTGCTACAGGATATACAGGCGGAGAATTAGTAAGGCTTCTTTTAAATCACAGTAAAATCGAACTAGGATATCTGACGTCGGAAAGTTATGCAGGTAAAAAAGTTTCCGATGTCCATCCCAGCCTTACTGGATTAGTTGACCAGAGTTATGTAGCTTTGGATATGAACAAGATAATAGATGAATCTGATGTTATTTTTGCAGCTTTGCCGCATGGCGCATCAAATCAGATTATCTCAAAAATCTATTCTATCAATGAGAATGTTAATCTGATTGATCTTAGTGGCGATTTCAGATTTGACGATCTTTCAGTATACGAAGAATGGTACAAAATAAAGCACACTGATCCAGAGCTTAATAAAAAGGCAGTCTTTGGATTGCCCGAACTATACAAAGAGAAGATAAAAAAAGCAAAGCTCATAGCAAATCCCGGCTGTTATCCAACAAGTGCAATTCTTGGCTCAGCACCTCTTTTGAAGAATAAACTTGTAAAGAATGATGTAATTGCCGACTCAAAGTCAGGAGTTTCAGGCGCTGGGAAAAAACTCACCGATAACACACATTTTCCAGAGGCAAATGAGAATTTTTCGGCATATGGTATAGCTACCCATAGGCATTCTCCAGAGATTCAGCAGGAGATGGAAAAACTTTTTGCAAACAAGGTAAATCTATCCTTCACACCACATCTTGTACCAATCAACAGGGGAATACTGACAACAACCTATATGACTTTCAATCAGTTCATGGAGACAAAAGATGTCATTAGCCTTTATCGTGAATTCTATAAGGACTGTCCATTTGTCCGAGTTTTGGGTGAAGGAAAGTTTCCACAGACCAAAGCAGTTGCTGGCTCAAATTACTGCGACATAGGGATAAAATCAGATAAGAGGACAGGCAGGGTAATAGCAGTTTCAGCAATTGATAATCTTGTCAAGGGGGCATCAGGTCAAGCTGTACAGAATATGAATCTCATGATGGGATTTGATGAAAAAGATGGGCTCAAGGTAGTCCCACTATACCCATGAGGTGTTTAAAATGTTTGATGATCTTTACAATAATCTAGATGAGATAAAAGAACTAAAGGACAAGTTAGTTGTGATAAAATATGGCGGGCATGCGATGAAGGACGAAGAGTTAAAGATGGCATTTGCCAAAGATATTTCGTTGATCAAGTCCCTTGGCGCATCACCTGTCATTGTTCATGGGGGAGGGCCAGAGATAACTTCAATGCTAGATAAGCTTGGGATTAAATCTGATTTTTACAAAGGACTTAGAATTACTGAAAAAGACGCAATGAAAGTTGTTGAAATGGTTCTTCACGGCGTTGTAAACAGGGAACTTGTCACTTTAATAAATAATGAAGGCGAATATGCCGTTGGTCTTTCTGGAAGGGATGGCAGCATAGTAAAAGCAACTAAAAAAACAGTTGACGGGGTCGACCTCGGTTTTGTTGGAGAAGTGAACTGTGTAAATACCTGGCTTTTGTGGACCTTAATTGATGAAGGGTATATACCAGTTATCTCACCTATTGGAGAAGGTGAAAATGGGGCATACAATGTAAATGCGGATGAATTTGCGTATTCAATCGCGGCAGCCATGGGAGCTGAAAAATTATTGTTGATTACAGATGTAGATGGGATATACCTTGACGCAAGTGATGCATCCACTAGAGTTCCACTATTAACTGAGTCAGATGCCAATTCAATGATCCAAAGCGGAAAGATATCCGGGGGAATGATTCCAAAAGTGTTCTCATCCATTTCAGCATTAAAAGAAGGTGTGGGAGAAGTTCACATAATAAACGGGAAGTCAAAACACGTCATCCTTCAAGCACTAATTGATGCTGAAAGCTGCGGAACAAGAATATTGTTATGATTTGTCTTCCAAAATAACTGAATCTATTAATAGAACCCCATTTAGATTTTCTATTATTTTCCTTGATTTTTCTATTATTAGTTTCTTTCTGAATATGGGGGCATCTACAACAAAAGTTTCATATTCGCCACCCTCACCAGCAATATGTACGCCATATTTTTTGTTTAAGTTTTTTAATTTTTCTAAAATCTCTAAATCAATTACCCTTCCAAGAAATGATTCGTCAAGGCCAAGCGCAGAAACTGAAACTATAATAACCTTAAATCCATTTTTGATCAATGCTTCCATATATCCGTTAGTATCAGTCTTCCACAAAGGGGCATAGTGAAATATCCCATAATGGTCGGCAATCTTTTGTACCCTTTCTCTTTGATAATTAGATTCAATGGCCCCCGTTATTATCCCATCGATTTCTTTATTTTTTACAAACTCGCCAACAATAACATCTAATTCCTGGACCTCCTTTTCCTTTTCACCCTTGACAGTCTTTTTTACCAAGGGGATGCCCATAGCCTCTGCCTGAAACGATGTCAATGAGATATTGGGGACATGAAACATGTATGAATCATCCCTTTCCGGCTCCAAAGAAAGAAGGCAAGCAACTTCATGGCCTTCTTTGATAGCGAGATAGGTGGCGTAGAGTGAGTCTTTTCCACCAGAAAATAGGGATAACATTCTCATAAGCCAAATAACCTCAAAAAATTTAAATACTTTCTGCCAAATTAAGATTTATGAAAAAGATTTTAGGTTTCTCTGTGTTTGGTATTATCCTTCTTTCGATATTCTCCCCCCTAGTCTTTGCCGAAACTCAGAATATTTTGTTTTATGGCAAAAGTTTAGGAAAGATTGAGGATTCAATTAAGATTAATTATACCATCACTAAATCTCAAACGATCCCTCAAGATCTTTCCTCCTATAAGATTATT
The DNA here is from genome assembly GCA_964521515.1 of uncultured Thermococci archaeon. GTDB lineage: Archaea > Methanobacteriota_B > Thermococci > Methanofastidiosales > Methanofastidiosaceae > Methanofastidiosum. The sequence continues at coordinate 10,449 of CAZFRW010000023.1, forward strand.
ACAATAATTAACCCAGAGAAAGGTATATCGCCTGAAGAGGTAACAAGGCTTCTTGAATATGTAAACTCTGGTGGAGCGGTATTAATAATCGCTGAGGATTTTACAGAAGCAAGTTCTATAACCCAGATAAATCGACTTGTATCCTCTTTAGGTATAGAGGTTACTATTGACAGAGTATACGACGATACAAGTTTTTCAAGTTATAACAAAAACGTTTTGATAACGGGAAATAGCAACTACCCGCCTTCGAAAGGTGTTTCTAAAATTCTTTATGTCAGCGGCTCAAGCCTTAAAGGAATATTCGAGGGAGAGTTAAAAAGCAATATCACTTCTTATTCTAAAAATTATGATGAATTTGAAACTTATAGTAAGGGCGAGAGACCTCCTGTTTCTGGTTTTGTGAAATATGGAAAAGGGATGGTAATAATAGTCGGGGATAAATCTCTTTTTGAAGATACTTATGTAGTTCAGGAAGACAATGCTCTTTTTGCCATGAATCTATTTGACTTTGCAGCGGGGAACACGGATCTCGTTACCCAGCGGATTCAATACAAAGAAGATTACGCCCAAGAAGCAAATTCATTTCTGTCATATTTTGATTCAATGAAAAAGAACGGGTTTTCTGAAATAAAACCAACTGAAACTACTACAATAACTTCTCTAATACAAAAAGCCCAGAGTAACTATTCATTTGGGCTTTACAGAGAGGCTTATACCACCATCTCCCAGGCAATAACTCTCCTCGAATCTCAAATGGAATCTATTAATGCTGAGTTCAATGAGAAGCTGAACAAGGCAAAGAATTTAGAGGCTGAGGCAAGAATCAAAGGGGTAGCGGTGGCCGACGAAGCGGTGTTCAATGAAGCTATATATTACTTAAATCAGGCCGAGAAAGAAACAAATCTTAATAAGAGGATTGAACTCATTGATAAGTCCATTGAAATCCTTGAGGAGTTTGGCCAGGGCGATAAGCAAAGGGCTAAAATAGAGATTGATACAGCCGATAGTAAGTTAAAGGAAGCAAAAAAGACATCATTCTATGAAAATGATGTCCAAAAAGCCGACGAACTTTTAACCGATGCAAAAGGACTTTACAACAGAGGTAAATACTCTGAAGCCATCTCAATGGCCGCAGAATCACAGAAATATTCTGATAGGGCTATAGAAAAATACAATATATTTAAAATCATACTTGCCCTTGGACTTCTATTAGGCGCATTGCTGCTTATGATTATAGCAAAGAGGATTTTATCATGGAAATCACAAAAGAAAGAATAAATTATTTCTACAAAAACGAAGTTTTCCCAACAATAAGAGAAAATAAAAATCTGATGTTGATATCTCTAGGGTTATTTATCTTTGGGTGTATTTTTGGATTCTATACATTCAAAGTGTTCTTGGACAACGATCCTCTAGTAATAGATAATTTCATAAAAGAATTCCAAGAAATGTTCGGTGCCATAAAAGAGATGAGCCCTTTTGAATTATTCTACACAATATTCTTTATTAATGTAAGAACATCTTTTTTTATAATGATTCTTGGAATTTTTCTAGGATTTTTCCCTTTTATGTCTCTTTTGTTAAACGGATCCATAGTAGGGTTACTTTACGGAAAATTTATAGCCGAAGGGATGGGGCCTTCAGTCTTTTTAATGGGCATCCTGCCCCACGGGATAATTGAAATTCCAACTATAATAATAGCCGCAGCTCAAGGTTTTCGAATTGGAAAAGAGATTATTTTTCCGCCTTTGGGCAAATCAAGATCAGAGGCCCTAAGAGTTAACATCAATAAAGGGCTAAAGTTATTTGCAATAATAATCCCACTATTACTAGTAGCTGCTTTGATTGAGGTATACCTATCCGGGTACCTGCTCCAAGCAAATTTATGAGGAAGTATACTTTTATTTCTATTCTTTATTAACATAGACGGAAATTCTTTTAAAGGTCTCAACTGAATAAGCTTTATGGATGACGAAGAAAACTATGAACAAGAGGAAGAATATCAGAGCGCAGGCGCCGAAAAACCTTTTGACATTGTTCACAATAATATCGGTGGAATGGTCAGTCTAGTACTAAAGGATGGCAGGAAGATAGACGGAATATTGGCAGGTTACGACCTAGAACTTAATTTAGTCATGGAAAATGCAAAGATCATCCGCGGAGAAAATGTCAAAGAAAGGGATTTACTAATAATTAGAAGGAACAATATTCTCGCAATTGAGGATCATGTTTTAACTTGATTATATATTTTCTTTTAGGAATATCCCTTTGTATACAGATTCATCTGTTAATGTTCTCATGAAAACTAGTTGCAGGACTCGCGCATCTTTGAAAATCTTAATACCTTTCTCATTATCTACTGAAAGTAAGGATTCGCTCCTTCCGCTATACCCTCTATCCCAGACCGCCGTTCCAACATTTGCACCACACCTCAATAAAGTTGAACGTGGCCTTCCTAGTGCAATTATATTTGGAGGGATATTCACAATCTCGTTGTATACTATCTTGTAAGCTCCTTTTCCAAGAAAAACAGAGTCGTCAACAAAATCTATTCTTTTTGTTTCAGAAAGCTTTCTTTTTTCGTTACTGAAATCTACAGCACCCCCAGATACAATACTGTGTACCTCTCTAACTGTCATGTCAAATCCATTTGGGGTAACCTGTGTGTCTAAATCGATATAGTTTTCCACCAACTTATTTTTTGATATAAGTTCTTTAATTTCATTTCCTGTAAGAACACAACTTTCCATGACTATCTTTAATTGAAAACCTTTTATGTATTTTGGATTAATACTTAATGTGGAAGATAAGAAAATAAGAATACTCAGAGAACATCTAAGTACTAAGGTATCTAAAGATGATATAATAAAAATAATGAAAGGCTATGAGCAACTTGGCGACATTATCATTCTTTCAATCCCTAAAGAGTATCAAGAGTTAAAGGATTTTATTGGGAAATGTTTTTATGATAGCTTTGAATGCCAGGCTGTTTTAGAAAAAGGATCTGTTTCAGGCGAGTTTAGGGTTCCTCGTTATAATAAAATTATCGGGGATGGATTTGTCACAATCCATAAAGAAAATGGGATTCTCTATAAAATCGATCTATCAAAAGTCATGTTTTCTTCTGGCAATATAGCCGAGAGGATACGGATGGGGCAGGTGTCCTCCTCCAATGAAGTTATAATTGACATGTTTTCAGGCATTGGATACTTTACACTGCCTCTAGCAAAATACGGGAAATCAAGGGTGTGGGCTTTGGAAAAAAATCCAGATAGTTATAACCTTCTCGTAGAGAATATCCATCTGAACAAACTGTTGGAAAGGGTCACACCAAAAAACACCGACTGTCTTGATTTTAGTCCTGATTTTAAGGCAGATAGAATAATCATGGGCTACTTCTCAGATGATGAGAAGTTTCTATTAAAAGCATTGGACATGATAAAAGACGGAGGGGTAATTCACTACCACAATACTGTTCCAGAAAAAACTGAGCCTTCTTTTAAAAAAAACATCGAATCGATTTTATCCCAAAAAGGAAAAAATTTAGAGTCTCTTTATTACAGGAAAATTAAAAAATATTCTCCTGGGGTATGGCACGTTGTTTTTGATTTTAAGGTCATCTAATAAATTTTTTTTCGCCTTAGATCGTCAAAAGTTCCAGAATAATTCTGTTTTTCCTGCGTAGCCCTGGTCTTTTTTATCATTTCTAAGAGTATCTTCTTCTCTTTTTTTAATTTTCTCTCTCTAGAATCTAGGTATATTATAAATATTCCAAGGACAAAAAGGATCGCAATTGCCAACGCCAATAGCAAAAGCATTGTTTGATTATCAATTAGGCTGAAATAGATGGAGAAATAACTACCTATTACCATTCCTAAACATATTACCAATATACCAATTATCCTTTTTATCATTAGATTTCTCCAGGTATACTTATAATACCGTAATCTGAGTTTTTATATTTATGGTAAAAAAGATTATTCTTATGAAATAAAAATATAAAAATTAAATCTTTATTTTTTCCGATAACTATTTTAAAGACAATGTATTCATAAAATTTGTGTGTAAACATACAGAGTACGAGATCCTCAAAAAAAGAGGCAGACAAGAGTTAAGGAAATGTAATCTATGTGGTGAAGTATTCCAGACTGTTGTTGACAAAGAGATTTTAATCAAAGTTACTGCCGTAGTTTCCTATTTTGAACAATCAAAAAAGATACTGATAGATGCGGTCGAAAATAAAATCTTTGAGGTTGGGGAATTACTTGAAATTAAAGGAAAAAAATACTTTGTCAATCACATAGACGCTAAAAGAAAAGCAGATTCTGCATTAGCTAAAGATATCAACACACTATATATTATCCCAGAGGATATTCCCGTTGTGCTAAAAATAACTCTAAAAATACAAAATGGCCACCTTTCTCTTAGGGCATTTTCAGACAGGAATGAAGTTTTCTCTAAAGGGGACAATATTACTATCGATGAGCACGATATGGTAATTGATAAAATATTGGCGACAAATGGAACTACACCTTCCGCACCTGCATCTGACATACGAAGATTATACTGCTCAGAGTCCTCTAAACGTGGAAGGAGTCTTGATGTTGATAAGTGATGAGCCTAGGATTAGATTAGTTTCTTATCTTGAAAAACTTAATTACATTAAAAGTGAACCAGTTAAAAATGCTTTTTTAAAAGTTGATAGAAGTAATTTCATTCCTGAACATCTAAAAGACGAAGCATACAGGGACACTCCACTTTCAATTGGGTGGGGTCAGACTATTTCCGCACCTTCAATGATTGCATTGATGCTTGAGGTTTCAGATTTCAAATCTGGGATCAAGACTTTAGAGATCGGCGCTGGCTCGGGTTATAACGCAGCATTAATTGCCGAGATATGTGGGGAAGAAAACGTTGTCACAATAGAAAGAATCTCTGAAGTTTACCAATTTGGAAAGGAGAATCTAGAAAGGGCGGGGTACAAAGTCAAGGTATTTCTTGGGGACGGTACAAAAGGTTACGAGGATGAAGCACCATACGACCGGATAATAGCAACTGCCGCAGCACCAGAAATCCCGAAAAGCTGGAAGGACCAACTAAAAGAAGGCGGGATGATAATTGCCCCTGTAGGCAAAGAGAAGTATTACCAGGAGCTTTTAGTATTAAAAAAGAATAGAGGCGGCACATTTGATACTAATAGATACGGGGGATGCGTATTTGTGCCCCTAGTCGGAGAGGATGGGTGGAAGGAGTAATGAGATTTACTGAATACGGGACTATCAAGAAAAAAGCGGTCAATAGATTTGCCCTAGTCTACCCAGATGTGTATCGTGCTGGAAATTCAAATCTTGGGCTTCATTACGTTTATAATATTGTAAACGAGCAGGAAGGCTTTTCACTAGAAAGATTTTTTATGGACTTTGAAAGGTCTATAGAGACCCAAGACATGCTGAAAAATTTCAAAGCGTTATTATTCTCATTAAATTATGAGTATGGATTAATCAATCTCCTTAAAATTTTAAAAAAGAACAATATTCCACTATTGAGGGAAAATAGAAAAGAGCATCTCGTCATAACAGGTGGTCCGCTAAATGTGAATCCTTTTGTCTTGAAGGATGTTTTTGATGTTGCATTTATTGGTGATGCCGAGAGATCACTCGTTGAATTCTTAGATGTCTATTCTGGTCTTGAAGACCCTAAAAAACAAATAGATGAGTTTGGCAAAATCAAGGGGCTCTACATCCCTGAAATTCATAAGGAAAATAAGATCAAAAGAAGGATAGAAAAACTGGATTATCACCCACTGTATGAACCAATCCAATGGGGAGATTTTGAGGAGTCGTTCAATAAAACTTTTTTATTGGAAGTATCGAGAGGGTGTAGACTTAGATGCCCATTCTGCCTCACCGGTAACGCTCTAGGTCCGTATAGGGAGAGAAGTAAAGAAGAATTAATGAATATAATAAGAGAGGGGCAAAAGAGAACTAAGTTTGAAAAGATTGCATTGATAGGTTCCGACATGCCTTCTTCACTTGACGAGATTATCAAAAGCCTAAGCAGCTTTGGATTTCAGATTTCTCTACCATCGCTAAAGCTAAGAGACATAAATGAGCATACAATTCCTTTGTTAAGCCAGGAAACAATTACTTTGGCCCCAGAATCTTCTGAATCAATGAGGGCTCAGATAGGAAAATACTACAAAGATGAAGAGTTTTTTCAAGTGATTAATCTGATAAAAAAATACTCTAAGTCAGTAAAACTTTACTTCATATTTGGGCTACCAAGAGAGGAAACAAAAGATTTGGAAGAAATTATAAATTTCATAAAACAATCAAAGAAAATAATTAGGACAAAATCATCCTTTAATCCATTTGTTCCAAAACCCCATACACCTTTTGAAGATCATATATTTGATTTTGCCGAATTAAAAGAAAAGGTGAAATATATCAATTCAAATATAAAGGATGCTAGAATCGAAGACTTGAAAAGTGCATTTATCCAGTATGTTATCTCCATTGGGGGGAGCGATGTTGGTAAGTTTATTATTGATGCAGTTGAGAATGGTACAAATCTAACTTACTCTTCCTTCAACAAAGCGATGGAGAAAGGAGATATAGTTGTCCCATCAAAAGAAAAGGAGTGGAAAAGAATTGAAGTATCAGTTTGATTTAGATCCTCTTTTTGATAGGCTAAAGAAATTAGATGTAAAAAGAGTTGGGCTCGTGTTGCCTGAAGGATTAAAAATGTATGCAGATTATATTTCTTCCGAACTTAAAAAACAAGGGTATGAGGTAATAATCTCTGGGAATTTCAATTATGGCGCATGCGATGCCCCTGATCTTGACTTTGAACAGATATGTGACTGCTTAGTTAATTTTGGTCATGCACCTTTGCCAGTTGAAAGTAAGATCCCAATTGTATTTATTGAAGTTGATTTCGTTTTCCTATATATGGATATTTTAAAAGAGAACTTAGATTTAATTAAGAACGAAGGACAAAAAGTTGGCCTAATATCAACTGTGAATTATGTCAAAGAGCTTCCCAAAGTAAAGGGATACTTAGAGGGCGAAGGATTTGAAGTTTTTATTGGAAAAGGTGGCGATAGAGTTGCATATCCTGGACAAATCTTAGGATGCGATTTTTCATCTGCGACAACTATATCTAACCAAGTTGACTTCTTCATTTTTGTAGGTGAAGGAAGGTTCCATCCTTTAGGCGTTGCAATATCTACAGAGAAGAAAGTATTTGCTTTTGATTGTGATGGAATTTATTCTTTGAATGAGTATAAAGATAAGATCTTAAAGGAGCGATTTGGCGCAATCTTTAGGGCAAAGGATTCAAAGAAATTTGGGGTTATAGTGTCATCAAAGAAGGGGCAGAAGAGAGTGGCACTAGCAAAAATACTAAAGAGAAAGATTGAAGATTCTGGATTCTTTGCCGATATAATTTTCATGGACGAAGTGGCTCCAGACAGGCTCTATGGATTTGATTATGATAGTTTTGTTATTTGTGCATGCCCTAGGATTGGAATTGATGATGCAAAGAGATACAAGAAGCCTTTGTTGACCCCAAAAGAGCTTGAGATAGTGCTTGATAGAAAAGAAGAGTATGTTATGGATGAAATTGATCAAAGTGATTTTTGAATAAATAGACGATATTAGATTTTGGCAATAAGGGAAATATTTAAATATCGTTAGTCGATATTGAAAACTAAGGTGTACCTATGAATAAAAAATATATTTCTTTAACAATTGTATTGTTATTA
>CAZFRW010000024.1:0-8087 GCA_964521515.1 uncultured Thermococci archaeon
ATTGTCAATAAAAACACTTATCTGTTCTACCATTTCAACACCTACATATCCTTCCTTAAATCAATTACTCTTTTTGCTTTACCCTCAGGTCTTGGGATCTGGCCAGGCTCAACTAGTTCAACATCAACACTTAGACTTAACATTTCAAAGAGCCTTTTCTTGATTTCTTTTTCAAGTGTTATGAGTTCTGATATGCTGTCTGAGAAGATTTCATTTGTAACTTCAACTTTTATCATGAGGCTATCTAAAATGTCCCGATCAACTATGATCTGGTAGTGGTCGCCAACACCTTTTAATTCCATTAAGACCTCTTCTATCTGGCTTGGGAAAACATTGACCCCTCTGACAATTAGCATGTCGTCGCTTCTTCCTGTTATCCTTCCAATCCTTGGGTGTAACAACCCACAACCACATTCTTCCCATGTGGTCCAAGATAGATCTTTTGTCCGGTACCTTAAGACGGGCATGGCCTCCCTTTGTAAAGTTGTGAATACTAGTTCACCCTTTCCCTCGCCATCTACATCCGTCTTATTGCCGTCTTTATCAATTGTCTCAACAATAAAGTGATCAGACCATGTGTGAAGTCCGTTATGCTCAGGACATTCAATACCAACTCCAGGCCCACAAAGCTCAGTGAGCCCGTATATATCAAAGGCTTCAAGGCCCAGGCCCTTTTCTATTCTCTTTCTCATATTTTCTGACCATGGCTCAGCACCAAATACACCCCTCTTTAAAGAAAGTTCATCGATTTTTATATCGGTGCCTTTGATAACTTCTGAAAGCATTAACGCATAGGAGGGCGTACATGCAAGTGTAGTTGTTTTCATATCTCTTAGTATCTTAATCTGCCTCATTGTATTCCCGCTACTTGTAGGGATTACTGCCGCGCCTAATCTCTCCGCACCATAATGAAGCCCCAAACCCCCTGTAAAAAGCCCATAACCATAGCTAACTTGAACTATGTCTTTAGGAGTTGCACCAACTGTTTCAAGACACCTCTTATTTAACTCAGCCCATAATTCAATGTCCCTCTTCGTATATGGCACTACCGTTGGTACTCCAGTCGTACCTGAAGATGAATGGAACCTAACAACTTTTTCAAGCGGGGTGGCTATCAAGCCGTAAGGATAATGGTGTCTTAGGTCAGCTTTTGATAGAAAAGGAAGTTTTGATATATCGTCCAATCCTTTAATATCTTCAGGTTTTACACCTGCTTCTTTCATTTTTTGTTTGTAGTAAGGGATATTATCCCATGAATATTTGACATTTTTTACAAGGAGCTTTCCTTGGGATTTTCTTATCTCCTCAATCTTTTTTTGCAATTAATCCCTCCAAGAGAATTATAACTGAACAAAACCTCTTAATCTGAGTATATATTTTTATCGCATCATTTGTAATATTTTATATCAAAGCTTTTATAAAACCTTATTGTCAAGAACTTAAGAGAATATGCCAGACCAAAATTTAATCCCTTTTAAAGCAAAGAAAACATTTATTCTATCTAATAAGACATATGAAGAAGGAAGGGATTATGAGCTTCATTTTCTTGAAGTTGAAGTTTTGATAAGTGAAGGATTGATAGAGATAATACCTTTAAACTCTGTAAATTATAGGAAAATGTTAAAGGAAGAGGGCTCCTCAGAAAAAGTTTTAGAATTGGATGAGAACTTTTTTAACTTTGCAAGGATATCCCAAAGATACCTTAAAGAAAGAAGCAATCTATCAGAAATTGATAAAAAAGTATACAGTGACAGTGCAGCTGCGTTAAGAAACTTCCTAAGACTTAGGGCAGAAAAGATTTTAAAAGCACTGTTAATCGAAAATCAGAAAATTGAAGTTCATGGCTCAGAGTCAGATTTCATTTCGTTGATTGGTATAGAAATATCAAAGTGGATAAGGTTTAATGAGAGCATAATAAAGGGAGAAAAATATGAAGTATAGCTATGAGGAAGTTGTCGATAGATTCAAGGAATTCTATGAAGCTTATCCTGATGTAAGTGAGCCCAAGTACAAAAAGCTAATAGATAAAATGAAGATGGAAGGAAAGAGCTCCCTTTATATAAATTTTGATGATGTTATTGATTTTGACTTTGATCTCTCAGAGCAACTTTTGAAGGAACCTGAAAATATTTTAGCGGGACCGAGTGAATCTCTGAAGGAAGTGTATGGTGCTGAAACTGATAAAAGGCTTACAGCTAGATTTGTCAACTTACCTTCAACTGAAAAGATTGATATCAGGGATATCAGGGCGGTCCACATAAATAAATTTATTCAGGTTGAAGGTGTGGTAAGGAGAACTACAGAAGTTAAGCCTGAAGTGATTGAGGCCGTGTTTAAATGTGAAAGATGTGGCGAATATAATACCATTATGCAAGACTCACCGATTTTTAAGAGCCCTGTCACGTGCACAAACCCTGCTTGTGGAAGAAACGGCCCCTTCAATTTAGTGAAGGCTTACTCAAAATTTGTTGATTGGCAAAATATAAAGATTCAAGAGAAGCCTGAGAAGTTAAAGGGGGGCCGACTCCCCTGGATTATGGATTGTATAATTAAAGATGATATAGTTGATACAGCTCAGGCTGGAAATGTGGTAAATATAGTTGGTATTTTAAAAACAGTTCAGGAACATTGGCCAAAGAGCGGGGGTAAGAGAACAACCTTCAGTAAATCCATAGAAGTAAACAGTGTTGAGATAAAGGAAAAGGATATCCAAGATTTGGAACTATCTGAAGAAGATGAAGAAAAGATATTGGAGCTAGCTTCTGACCCTAAAATTTGTGAAAATATAACAAATTCCATTGCCCCTTCAATTTATGGAAACGAGCATGTGAAGTATGCTGTCGCATTACAAATGTTCTCAAGCGAAGCAAGAGTACTCCATGACGGGACAAGAATAAGGGGAGATTCACATATACTTCTTGTTGGTGACCCAGGGGTTGCCAAATCACAAATTCTCAAATATATTAATCTTGTTGCGCCAAGATCAATCTACACAAGCGGTAAGGGAACTTCTGCTGCGGGACTTACTGCTGCTGTAATAAGGGATGAAAGTTCAGGCGCCTTTGCACTTGAAGCGGGTGCCCTTGTTATTGCAGATAATGGTATTGCCTGTATAGATGAGATTGATAAAATGTCTAATGAAGATCGTTCTTCAATTCATGAAGCTATGGAACAACAAACTATTTCGATTGCTAAAGCGGGTATTATTGCAACTTTGAACGCAAGGGCGTCGATACTTGCAGCCGCAAATCCAAAAAGAGGACGATTTGATAATTACAAGCCACTTGGGGAGCAAATAGATCTTCTCCCCACGTTACTTTCGAGATTTGACTTAATATTTATTTTGACCGATAAACCAAAGGAAAGTGAAGATAAAAAAATTGCAGAGCATATATTAAAACTTCATTCTAATGAAAAAGATTCAATAATACCAATATTAGAAACTGAGGATATAAGAAAATATGCAATATATTCAAAAAAGACCATTCGAGAGATTACCTTAACAGACGAGGCAAAAAACAGGCTCTTAGAGTTTTATGTCAGCATCAGGAAGAAAGGCGAAGAGAAGAATACGCCGATTCCTATTACCGCAAGACAGCTTGAATCTTTGATAAGATTATCAGAGGCAAGAGCTAGAATGAGGCTATCGGATAAGGTTATGGTCGAAGATGTTGATGATATTATTCAGCTATACATGAGATCTATTGAAGAGACCGGCAAAGACCCAGAAACTGGGGAGATGGACATAGACATGATTATGACCGGTAGGCCAAAATCTCAGAGGGATAAGATAACTGTAATAATGGATATCATTTCTAATTTAGATAAGAAGAGCAACAATGAAGGTGCTCTTACAAGTGAAGTTTATGAAGAAGCTAGAGCAGAAAATATTAGCGACTCATTTACCCGTAAGATAATCGATGAGTTAAAACAGAAGGGAGACGTATATGAGCCAAGGCCAGATAGGCTAAAATTGACTCTATTGTAGGGGATCTTAATGTACAACAGAGGGCGAAACTCAGAAGTAACTTTGGTAAAGAAACTATGGGAAAATGGTTACGCCGCCTTAAGAATGCCTGGTTCTGGGAGAGGTCAGCTATACCCCCATCCAGATATTGTCGCAGGCAACGGCAAAAAATATCTTGGGATAGAGGTAAAAATAAGGGCAGAAGAAAGATGCTATTTCAAGGATGAAGATGTTGAAAAGCTAATAGAATTCTGCAATACATTTGGTGCTGTTGCATATTTTGCAGTGAGATTTGTCAGAAGATGGCGATTTTTTGAAGTGAAGGATTTAGAAAAAACACCGAGCGGCTATAGGGCTTCTTTTGAAAAAGGTCAAGAATTCTCTAAAGTAATAGGGGAAGAAAATGATCGTTAGGAATGTAGGGCCAGATGATATATACACAGTTATAGATTTAGAATACCAAAATTTTGATTACCCTTACCCACCTGATGTAATAAACTTTCTATACGAATCACATAGAGATACCTTTCTTGTTGTAGAAAAAGACAAAGATGTTATTGGGTTTGCCATAGGTATAATCCAGAAGAAAGAGGGCCATATCCTAGTAATTGCCATAAGGGATGATTGCAAAAAGAAAGGCATAGGAACACTTCTTATGGAAAAATTGATTGATACCTACAAAAAGAAAGGTATAACTCACTTAAAACTTGAAGTTAGAGCCAGTAATGTTGCTGCGTTATCAATGTATAGACATCTTGGATTTAAGATTACTAACAGATTAAAACACTACTACGAAAACGGAGAAGACGGATTACTTCTAAAAAGAGAGATCCTTTAGATTTATTTTTCCTTGCCTACGTATTTAATCTTTTTAAGAGGCCCTTCGTAATAAATTTCAATTTCCTTTTCAAGATACTCATAAAGATATCTCTCTACAGTACTTCTAGGTATTCTTGTTTCATTTACAAGTTCTTGAATAAAATAATCTTTACCTGATTTAGTTCTTTCTTTGAGAAGATTTCTGATGTAGTCAATCCTCTCGTTTCTCAATTCAAATTGTTTTCTCCACCCCATATTTATCGCCATCGATTACATATATTGAATTAATAATCTTTAGTTATTAGTATTTAGTTACTCTTACTATATAAAGTTTTCGGTAATTAAAATTAATAATTGAGATTTATTTTAGTATTATATTGGTTAAAAATAATATATATAATGAATAACATTAAAAATAAAATATAAATGTTATTGATAACCAATAGAAATAATCAAAAATTATTAAAATGTTTATTTCGGAGAATTTTATCATAAAAGAGGAGTGCCCAAAAGATTTATTTAGGGTTTCTATATCTGTTCATTCGAGGATATCATGTTTAAGAATATTGTGATTATTGGAACTGGATATGTTGGGATTCCTGTTGCCGCTATGTTTGCTGATAAAGGTTTTAATGTAGTTGGGATCAACAGAACGAAAGAAAAAGTTGACCTGATAAACAAAGGATTATGTCCCATAGAAGGGGATGAACCTAATCTCCCTGAGCTTATCAATAAAGTTGTAAAGAAGAAAAAGCTTATCGCAACTACCGATTATTCCGCATGCAAAAATGCTGATGCGATTCTAATATGTGTTGAGACACCTTTTGATTCTGACAAATGGGAACCACGTTATGATTCATTAAAATCTGCTTTAAAGAGTGTAGCTGAAAATCTATCTAAAGGTACGTTAGTAATTGTGGAATCAACTATAGCCCCTACAACTATGGAAACTTTAGTAAAACCAATTTTAGAAAATACATCCAAGATGAAAGCAGGCGTAGATTTCTTACTTGGTAACTGTCCTGAGCGTGTAATGCCTGGAAAACTTCTCTATAACATTGAAAATCTTTCCAGAGTATGTGGAGGAATAAACCCTGAAACAAGAGAAAGAATGCTTGAACTTTATTCCAGTATTGTCAAAGGAGAGCTTTACCCTACAGACTGTATTACTGCTGAAGTTGTAAAGACAGCGGAAAATGCCTATAGGGATGTTGAGATAGCATTTGCTAATGAAGTTGCATTGATATGTGAAAAGCTTGGGATTAATGTTTATGAAGTAAGGGAATTAGTAAACAAAGCACCTTACAGGAACATGCATTTGCCTGGTGCTGGCGTTGGAGGACACTGCCTGCCAAAGGACTCACTATTACTTTCTTATGGTGTAAAAGGTATAATGACACCTGAGCTTATGATACTTGCAAGAAATTTGAACAACAAAATGCCAGAACATACTGCCAAACTTTTATTGGACACCTTAAAGGAAAAAGGAATCGATATTAAAGGAAAAAAGATTACAATCTGTGGCTTTGCCTATCTAGAGAATTCTGATGATACTAGAAACACCCCTTCTTTGGGCGTAATTAATGAACTAAAGAAAAAAGGTGCAATCGTTCAGATTCACGATCCATTTGTTAAAAGCTATGAAGGTCTTGAGATAAAAAAAGACTTTTACAAGAGCGTAGAAGATTCTAATGCGCTTGTATTTGTTACGGCACACTCTGAATATAGAAATCTCGACCTTAATAAAATAAAAAAATTGATGGATACCCCCATAGTTATCGATGGGAGAAATATCTTTGATAAAGAAGAAATGATAAAAAAAGGATTCCTTTACAAAGGTATAGGAAAAGGATAAATTAAATTTTTATTATTTTATTATTCATATAGGAATCTATTGCTGAGATTGCAACTTCAAGTGCATGAAGCCCTTCTTCACCTGAAACTGGAGGTGCAGTATTCTTTTTTAGGTAATTAATAAAGCAATCAAGTTCGATTGCCAATGGCTCTCTCCTTTCAATTTTCGCATCCTTCTCCCATTCTTTGTCAAATAAGACAAGCTTCTGCTCGATATAATCAACTTCAGCTATGCCTTTGTCTGCGACAACTGTAAGGCTTCTAACCTTATGAGGCGTATGCCAGTTAGTATCAATTAATCCAGTACAAGTATTGCCAAATGTCATAAGAATTGTTGCAAAGTCCTCAAAAGGATGTATTCTTTTACCGCCTGTTGCGTAAACTGTTTTTACTTTTTCTTCCAATAGAAAAGACATTATATCGATATCATGCACACCAAGGTCAACGATTATCCCAACGTCCCTTATTCTAGGATTGTAAGGCCCTACTCGCTTTGAAGACATTGTGACAACTTTGCCGAGGGTATCATTTTTTATTAATTCCTTTAATTTTTGGATAGCGGGATTAAATCTTTCGATGTGCCCAACTGAAAGTTTTACTCCTTCTTTCTTGGCGTTATCGATTATTTCTTTCCCATGCTCGACTGTGTCTGCAATAGGCTTTTCAACTAGTATATCGACACCCTGTTTTATGAGATCATCACATACAGTCTTATGGAGCTTTGTTGGAACAGCAACAACTGCAGCATCTATTCCTTCTTTTACAAGCTCTTTATAATCCAAAAAACCTTTTGTTTTGAAAGTATCTGATAACTCAGAAACTCTTTTTTTGTCAATATCCGATATGCCCACCAATTCGACATCCATAGAAGCAAGATTTCTTATGTGGTGGCCTCCCATCACTCCGGCGCCTATTACTCCTATTTTAATCATTTGAATCCCTCAAAGAATGAAACAATATGTTCAAGTTCTTCTTTTATTAATAATGGATGAACAGGTATTGAAATTACTTCATCTGCAGCTTTCTCTGTTTCTTTAAGTTTGTCCTTGTAACCAAGCTCAATGTATAATTGTTGTTTGTGTAAAGGCATTGGATAGTAAATGCCGTATCCTATACCGGCTTTCTCAAGCCCTTTAATTACTTCGTCCCTTCTCCCGTCTTTTATCCTTAAAGTGTACTGATGAAAAACATGCTGTTTATTTGGATATGTCTTTGGGCATTGCAAGTATTCCAACTTAGATAACTTTTTGGAATAGAATTCTGCATTTTTTCTCCTAATTTTATTAAATTCGTCAAGTTTGTTAAGCTGGCAAATACCAATAGCCGCACAAATATCTGTCATTCTAAAGTTAAAGCCAAGTGTATCATAATAGTATCTTTTCTCTTGACCATGATTTCTAAACTTCCTCGCTTTTTCATATAGGGATTTGTTGTTAGTTGTTATCAT
>CAZFRW010000024.1:8187-9391 GCA_964521515.1 uncultured Thermococci archaeon
GGCTTTGCACCTGTGAAAAGAACTGAATTGGCAGTTGCAACAAATGTAAATGATGTAGTTATAACCTCATTTCCCTTTCCTATTCCATTTGAAAGAAGAGCAACATGCAAAGCTGTTGTTCCGTTAGAGGTGGAGATTGCATAGTCTGTTCCAATGTAATCCGCAAACTGTCTTTCAAATTCATCAACTTTTTTTGATTGTGCAATATTTCCAGTCATTAATACGGATTTGACTGCTTCAATTTCTTCTTCAGAGATCGATGGTTTTGCGATTGGTATCATTTTTATTCCTCTAAAAGACAATAGTCTTGTTTATTCAAATAAAAGGTAGTCTTGCATACTGTGCATTCCATTAATACTCTATCCTTCTCTTCGCCAACTTTAACTGCTTTCCTGCCACACTTGCATACAAATCCTGTGAGCCTTGCTGGATTTCCAAGCACAAGCCCATATGCCGGAACATTCTTTGTGACTACTGCCCCGGAACCAATCATCGCGTATTCCCCGATAGTCGTTCCACATACTATGGTGGCATTGGCACCAATAGATGCCCCTTTCTTAACAAGAGTATTAACAAGCTCCCAGTTACTGTTGAAAGCTCTAGGGTATAAATCATTTGTAAATGTCATATGCGGACCTAAAAAAACGTCATCTTCGATTTCAACACCATGATAAACAGAAACACCATTTTGAATCTTAACATTGTTTCCAATTTTCACATCAAAATCTATATAGACACACTTACTTATGATACAATTCTCGCCGATTTTTGCCCCTTCTCTAACCTGCGATTGGTGCCAAATCTTAGTATTTTTACCGATTACCGCACCTTTTGAGATTTCAGCAGTTTCATGGACAAAATAATCTGACATAGAAAAATAGTATGATAAAAAGAATTTAAAATTATCTGAAGACTATCTCGGTAAAACGTACAATACCCCGGCTAGTCCAGATAAGATAGAAAAAATGTAACATATAATTATGGCTTTCTTTTCAGTCATAGGAAAATAATATGGGAAAAACCATTTTAATGTTAGATTGTTTGGGACGTGAAGTATTCCTTTTTCATCTACTTTACCAAATTTGATATGTGGATAACCTCTTATTTTCCAATAGACGAACATTAAGAAGTTGATTATGTGCGGTATCAGTATTATTACCCCAAATATCTCCATATTCTGGAATATAATAAATCCCCCAAGGGC
>CAZFRW010000024.1:9491-17408 GCA_964521515.1 uncultured Thermococci archaeon
ACAAGGTCGTCAACCAAACCAAAAATAGCATAAATAAATATGACAAAGTAGAATATCAAAAGCTCTTCAATCTGTGGAAAAAAGATCTGGATTATTATCAAAGATGATAGGACGCCCATGAGTATAGGAAGACCGCCCATTGTGGGGACAATAGTTTTTTTGATTTTATAATAATCATTTACAAAATGCCCCTCCTCAATAAATTTCCGAATGAATCGTGGTATTAGAAAAAAGGTAATTAAAAAACTGACAATTAAAGAAATAAAAAAAGTTAAGTATGTTTGCATGGTATCAGATCGTTATCTTAGTATTTTGTAAATCTTTACATACCCATTATCGTATACAAGATTATAGTTTTTAAGACCGCTCTCGTAAACAATAAGTCTTGCAAATAAGGTATCTTTTATATTATCTGGCATCATAATGGCATTCTGCGAAGTCAGATACATTACTTGGGTTATTGATTGGAGATTAGTATACTGAATATTCTCGTATACAAAGTTTTGCCCATTTGGATTTTCAATAATAAAGTTTGAAACGCCGTAACGCTGATTATTCTGTTCTATGTAACAGTAAGGATTTGTTTGATCATCGATAAAGAAAAGCCTTGTTTCTCCGCTTTCATATACGTATGCAGTTGCATTGTTGACTTTTGTTGTGCCTTTGAAGTAGAAATAAGCTGTTCTAAAGGTGTCTCTCCCTATTACGCTATTGAGTACAGTTGTTTTAATTAAAAGACTCTGATCGACAAGAACATAGTTCATTCTAAAATTGTTACCTGTTGTTCTATAGGCTTCCTGCTCCATCTCTAAAATTCTCTGGATACCTGTAGAATCTGTAGATCCAAGAAACTCTCCAAATCCACTTATCCATGGATCCATTCCACTTCGCATACCGTCTGCTATTGTTCTTTTTCCCCCAACTGTTTGTATCCAGTACCCATAATCCCACCAGTTACAGACCACTTCATCCTGTGGAGTATTATCTTTTAGCCACAAGAGGGCGGTGAGCCATCTGTCTTCAAGATGAGGGGATTGGGAAGTTCTGTAGGGAATTGAGCCGCCGTATCTATCATCTAATGGGTTGTAGAGGGATAGTGAACTAAATATCAAAAGAGCAATGACAGTAATTGTTAGTGCGCGACTAATAGAGAACTTATTTGATAAAAAGTCATAAATCCCCATAAATCCAAATGCCGCCATTATAGCAAATGTGATGCCTCCGAAAAATGAGTTTCTCAGCATCTGATATGACATGAAAGTGTTGAATAAAAATGCAGATAAAATAAAGAGGGTGGGTTTAGCGTTTTTATTATTAAGAACTAGGTATATCCCATATACCGCACCTATTACTGCCATTATTGGGAAGAGGTAGAATTTATCCAGAAAGTCAGAAAATGTACTTGCTTGACCTTGGCCAGATATTCCACTTATGTTGATGCTTCTAAAAACATATCCTAACACATTATACCCAAGTGCAAACTGGGCTATGACTAGAAGAACGGCGGATAATGCGACCATGAAAACAACGTAATATTTCCTGTCTTTAGCAAAATATCCTGACAAGTTAATGATAGATGCAAACCCTAATCCCAATAGAGCAAGATAAACTCTTAATGATTCCAGCTTGTATGTAGGTATCAAAAAATTTGCGTAAAGCAAAGAGATAAGACAGACCCCAACTAATACCCACATGTCAATGTCCTTTAGGATTTTGTCTTTAATAGAAATCTCTTTCACTTTCTTAGTTTCTTTGATGAAGGGTTTGAATAAGACATAGACTGCAACAATTAATGGAACAAAGAAGAAATTACCATAAGTATTTGCATATAGAATCAATACTATTAATGATAGCGCCCCATATATAATAATTTTATTTCTTTCCTTCTCTTTTATAATTAGAATAGCTACCAGCATGAAAAGAATAAAGAAAAATGAACCAAGTGTGTCCTTCCACAATCCCCCTCCTGATGTTCTGTAAATAAAAGCAGGCATTATAGCAAGGAAAAAGGAAGATAGTAATGCAACGTATTTATTCCCCCAAGCCTTCATAGCTACAAAATATATTAAGATTGAGCCTATTACCCCTACGAATATTGGGAGATACAAATGTACATTTAGGAGATCGGTACCAGTAATTTTAGATATAATTGAGGTCAGAATGGGCAGTCCTTGCAAGTCTTGCTCTACAAACGACCTGACAACTGTTGGTGCCATTGGGTCTAGATCGGGGATGCCACCTGAAAGGTAGTAAGCAGCTTCTCTTAAGAAGAAATATGGGTCATACCCTAGTAATCTATTAAATCTAAGGGGCCAAGATCTCATAAAATACGCAATAACTGCGGAAAATAAAAGCCCGATAATCACAATATAAGTCTCAAATTTATTAATCCCCTTAAAGGAAAATTTATCTTCGCTACTACCCGTTTTTTTATCCTTTTTACCTTTAAATTTCGCCATTATGATCTCCCTACCTATGGTTCAAAAAATAATTTAAATATTTAACTGAAAAAAAGTTAAAAATAAAAAAATATTAATTTTTCCTTCTTCTTAAGTAGTAATAGATTAATGCTGCGGCCCCTAAGACCCCAGGCACTTCAAATCCAGGAACTCCTTGTATTGGCGAGCTTGACTCTTGTTCGACTGTGACATAGATTACATCTTGGTCTGTTCCCCCGTTGTTATCGGTGACTACTAAAGTCACTTTGTAAACGCCAGGTGTTGCGTATGAGTGAAGTGGCTCTTTCTCATTTGAATCCCTACTGTCTCCAAAATCCCAAGAGTATGTTGTTATTGTTCCGTCAGAGTCTGTTGATTTTGAAGCGTCAAAATGAACTGCTTCCCCAACTTTTACTTTTAGGTCGCTTCCAGCATTTGCTATTGGGAGTTTGTTTGTTGTAGGTGGAGGAGTTGAATCACCTGTGATTATTGCTACAGTTGTATCTGTATCTGTGGCCCCGTTGTTATCGGTAACTGTCAAAGATACTGTATATGTCCCGGGAGAGGAGTAAACATGGCTTACTGCCGACCCAGCAGAACTGCCTCCGTCTCCAAAGTCCCATGCATAACTAATTATAGTGCCGTCTGAATCTGTAGAGCCAGTTCCATTAAAACTGACTGACTGACCAACCGTAGCTGTCTTGTTAGTCCCTGCGTTTGCCTGTGGCGGATTGTTTGTGGTAGGGGACGCTGAAACAGTCAATGTTTGGGTTCTCTCGTTGTTTGTTTCACTCTCTTCTGAAACAGCTCCTGCAGAATCTATCCCAACTTTTACTGTTGTTGACCCTTCTGGTAAAATCAAGGTAGGAAAGTTAACTGTGGCAGTTGCTCCGGAAGGCATGTTAACAGTGCCAGAACCGTCAAATTTAGTAGCTCCATTAAACCATATCTTCATCCCAATTTCGCCACTATAATCGCCTGCACCACTATTTGCGATTGTGACAACGACCATATTAGATGTGCCTTTTTCTATATTTGTGACTTTGAAGTCGGGTTTGCTTGCTGGGGTGGAATAGAAGTAAAGAAGAGTTGGATTATTGAATTCTATCCTATCATAAGCACCATCATTATCTGTGGGTATTGAGAATTCTATTCTAAATTGTAAATTTTTCTTTCCTGATGAAACTGCATTTGCAAGTTCAGATTTAACATCTATTACGTCAGAAGGTGCCGAAGTAGCAGACCAAACTGTGGACAACTTTGGGCCATTAAAATCAGCCACTGTTAAGCTTGTTCCGTAATCTACATTGTAGACTCTAAGGCTACCTAAAGTAGAAAGGGGATTGCCACCTACAACAGTGCTACCTGTCAAACCAAGAGTTGAAGAAGTTATTGTTGCTCCCGCAGGAATTCCTGAAATGTCAAAACTTAGGAATCCTTTTACTTGAAGGTTGCCATTTTGGTCACCTGCCGTGTAAGTCCCACTTGAATACATTATCCCGGCACTTGTCATACTTCCGCTTAGTGCAGTGTCTGGCGAATGAAATAACAGGGATGGCTTTATGATGGGATCTATAATAAATGGAACACACGTTGATGTTGTCAAAAGCCCTAGAAACAAAGTTGTTGCCAAAACTAATGATAATATTTTTGTTTTATTTTTCATAATTTCACCTTTATTTCCCACATAATATTAAGAAAAGGAAGTATTTAACTTTTATTATATTAATATAAGAAAGAGGTCTTTTAGAATAAATTAAGATTTTACTTTCTTGGCTGCGGTCTTTAAAGCAATCAAAATACTTTTTTGGGGCATTATTGTGACTACGGGAATTGTCACGACTTTTTCTACAATAGAACTTACTATTGGGGCACACACCAAAGCACTTGCCCCATCCCTTTCTGCCCTTATAGACTGGATGAATACTTCTTCAATATTTGTGGCAGAATAATCCTTTATCAGATACTTATTTTCGTTGTCTGACACATAGCTCTCGTCAAGCATGTTAAGAACTGGCCTTGAAGCAATCAATGCGATGAATTTGTTATTTTTTTCTTCGCCCCCTCTTAATACTTCATATATCTTTCTTAGTGTTTTGAGATTTGGTTCTCTATCCCCAGAAAAAATCTTGTATATTGTCGGAAGAGGTATCTCTGAAATATCTGAAAAATTTTTGATGCTGCCAAAACTTTTTACTAAAAGTGACTCCAGTTCAACTTTAAATTTATCATTAGGAAGAAATATAATATCTCTTAATCTTTCTGCTTCGTTATACCCCAAATTATCACCTTAAAGTATATTTTAAAACCTTATATTTATACTTTTGGGTAGCAATATTATACTATAATAGAAAAACTTATAAGATAAGATAATTATAATCATGCAGGTGAATTCAATGAAAAAATTATTTGCCATAATATCTTCTATCTTGATTGCTACAACACTTCTCCTAGGTTGTGTTGGACAAGGCGAAGATACTACTAAAAAAATGACTGAACTTAGGATAGGTTACCAGCCAAGTACCCACCAGGTTGCAGAAATGGTTGCAATGGAAAAGGGATGGTGGCTAAATGACCTTAAAAAGTTCGGAATTGAAAAAGTTACTGACTATGAATTCCCATCTGGACCTCCAGAAATGCAGGCAATGTTGGGTGGACAGATTGATATAGCATATGTAGGTGCTACACCACCAATACCTGCAATTGACCAAGGCTTGGACGCTAAGATACTCGCTGCTGTTCAAACACAGGGATCTGATATATCCGTATGGCCAGAAAGTAACTATACAGGCCCTTCTTTCTTAGTTGGAAAAAAGATAGGCACGTTTCCACCTGGCTCCATACAAGACATGGTGTTAAAGAAATGGCTAGTGGATAACGGTATAGATGTTTCTAAAGTTGATATAAAGGCAATGGGGCCTGGAGATGCAACTACAGCATTAACAGCAAAACAAATTGATGCAGTTTTCTTACCACAACCCTCTGCCGCGCTTCTAGAAATAAACGGTAATGGGAAGACTGTAGTTGAATCTGGAGAGATGTGGCCAGGTCATGCTTGCTGCGTTCTTTTAGTCAGCGGAAAACTAATGAGAGAAAATCCAGAGCTTGTAAAAGAGATAATAAGAATTCATATTAAAGCCACTGAATATATCAATGAGAATCAGGAAGAGGTAGCAGAGATAGCTTCAAGAAAGCTTGGATTGAGCAAAGAAGTTGTCATGTACTCTATGGAAAACTCTGACACAACATTTATCCATAATCCAAACGACATAGTATCTTACATGGAAGCATATACGAAAGAGCACTACGACCTCGGATATACAAAGAAACTTCTTACAGCAAAAGACATTATCGATACAACTTTATATGATCAAGTAACTAAAAAATAAAGGATAAATATTTAAATAAATTTTTTATTTTTTATTCAAATGAAAGGATACGATAATTTTCTAGAAAAGTATAGGATTTATACTGTAATTTCCTTAGGTATAGCAGTTGCTATATGGCAATTTATTGCAGTTTTTATAGTGAAAAATTCATTTATACTCCCAAGTTTCAGTGAAACAGCTTCAGCTTTATACAATTTGATTATCCGGATGGAGATTTTTACTGACCTAGCAATAAGTTTATACCACTTCGCCATAGGGATGTTCTTTGCAATAATCTTTGGAATACCAATTGGAATGGCGATGGGCTGGTTTAAGA
This sequence comes from uncultured Thermococci archaeon, assembly GCA_964521515.1. Taxonomy (GTDB): domain Archaea; phylum Methanobacteriota_B; class Thermococci; order Methanofastidiosales; family Methanofastidiosaceae; genus Methanofastidiosum. Next base: position 15,635 of record CAZFRW010000024.1, read on the forward strand.
AAATAGAAAATCTAATGGACCCTTTAATTGAATTATTAAGGCCTGTGCCCCCTCTCGCATGGATACCTTTTGCAATTGTCTGGTTTGGATTAACTCATCAATCTGCAGGATTTATTATTTTTATAGGATCGTTTTTCCCGATCCTCACAAATACTTACGCTGGATTTAGCAGCGTCCCAAAAACCTTAGTTGAAGCTGCGAAAGTTTTGGGTTGTACGAAAAATAAAGATTTACTAAAATCTGTTGGTCTCCCTTCTTCATTTCCAGACATAGCTGTTGGACTAAGAGTTGCAATGGGTATTGGATGGATGTGTCTTGTTGCTGCAGAGCTTTTTGGAGTAAGCAAAGAAGGCCTTGGTTACAAAATCTGGTGGTATTATTACCTCCATAGAATGGACAACGTTCTTTCCTACATGATAGTTTTGGGTCTCATTGGACTTGGAATAAACTGGGCATTTAGATATATCGTAGAGAAAAAACTTCTTAGGTGGATGGAGGGGACAGTGTACTAATTTCCTCCATAATTGTATCTAATATTTTCTTTCTTAATGTCACAAACTCAATGCTTGTTCTATTTCTAGTTCTAGCGAGGGCAACTTTAAACTCTTTTTTTATCTTTGCTGGCCTTTTAGTTAATACTAGTACTCTGTCTCCGAGGTAAACTGCCTCGTCTACATTGTGGGTAATAAATATAATTGTTTTTTTAGTTTCATTCCAGATCCGTAACAACTCGTCTTGTAGGATATTTCTTGTCTGTGCGTCAAGCGCTCCAAAAGGTTCATCCATTAGTAAAACATCAGGGTCATTCGCTAGTGCTCTTGCAATCGCAACTCTTTGTTTCATTCCACCAGATAACTGGTGAGGGTAAGTGTTTTCATACCCACTCAAGCCAACCATAGAAATAAATTTTTTCGATATTTGTTCTCTCTCCTCAGGCGACAATCCCTTATACTCAAGACCAAATTCAACATTTTTCTGGACTGTCCTCCATGGAAAAAGTGCAAACTCTTGAAAGACCATTCCTTTTTTTGATGATGTTGATTCAACTTTTTTCCCGTCGAGCAGTACTTCACCCACATCAGCTTGTTGCAAGCCTGCTATGATTCTCAAAATTGTTGTTTTACCGCAACCTGAAGATCCAACGATACATAGAAATTCTCCATCAGAAACTTTAAAATTGACATTTTCGACTACAGGAAGAGGTTTCCCATCATCAGATTTAGAAAAACTCTTGGAAACATTATTTACCTCAACCTTTATATTTTCCATACCTAGTGTCAGATTAAACTACTTTTAAATTTTACCATGATTTAATTTATAAGGAAAAGAATATTGTTATCTTTATGAAAATAATTGGAGTATATGGCTTTAAAAAGTCTGGGAAGACAACAGTTGTAACTTCAATTATCAAAGCCCTTGTAAAAAAAGGTTATTCTGTTTCATCTGCAAAGAGCATACATATAGAGGATTTCTCTTTAGAAACAGAAGGCACAGACACATTCAAACATCACGCTTCGGGTGCAAAAACTGTTGGATTAGTTTATCCCAAGGGTAAGGCGATGTTATACTATGACCTAAAGACTGAAGATTTCTTAAATAACTTCGAATCAGACTATCTTATCCTAGAAGGGTTTAGGGATTATACTTGCCCAAAAATTCTCTGTGCAAGGGATGAAGCGGACATATTAAATGATTTAAGAGAAGAAGTTTTCTGCATATCAGGTTTAATTTCAAATAATATTTCTGATTATGAAGGGACACCTGTAATTAGCTA
>CAZFRW010000025.1:0-15545 GCA_964521515.1 uncultured Thermococci archaeon
ATTGATGAAGCCTATCTAGACGTTACGGAAAGGACAAATGGAGATTTAGATAAAGCGATTGAAATAGCAGAAAAGATAAAAGAAAAAATAACTTCTCAGGAAGGACTAACTGCGTCAGTTGGTATTTCTTCTAATAAGTTTGTTGCTAAAATGGCGTCTGACTTTCAAAAACCGGATGGATTAACAGTTTTAAAGGATGGGGAAATAATACCATTTTTAGAGAATTTTAAAGTTTCTAAATTGCATGGGATTGGCGACAAAACGACTAAATCTTTGAATGAACTTGGTATTGAAACTGCAAGGGATCTCAGTTCATATGATTTAAAAGAACTCGAAGAGGTGTTTGGTAAGAATAAAGCCAGACTTCTCCATGATAAATCTTTAGGAATAGATGACTCGCCAGTTGAACCAAAAGAGAAGAAACAACTTTCACGAATAGGGACACTAAAAGAAGATACAAAAAACATAGATATTATTTTTGAAAAGATATTTGAACTATCAAAGGACATGGAGCAGAGGATAATAAAAAATAATGTTTCTTTTAGGACTGTGTCTTTAATAACTATTGATTCTGAATTAAAGACTCAAACAAAGAGTGAAACAATGCCACTAACTAAGGAAATTCAAAAAGTTGTGTCGGTTTCTAAAGAGCTACTTGAAAAATATCTCAGAGAAAATCCCGATAGAAAACTTAGGCGAGTTGGGATAAGAATATCCAATCTAGAGTTTTCGAAAATCCAGAGAACTCTTGATGAATTCTAGTAATACATTTTGCCCATATCTATTCTGCCATTATTGAGGAATATGCCCTCTTTTTCTAATAAAGTTTTTTTCATCTCAAGCCCACCCTGAAACCCGCCGAGACTTCCGTCTGCCCTTATTGCACGATGACATGGTATTATTAGAGGAAACGGATTATTTGCCAATGCATTCCCTACCGCTCTTGCACCTTTCGGAATCCCTATTGATTTTGCTATTCTTGAATAAGTGCTTACATAACCCCTTGGTATATTATACTCTGCGATTAATACTTTTTTCTCAAAATTTGTACAGATATCGAAATCAAGTAGTTCAAGATTAAATTTGATTTTCTCACCAGAAATAAATCGCTTTATATCTAATGTTATTTTTTCTAATGAATTAGATTTTTTAGCTAGAGAGAATTCGTCTTTTAATTTAAAAAGTAAAATATTTTTATCTGTAGGAAGAAAAATCTTAATGATTTTTGTGTAATTATCTTCTTCTTTCCAGACCAATCCAAAAGTTCCCAAATTAGAATCTTTTAGATTATAAAAATATTGCATAATAACTTAGGGATTATTTAATTATCTCTTCAACTTCTTTTTTACCTTTTTCTAACTCTTGTGCTTGTTGTTTGTCCAACATCAATAACAAGGTTTGGAACTCGCCCACATGAGTCTTTTCCTCTTTTGCAATATCTAAGAAAAGCATTTTTATATTCTTATTAGTGGTCATTGCTGCAAGTTGTTCATATAGATTTATTGCATCTAACTCAGCGATAACTCCGGCTCTTAAAATTTCTTTATCTATATCTTCTTTTTTTACTTTATCAAGATCTATTGGTATATTTGAAAGCATATATACACCTATAAATTAATCAACTTTAAGCTTTATATTGTTTTTGAAATATTAAAGGTCAACGGTGGTTTTAGAAAAAGTTCCTTGGTTTTCGACTCTTGACACTCCGTCTCTTTTTGTAACTCTTAATACATGATCAACATAGCTTTCAATCTCTGGCTCATGAGAAACTATAATAACTTGATTCATACCTAGCATATCGAGGACATCTCTTACCCTGTCCATCTGCTTTCTTGAAAATCCATCTGTTGGCTCATCAAGGATAATAAGGTCTTGTGTTTTTATTTCATCTACTAGATTATTTATTATCCTGTTTAGGGCAAGTCTATACGCAAGTGCAACAGAAGTTCTTTCTCCACCTGAAAGAGATTCATAATCTGCATCAAAACCTTCCTGCCTTAAAACTGGCGTGAAATCCTCATCTATTGAAACATCTATTTCATCACCTTCAAGCAGATTTTGAAGCCATTTGGAAAAGTACGATTCAAACTGCATTCTAAGAGACTCCATGAACTCTTTTTCCATTGTATCCATTAAACTAATAAAATATGTATCAAGCCAATTAACAATTCTTTCAAGTTTCTCTTTAATACGAATGTATTTTTTCTTTTCTTCTATTTCTTTACTGACTCTAAGAAAATCATTTCCAAGAAGTTGAATCTCTTTAGATTTTTCTGCTTCTTCTCTCTCTATTTTGATTTTTCCCTCAGTTATTGTTTTTAATTCTTTAGAAATTACCTGTTTTTCGGTATCTATACCAATAAATTGTTTTATATTCTCTTTTAAATCTTGTATACTGACAAACAAAACATTCTCTTTTTCTACTAAGATTTCTATATCTTTCCTAAGATCTAAAGCTTCTTTGTATTTTCTGATAAGCTCAAGGTTATACTCTTTTCTTTTCTCAAATTCAGATATCTCTAATTCAATTGGGGCGAGGGTTTCTATTTCTGTTAGAATTTGCTTTTGTTCATGAGATTTATTTTTAATTTCTTTTTCCAAAGGTATAAGTTGAGAAATTAGGTCGTTCAATTCCTTTGTTAAAAGATTAAATGAATCTGTTTCCTTAATTAATTGTTCAAGTTTTAAGATTTTATCTTTTTCTGAAATAATAAAGTTTTTTGACTTGTTCTCTATATCGATATCAATCTCTGTTATCTTAACCTCTACTTTTTTAATGAGCTTGTTTGTTTCATTTAAAGTAATATTCAAAGCATTTTTCTCTTTCTCGATTCTTCTTATTTCGTTCTGTCTATGGGCCTCAGATATGTTTTGTTTACATAGAGGGCACAAAGCCGAATCTTTTAGGTTACTTAGGGCCAATAAATCAGATTCGAAGGAACTTAGACTTCCCATAACAATAAAATTTTTTTCTTTGTATTCAGAAATTTTTGTATTGTATCTTTCTTTTGATTTTAACAAATTATCGATTTCTTTGTTAGCCCCAACTTTCCTTTGGTATATATCCTCAATATTTTTTTGTAATCTAGATATCTCATTTCTTATTTCATCAACAGATCTATTATAAGTACCTTTTAGGGAAGAAATTGAATCTTTCTTTGAGTTTATTTCTTTATTTATTTTTTCAAAAGATTCTTTTTTGTTCAATAATCCAACTTCAAGCTTTCCTGCCAATATTTTATAATTCTGAAGCTTCTCCTTTTTCTCTTTAGATTTTGAAAGACTATCTAAAATAATCGTAATATCTTTTTCAATTAAAGAGATCTCCTTCTCGATGTCAATTTCTTCTTTGTCTAATAAAATATTTTTAATTTTTATTTTAAGGCTTGATAGATTTTGTTCATATGTTTTTAATTCTCTTTCTTTAACCGCAATCTCTTTTGAAATATTCTGGTATTGTTCAAATTTATCTTCTATTTCCCCAGATTTTTTTATTATTTCAGTTTCTTTTGTCTTCAAGTTCTCTAAAGTCTTTTTTATTTCAACTACTTCCCTAGCTAGTTTCTCTTTTTTTTCAGAAATAAGCTTAAGCTCCTCATTTTTTTCGTTTAATCCCCTTGACAAGAGTTCGTAACTTGATGCTTTTCTTTTAAGTTCAAGTCTTAGATTATTGGAATTATCTTTTATTGTTTTATATCTGTCAACTCCAAATATCCTCCTCAGTATTTCCATTCTATCTTCTTTCTTAGATAATAAAATTTGTTTCATCTCTTCCTGGGGAGTGTAAACTGTGTACCGATATATTGGATTTTTCTGTTTTGCGAACAGTTCTTTGGGATATCCCAACAGTGAAAGTAACTCTGCTTTAAGTTCGGTTGGGGTCATTTCCTTTCGGTTACCTTCTATCGAAATATAGCCATTTATCTGTGAGATTCCTTCTCCTTTTTTTTGGAGACTCCTCCCAACTATAATTTCTTTTCCTTCTAATTCAAATTCTAAACGTACCATCCCTTCTCTTTCGCCCCTTCTAAGAAGCGAAGAAGCTAGTATATCGCCCAAACCAAAAAGAGCAAACTCTATTGCCAATAGTATTGTTGATTTGCCAAATCCAATATCTCCTGATAATAAAAATGAACCTTCTGGGAAATCAATTTTTTGATGTTGATAACTTCGTATGTTAAGCATTTCAAGAGAAAGAAGTTTCATCTAAATCCTCCAGAAGATTATTTTTTGTGAGATACACTATTGACTCACTAAGAATTCCTTTGCTATAGTCGTCTTTTTTTTCGCCTTCCTTTTTCTCTCTTGATAAAATATTCATGAATACCTTCATGAAAGAAACAGTTTCCGCCTTACAATCTTTGATTTTAATCTGATCTTTATGGCGAACTATTACATCTTCCTCAAGTTTTTCCTTGGTTAATGAGGAATTTTTTATTTCTTTAAACTCATTAGACTTCATATCTCTAGTATCTCTTTTTATCAAGAGCGCATCTTTATTTTCTAAGTAAATATTAATTTTTTTAAAATTAATGTCTGAAAGACTGCCTTCTATTTTTCCCTTAAACTTTAAGATAACTATGCTGCCCTTCAAATCATTTTTATCGGCTATCGCCCTAACTTTCTCTTCAACATTAATAGGATGAATTCCTTCTAAATTGATTTCTAAAAGAACTACTGGGGCAACTCTAATTTGAACATATTTTTTGTTTATGGCCCCATTATCATAATCAATTAAGTAAAATCCTCCCCCTTTGAAAGCTAGGAGCTCATCAATATTGTTTGGAAATAATGCACCTGGAAATACCACATTCTTATAGTCACCTAATTCGAATTCCCCTTTTTCATGAATATGCCCGCCGGCATAATAAATAAATCCTTTTGGAAAAAAAGATATTGGCATTGACTCCATTTTATAAAGATTATCTGGTTTTAGCTCTTGAATAGCTGAGTGAAATAAGAATATTTTTTGCCCTTCTTGCTTTTCTAGTTCTTCTCTATCTAGCAGGGTATATGTGGCCTTCTCTAGGCTACCCCTAATACCTGATATCCCATAAAGCTTAACTTTTGTTTTTTCGTCTAAAACTCCTTTCAAAATTAATTTCCCACCTACTTCTGTCCCTGAAGTGACCCTTTTCAGAAGCCCCGCTTCCTGAAAAACTTTTAGAATTGTTCTACCCGTTGGAGAAAAATCATGAGAACCTTCGATAACATAGACTGGTATTCCGATTACTTTAAGCTCGTACAATTTTTTTGCAGCTTTTGCCATGACATCAATTGTGGGATTTGAAGAATCAAAAAGATCCCCGGAAATTAATAGAAAGTCAACATTCTCTTTAATAGAAATATCAATGGCTTTTTCAAATGTTTTAATTCCGATTTCCCTTAAAGTTTCTTCTCTCCAACCCCCTAAATGAAGGTCTGCCATATGCGAAAATTTCACTCTAAGTCGACCCCTCTAATGGTAGTTTTTTCATTTATAGGTGTTCTAAAGTCTTTGAAGATGTCCTCAAAAAGAGGTATTTTCAAAGGTATTGCTAACTTAGAAAATGTAGAAGTTAGCAATGCTTCTCCTATGTCAAGGCTAGCAATGTTTCTTGATTCTTCAGATATATCTTGAGGGGAGCTTTCTATTAATGCGCTTCTCTCATTTGACATTTCAGTTCCCATGATTATTTTTGTATTCATATTTGCAAGTATCTCCTTTGGTATAAGGCTTGGAAGTTGAGTTATAGCTACAAGACCTACTCTAAATTTTCTTCCTTCTCTTGCAATTGTTCCAAAAATATTTGCCCCTTTATCAAGCACGTCTTTTCCAAGTACCCTTGGAGCCTCTTCAATTATTATACCAACACATGGCTTATTTTGAAGATGCCCTTTGAAACTCAAATCACGGTATTTAGAAAAAATTCCTTCAGCAAATATCCCACCAATCATAAGTTCAACTTCCCCCCCTAGTTTTGAGGTATCGAGAATTACAGTTTTCCCATTTTCTAGGTGGTCAACTACATTATTTATTGTAGTTACACCACTATTGTTCGAGAATAAATTACTTCTAAAAGAGATTTGCCCATTTTCTAAAGAAACGCCAAATATATTGTTAAATTTTCTTTTAAGAACGTCAAGTGTTACTACAGAAACTCCATCTTCCCTCTCTGCGAGCACAATATTTTCAATCCAGTTTTGTTTATCCCTATTATAAAACAGATATATGCATTCTATTTGGGCCTCTGTCAATGGAACTATGCCTGTTAGATGCCATGGTTTTATTGTTTTTAAATCAAAGATAAGCGTACTTGCCCCAGGGGGGGGATTTGTGGAGTAGTAGACAATCTTATTTCTGGCATTGGGATGATCCTTCAATCCTTTTTTTGTTCTCCCATAGTACTCGTCATGAGGATCAATGACTAGCAAACCGGCATAATTTTCATTTAACAGATTGTAAGTCAGAACTTTAACAAGATTAGATTTGCCTTTTCCAGTAGAAGCTGAGATTAACATATGGTGAGTTATAACATCATCTCCCCTAAGAAATACATCAATGTCTAAAACTCTGGAACCACTTCTTATTTTACCAAAGTAGAGTGGCCTGTTCGGCTTTTCAAGGAACTTTAAATCTTCTTCTTTTATTCTTTCAACTGACGAAAAGAATTTAGGGAGTCTTTTTGGAAGATGGTAATTATCGGCAACAAAAAGAATGGGTTTTAAAATAATAAGAATGAAATTAGAAATCTCACTGTCTAAAAAAGACAGATTAGACTCTTCTTCTAACTTTAGGCCCGCTGCCAAACTCCTTATCCTCTCAGGTATTTGAGATCCGTAAGATATATCAAAAACCTGTAGTATGAAATATCCATTGTTTTCTCTAGCGACTAATAATTCTCCCAGTTCAACATCAACTCCAGTTTTCTGTCTGATTATTATTCCGCTAAAATCGCCTGACACTATTTTTCCTACAATGTTCAAATTAACATCTCCTAAATCGATTGTAAACTATCAAGAACATCATGTGCATCCTCTGAACTAATATTTTCATTAATATACCTCAAAATCTCTTCGTCATCACAAAGAGAGATGAAAAGTGCCTTGTGTATCTCCTTTTCATCAAACCTAATTCGTGCAATATAATCCGCATCGACTAAACCATAAGGATATCCTGGAAATCTAAGATCTACGGAATTTGAGGCAATTAGGCCCAATAAGCCCTCAACCCCTTGTTCTTGCAAAATTCTTGCCCTATTTTTTTGAATTTCAAATCTAAATACATGCCTTGAAGATGGGTGGAACTTTACAAAATACATATCTGCATTGTGATCAAGATAATTAATATCCACAATAGGATGGTAATACCACATATTTTTGGGATACGCCTTATCCCCTAATATTCTAATAGCGTAAGAAAGAGACCTGCCTTTATTTGTATAAAGTCTAGAACTTTTTGCTATTCCACAAAATGTAACGCCTTTCATATCTGCAGCGTTATAAACTCTTTTAGAAAAATCTGATTCGCCTTTAATGGCGGTCTGAAGTGAACCATCTCTTACCATAACATCGTCTTTATCAAGTTCCTCAACTATAACTAGTTCGGATATTTTCCATTCCAAGAATCTTCTCGCAATCCCACAAACAGAACTTAGTTCAGCCCTAAAATTTTGATTTGAAATGCTAGGATCGTACGAATCAACAGTCAAATCGACTTCGTTGAGATCAATTTTATAATCACTAGCAAATGGAAAAAGCTTAAATTTAAAATCAATATTCTTTCCGTTACCTAAGGCCTTGCCAAATACATAAAATTCATATTTTTGAGGTAGTTTTCTTGGTGTTATGATCTTATTATTTCTAAAAATATTAAAATAAATCCTAACTAGCCCCAAATAGACTGAGGGCGAAGAAATTAATTCAATGTTACCTCCATCAATAAAACATATTTTGGCATCTCTGTCAGAATGGCTAAAGGTCTTAACATTATTCTCGCTTAAGGGATGGGGATTATATCTATAATCACTAAATTGGGGCTTTTCGTCAGCTAGAATTTCCTTAGTATAATTTTCTTCACTTTTTATTAAATTGATAATGTTTTTTATTATTTCTATATTCATCTTGTTTTAAAAATGAAAATTGAATATAAAAAACTATCTTCTAAAATTTTCAATAAAATACATCAAAATAAATATTATAGGTAGAATAAAAATAAGAAAAAAATTACAAATAGTATTTCATTTCAAGAGAGTTTTCAGCAAACCCACATGCCTTGTAGAATCTCTTTGTCATTGGGTCACCGCCTTCAATTGAAACTGTTATGTACTTACATTTGACCCTTTTTCCATAGTTAATTGCGGCCTCTAAAAGTCCTGCCCCAACGCCTTTGCCCTTGTATTCATCTTTAATGACAATGTCTTCGATATGACATACATTGTAACTATAAAACAGAATAGGTTTAACGAAAAGCGATAGGAAACCACAGATTTCAACATTGTCAAGTAGATTTTCTTCTGCAACAAATATTTTTATGTTCGGATTCTTGATATATTCTGTAAGTATCTTATTAAAATCAGCAATTTCATCTGGAGACTTTAAGGGTACATTGTGCAAACTATCAATAAGGTCATATATATTATATCTGTCTCTAAACGAAGCTTCTCTTACTCTCAACAAATTCACCTTACCAAATTTATGATTTAAGGTATATAAAATTAATTTATAATTGCCTATTCTATTTAAATATTAATCTGTTTATTTGGCTCATTTTCTTCATTATGGCTTATCATTCGACTTTTAGCTTCAGATTTCATAGACTTTAGCTTAGGTAGATTATAGGAAGTTATAATTCCAGCAAAAACTAAAACAAACCAAAATGAGATTATTCTATCTAAAATCGTAGCTGTTAGTGCAATATTTTTCCCTACCTTTAGAGAGGCGTACAAAACTGTCATTGTTACTTCTATAGATCCAAGTCCCCCAGGCAATAAAGGAAGTAGACCTATAAGAAGGCTTATTGTAGATACAAGGGCAACAAGCAAAGGATTCAAAGGTTTTCCTAGTGCTAAGAAGACAAAATACGTTCTTAGAATCCAACAAGCCCACATCGCTATAGACGCAGCTAGGGACTTGTATAGAACATTTCTACTTTTTAGAATTAGTTGAAATTGTTCATGAAAATTTTCAACCATCGATAATGCCAAATCTTCATACTTATTGATCCTCTTTGAAAATTTTCCAACTATTCTCAATACTTTGAAAACAATTTTTTCTCCTGCTTTTTTATTGAAGCATATATATGTTGCTACCAAAAGTACAAATACATAGATAATTATTACAAATGACAATAAAGCAATCGTGGCCCACCTTACATTATAGAACAGATTAACATACATCACAGAAAAAATGGCAAGGACAAAAAATGGCAGAGATTCTACCAATCTATCTGTAGTAACTGTGGCAAAAACATTTTCAATTGGGCCTATCTCCTCATCCTTAGAAATAAGGAATGTCTTCATGGGCTCCCCACCTGTTTTAGCGCTAGGCGTGACATTATTGAAGAAAATACCGACCATTGTAGAAATAAATACATTTTTCATAGACACTTTTGTTTTTAAGGATTCAAGGAGGGGTTTCCATTTATAAGCCTCAAAAAATAAGTTAAGCAATTGAAATACAAATGCAAGACCTAGATATAGAGGATTAGACCTCTTTATTAATGTAACAAATTCATTATAGCCCACAAAATGAATAAAAACAAATATTAAAATTATCCCAGCGGCGAATGGTAGAATGGTCTTATAGTTTACCATTTTTAGTTCCCTCTAATTTAATCATCTTGTCTACTTGGTTTAATAATTTACTAATAAAAGTATTTTTGTTTTCTAGTTCTTTGCCCAAAAGATAGTATTTGAGGAATACTATTACTATCCCAATTGCTATCGGGCCTACAAAAATTCCTATAGGCCCAAAAGCTAATAGCCCTCCAAAAAATCCAAATAGAAATATCATTGGATGAATTTTGGCATATTTTCCCGCTAGTTTTGGCTTTATGTATAGCTCGGGTATTACAGTAACTAATAACTGGCCAATGATAAAAATATAAACTCCTGTCATTGCCTGCCCATTCATTATGTACACTACGGCAATTCCAGAAAATAACATCCAAGGACCCAATATCGGTGCAAAATCCATAAATCCAGACATGATCCCTAAAAGTCCAGGGTATGTTACCCCAAATATTAAAAAAATAAAATAACTAATTATTGAAGTAAATATTGCTTTTAAAATATTAACAAGGATTATACTTTCAAAGACGAGGTCAACCCCATTAAGAAGGGAAGATATTGTCTTCTTTTTTGTTTCAGGCAATAATGTGACAAATGTATCTTTAATATTCCCACCCTCTTTTAATAAGTACAATGCGAGTATTGATGCAAGTAAAAGTTTCATTGCAAATTCAGGTATATGGATTGTAATATCTATGATCTCTTCAGAGATATAAGATATCAATTCATGTAGTTTTGCAGTTAGAAAATTTGAAATCTTTTCAAGGTCGTTTGAATATTCTATGTTATAGTAATTAAGGAATGAAATAAATAAATTCTTAAAATAGGCATCAAAATCATTGAATATCACCATTAATTTCTCAAAAATTTTCTCTTTGATAACATAGTTTATAGTTGAGGCTGCGAGATAAAAGAAAAGTAAGAAAGTGGGTATTATAATTGTTAATGCAGAAAGTATAGCGGCATATGTTTTATTCATGAAGTTTAACAATATAGAGTTAATTGGCTTCATGAGATAAACTAAAACAAGTGTCACAATAAGTGCATCCACAAGTGGAAAAAGAGTAAGTCCTGCAATTATAAGAAAGAATATGAATATTGAAGCAATTGCAATTTTATATTCAATTTCCTCCATAGTATCGTCTCTTTTTAATGATAAATAGAAGATGGGTATATAAATTTAAAGGGCAAATAGTTCTGGATGATTAATTATTGAATCTGTAATTCTTTTTGAAACTTTATCATCCCAAAAAGTGGGTTTTGGGTATGTTTTCTTTATTTTTGGGATTTCTTTTATGGCAGAATATAATTTTGATACATCTGTTCCAACAAGAATATTTGCACCGTTTTTTAGTGTAACTATCCTTTCAGTATTTTCTCTAAGCGTTATGCAAGGTACATCAAGCATTAAAGCCTCTTCTTGGATTCCTCCAGAATCGGTCATCACAAATTTTGAGTTTGACATAAGCCACAAAAAGTCAAGATAACCCTGTGGCTCAATTATTTCAATATTTTTCGCCAGTTCATTTAGATGCCCACATTCTTCCAATACTTTTTTTGTTCTTGGGTGAAGTGGTAAGATAATCTTATGGCCAATCTTAGTTAAAGAATTGAGTAATTTAACAAGTTTTTCTACATCAGCAGTATTTTCTGCTCTGTGGATGGTCATTAGACAATAGCTATCCGATTCTATTGATAATTTCTTTAAAATTTTAGATTTTCTTGATTTTTGGAGGTGGGATAACAATGTTTCAACCATGACATTTCCGACAAAGAAGATCCTCTTAGTATTGGCCCCTTCTGTTATCAAATTATTTACTGCGTCTTCTGTAGGCGCAAATAAAAACTGAGATATTCTGTCAACGAGAATCCTGTTTATTTCTTCGGGCATGCCCATATCAAAAGAACGGTATCCTGATTCTACATGTGCCACAGGGATATGCATTTTAACTGAGGATATGGCGCCGGCAAGTGTAGAATTTACATCCCCCACAACAACAGTCAAATCGGGTTTTTCCTCACTTAGCACCTCTTCTATCCTTGACATCATTGCACCGGTCTGAACGCCATGCGTTCCAGACCCTATACCCAGAAAAATATCAGGTTTTGGCAATTCTAAATCCTCAAAAAAAATTCTGCTCATGCTCTCATCATAGTGTTGACCTGTATGTACAAGGACCTGTTCAATTTTTCTTTTCTTAAACTCTTCATATATGGGTTTTATTTTCATGAAATTAGGTCTTGCGCCCACTATTGAGAGTATTTTCATAGAAAAATATTAAGAATTATGCTTTTAAAAGTTTTGATTTGACTTTTTCATAATATGAAACGGTTATATTAATATTTCATCTAAACTTTTATATATTGTTTCATCTTTAGATATACTGTAATAAATTAAAGATATGTATGGAGGTATTCTATGAGTAATGGCGATGGATTGAAAATTTTATCTGCAGCTCTTGCAGTGCTTTTATTGATATCGGTAATAGGGAACTTTTTTTTCTTGTATCGTTCACTTTCAGACGCCGGCCAAGGAGCTCAATACAATGCTCTGCTTACTGAAAAGGTTGGACTTGATAACAAAATATCTTTGTTAGAATCACAACTATCAGACAAAAATAAGAAGATAACGGATCTTGAGTCAGACATTAGATCTCTTGAATCTAAATATGATGCTGTCCAAAGAAACTTTGATTTGAAACAAAAGGTAATTGACAACTACGAAACTCGGGTTGACTCGTTAGAGGATCAGCTTTACGAATGTGAGCATAAAACTCCAAAGACTTATGTATCCTACTGTTCATGCGGTTACTACAGATATAATTGCACATGCAATGGTTACTGCTACTATGATTGGTACTGCCCAAGTTCATGCTCTTGTTGCTATACTAGCAGCTGCACAGATTGTTAAAAGAGGTTGAGGAAGAATCTTATGAGTCGAAAATTCCAATGGAGACTCTAAGTTCTCCCTCAAAAAATTTATTTTTTTATTCTATATATGTCTTTCTCTATTTTTTTATGTTTCTTAGATTAAAGCATAAATTATCCTTCTGCCCCCATTATTATATCATATAAGAATTAAAATATTTAATAATCTAGAATAAATATAAATAAGTTTAATCTTAATATAGATATACGGAGGAATAATTTGGGGAAAGAAACTAAAAAAGCAGAAATTAAGGTTACTGGTATGACTTGCGCTACATGCGCTTCAACTATAGAAAAATCACTTCTAAAATTAGAAGGGGTTGAAAAAGCTGAAGTTAATCTCGCAAGAGAAATAGCATCTGTGGAATACGATTCAAATAAACTAAAGATAAATGATCTTAACAATGCTGTAAAAGATGCGGGATACGATGTCACGAATGAGAAAGCCATTCTAAAAGTTGGAGGCATGACATGTGTGATGTGTGCAAATACCATAGAAGGCACACTATCTCGATTAGATGGCATTATTGAAGTCAACGTGAATGTATCTTCTGAGAAAGTGTATGTGACTTTTAATCCCAAAGTTGTTTCAATATCCGATATGAAAAAAGCAATAGAAGAATCAGGCTATCAATATCTTGGAGTTGAAGGCGAAGCCTTGGAAGAGCTTAAACTAGAAGAAAATCAGAGAAATAAGAAATACAGGATAATTGTTGGTGCAGTGGACTCTGCAATATTGATGGGATTAATGTACGCTCCAATGATGATGCTACCGCATGGTATATCGATGTCATTTCTAATGTTTTTAATAGCTCTGCCAGCTTTCATATATCTATGTTACCCCATATTTAATGCGGCTTACAGGTCGCTTAAGAATAGGAACCTGAATATGGACGTTATGTACTCTATGGGCATAGGAGTTGCCTTTTTTTCAAGTATTCTTGGTACTTTTAATATTTTATTAGACAGTGAATTCATGTTCTACGAAGCTGCCGTGATGCTTGCTACATTTTTAACCTTGGGTAGATTTCTTGAAGAGAGGGCAAAGGGAAAGACTTCTGAATCTATAAAAAGATTGATGGGGCTACAGGCAAAGAGTGCCACAGTTATAAGGGATGGAAAAGAATTAGAAATTTCAATAGAAGACGTTATTGTAGGGGACATAGTTATAGTAAAACCTGGAGAAAAAATTCCTGTTGATGGGGAGATTATTTCCGGACAAAGCTATGTTGATGAATCAATGATATCGGGAGAGGCTATCCCCGTTTTCAAAGAAAAAGGAAGTAAAGTAATTGGTGCGACTATAAATAAGAATAGTGTTCTAAATTTTAGGGCTACAAAGGTCGGGAAAGATACAGTACTTTCTCAGATAATAAAGTTAGTAGAGGAAGCTCAAGGATCCAAACCCGAAATACAAAAAATTGCAGATAAGGCAGTAAGTTACTTTATACCTACAGTTTTAGCAATTGCTGCAATATCTTTTGTAAGCTGGTACTATATCTTTAACAGTACATTCTTATTCGCCGTAACAAGTTTAATTTCAATTCTTGTTATCGCATGTCCCTGCGCCCTTGGGCTTGCAACTCCAACTGCAATTACAGTCGGCATTGGAAAAGGGGCAGACCTAGGAATTCTAATTAAAAATGGAGATGCTTTACAGCTTTCAGAGAAGTTAACTGCAGTTTTGTTTGATAAAACCGGAACTTTAACCAAAGGTAAGCCTGATGTCACAGATATACTCACATTTGGAATAGATAAAGATCAATTTCTCAAGATAGCTGCAAGTGTAGAAAAGAATTCAGACCACCCCCTAGCAAATGCGATAGTCAAAAATGCTGAAGAGAAAGGTATTGTGTTATCGGGAAGTAAGAATTTTGATACATTTGGAGGAAAAGGAGTAAAGGCAACTGTCTCTGGAAAAGAAGTAATAATTGGAAACAGAACTCTTTTCAATGAGAAAAAAATTTCAATTAAAAATGAAATTGAAGAACAAATAACAAAACTTGAAAATGAAGGGAAGACTACAGTTTTAATATCAATAGACAACAAGCTTTCAGGGATAATTGGAATTGCAGACACTCTAAAGGAAACTTCTAAAGAGTCTATTAAAAAACTGATGGATTCGGGAATAAAAGTATACATGATTACAGGAGACAACAAACGTACTGCTTCAGCAATAGGTAGAGTTTTATCAATAAAGAACATCCTTGCAGAAGTTCTCCCAGAAGATAAGGCTAAAGAAGTCAAAAGACTCCAAAATAATGGGGAAATTGTGGCCTTTGTTGGAGATGGCATAAATGATGCGCCCGCTCTAGCACAAGCAGATGTAGGTATAGCAATTGGCAACGGAACTGATGTTGCAATAGAAAGTGGAGACATAGTTCTAGTTAAGAATGATATAAAGGATGTTGTGTCCGCCATTAAGTTAAGTAAAAAGGTTATGCAAAGAATAAAACAGAATCTTTTTTGGGCGTTTGCTTATAATACTGCACTCATACCCGTTGCTGCAGGTATTTTATATCCAACGTTTGGGATTACTTTAAGGCCTGAGTTTGCTGGTTTTGCTATGGCTATGAGTTCTGTTACAGTGGTTACACTTTCACTCATGCTGAAAAGATTTAATCCATAAAAAAATTAAAGGAGGGATATTTTGGCCATTGACCCAGTTTGTAAAATGACAGTTGATGAAAAAACTGCTAGATTTAAGAGTGACTACAAAGGCGAAACTTATTACTTCTGCGCCCCAGGCTGTAAGAAGACTTTCGATCAAAAACCGGAAAAATACTTGAAGTAAATAACCAAAAGTTTTATAAGTATTTATAAAAATGGTTTGTTAGGCCCCGTTAG
>CAZFRW010000026.1:0-14857 GCA_964521515.1 uncultured Thermococci archaeon
CTAAAGCAGAAGCCCAAGGATTTGTATATTCATTTGGTTTTTCGCCCGAATCTTCCGATATGACCGCTTTTGGGAGAATCGGAATCACATCTGATGTGGATATAACAGATCAGTATACAACTATTAGTAATCAAATATATTTGTCAGACGCCCCACAAACTATTGTGTTTAATACATCCATCCCTAAATCAATTATAACTGAGACCAAGTTAATGTATCAAGATGCCAATTCTAGCTGGGAGGAAGTAGGAATTACTTTTGATCCAGAAGTTTCAAATGCTAGATTTTCCCTCGATACTGCAGGGATGAAAGGTATCGATAGTTACAATTTTATTTTAAATTACAAATTAGATACATCCTCAATTTATACCCTCAAACCCAACACACTTCTGTCCTTTGAATATTTTTTAATAACAAAGCTAGGCGAAGCCGATACAGCAAGTATAAATTTGGCTCTGCCCAAAGGATTTACGCCCCTTAATAATTCCGGCTGGAGAGTCGAAGAAGAAAGGTTCGTGTACTCCGCACAGATTTCAAAGACTTCTGGAAGTTTTTATACCATCTTCAATACTGATAATGATTATTCTGGCTCTTTAGAATCTTTAAAACTAGAAATAGCCAATCTGAGACAGGACAATGCAAAGTTATTAGAAACAGTTTCGGCGCTACAGAAAAGTGTCGATAGTTATAAAGTAGAAAACCAAAATCTTTCTTCTGAAATAGAAAGTCTTACTGAGAGACTTCTAAAGGCTGAAGAAGAAAGAAAGGTATCTGACAGAATCTCAAACAACTTCTGGCAGTTTTCATGGGGGCTCACAATACTACTCCCGATATTATTGCTTTTCTTTGCTGAACTTAGGACAAAGTCAGTTATAACTTCAACACAACTATTGATAAGTTCAGTTGTTGGAACATTTGTAATTTTCTTGATATTGTATATATTGTTTATAACTTAGATTATATTTAATTTACAGCAAGATAAATAAAAAGTAATTTAAAGATTTTATAGACTATCAAATCTGTAGGGAATAAATATGTCAAGAAAAGTCAAAATTTATTTATTATTGTTCATTCTCGGAACATTTATAATTAATCAACCAAGCGTTAAAGCTGAAAGTTTTCTTTATTCCTTTAACTTTACATCGGATACAGGGGGTATAGACCCCTCTACTCAAATGACTATTCTGACAGATATTAATATAGATAAGGAGTATACTTATCTAACTCATCAAATAATACTTTCAGATATACACGGCTATATCACCTTTGAAAATAATATACCAAAGAATATGGTAACTAACATAGATCTAAGCTATAAAGACTCCAATTCAACTTGGAACAAACTATCTGTTAATCTAGACCCAAATTCAACTAACACTGAATTTACAATTGATACTGAAGGAAAAAAGGGGCTTTCTGATTATCAATTTAACATAATCTATGTTTTAAACACACAGTCAATCTTTAATCTTGCCCCGAATATTCTAAACTCATTTGACTATTTAATAAATACAGAATTGGGTCCAGACGATCTAGCTACAATTAAAATAACACTGCCAAGCGAGTATAGACCCTTTGACTCGGTGGGTTGGAGACTTCAGGAAGGAAGGTTCTTTTACTCAACAGTTATCTCAGGATTAGAAAAAAACTTCTATTCTGTATTTTATCAAGAAGAAGACTATGGTGGCTCAATAGACGCTCTAAAAAATGAAATAACTAAATTGACAGAAGAGAATGTAAAATTGACGGAGAATATAATTGAAATGCAAAGATCAGTTGAAAGTTACAGAGTTAAAAATGAAGAATTAAACTGGAATATCCAAGATTTGAAGGATGAGCTTATCAAATCAAAAGAGGAACAGCAAGAATCAGATAGAAATACTGAAAACTTTAGATACCTCTCGTGGGGATTGACTCTATCAATTCCAGGGATGCAATTTGTCTTAAATGAATTGAGAGAGAAAAATAAAATTACGCCAACACAACTACACTTAGGATCAGTTATAGGAACTTTCATAGTCTTTACTATACTCTACCTAACATTATTTATTTAAATTTTTTAATATATTATTTACTCATCTATGGATATCATTACCTCTGTTGACTTTATTACAACTTTCACTTTTTGTCCTTCTTTTAATCCTAACGCCTCTACTGCTTCTCTTGTGATCATAGATGTAATAATAGAGGGCTTAGTAATTTCAACTTTAACTGTAGCTGCAACTTCTCCCTTTTTTATTTCTTTAATAACTCCTTCCATATTATTTCTTGCGCTAATTGCCATTTTATCACCACTGATAATATATTTACATGTATTTAAAATTAACAGTTTAAATTAGAATAAGCAAAAAATAATCTAATAGTTTTTAGAAGTAATCAGAGTGCTTTTTAATGAAATTGTATAGCTGCTTATCTTCTTCTCTTTTATTTAGAATAGAGTATATGTTGTGAAGATTTACGTATATATCTCCAATTTGAGGATGATCTGGGCCATATTCATGTATCAAAATTTGAAGTGCTCTTGTATAGAGCTCCTCTGATTCATCAAATTTTTTCATTTGTTTTAAGAGATTAGCGAGTGAGCATAGTATAGAGATTATCTGAGAATTTTCTTTTCCATAATCCTCTTCTTTGATTCTTAACACTCTTTTGTAGAGCTGTTCTGCTTCTGGGTATTTACCTTGCGACTGATAAACAAACGCAAGATTCTGTAAAACATTCAAAACAACTGTATCATTTTTAGAGAATATTTTTTCAAATATTGAAAGTGCATTCTCGTAAAATGTTTCCGCTTCAGTGAAATCTGCTTGATACTGTGAGATAAGTCCAAGCAAAAATAGGCTCATGCCTGAAGTTGAATGTGTTGGACCGTATACATCTATGGATTCGTTCAGTGATTTTTTTGCAAGTCTCTTTGCTTCTGGGTATTTATCCATCTTTAATAGTCTAATAGAAGCATTGTAAAACTCTTCCCACAGTGTGAAGCTCCCGCCTTCTATGTCCATATCTATCCACTTACTTAGTTTATTCTATATTTTATTATATTTGGCATCTATATAAATTTTGTGGGCTTCAAATAAATAGTATTTTTTAATTTTTCATATTCTTATTAATAAATGGATATTAATTCAGTTAATTTTAAATATCGTTATTTCCATAAAAACATAACGAGGTGGTAGAATGAATAATAAAAATATATATGGAGTTGCTCTTTTAGCAGTCCTTGTGACAGCTCTTGTATTTGCTGGCTGTACAAGTCCAACGGATACAGCTACACAACCTACAGGGCAAAAAACAGTTTTGAAAGTACTTATAGCTGGAAGTCTAGCTTCGCCTATGGGAAAAATAGAGCAGAAGTTTGAAACAGACCATCCAAACGTTGATGTACAATTAGAGCCTGCTGGGAGTATAGAATGTGTTAAGAAAGTAACTGAACTTGGTGTTGAAGCCGATGTTCTTGCATCCGCAGACTATAGTTTGATACCTTCAATGATGGTTCCAAAATATGCAGACTGGTATGTACTATTCGCAAAAAATGAAATGGTTTTGACATATTCAGATAAAAGCAAGTATGCAAGTATTGTAAATGAAAATAACTGGTATAAGATACTTGACAAACCAGATGTTGTATGGGCATTTTCAAATCCAAATCTAGATCCTTGTGGATATAGAACCCCTATGACAATACAATTAGCCGAACTAGCATACAATGATGATACAATTTTTGAAAAACTAATTTCTTCTAAATCAAAGATAACAATAGCCGACCTAAATGGAACTTATGTAATAACAACTCCCGAAGATCTAGCCCCAGCTACAAACAAGTTAACTATAAGAAACAAATCAGTAGAACTAGTTTCAATGGTACAAGAAGGTGGAATTGATTACGCTTGGGAATACATTTCAGTTGCGGTACAAAATAATATGAAATATGTAAGATTACCTGCATCTATTAATCTAAGCGATGTAGCCTATGCAGACACCTACAAGAAAGTTCAGGTAAAGACAATTGACGGAAAGACACAAAAAGCCGCCCCTATAGTATATGGGATTACAGTTCCTCTAAACGCACCAAATAAAGAACTTGCAAATGAATTCGTTAAATACGTTATTGATGAGAATGGGCAACAAGTCTTTACTGTTGATGGTCAGCCACCAGTAGTTCCAGCGCAATCAAATGGTAAATCAAAAGTACCACAAATATTACAACAATATGTGGCGGATAATTAATGGAAAAAGGAATTAAACTTGAATTTAGAAGGAATCCTATTTCCTTCATTTTTTTCTTTATAGGATTCCTAATAATTATTTTCGTAGTTGGAACACTTTTTAATATGTTATACAAACAATTGGTTATTAGTCCAGATAATTTTATCACAATATTAAAAGACCCTTATGTCTTAAAATCTATTGGATTTACTTTGTATGCTTCATTTCTTGCTACTATCTTGGCAGTATTGTTTGGAATACCTCTTGCTTATGCTATTGCAAGAAATAATTTTTATGGAAAAAATATTATAGAATCAATAATAGATATTCCTGTAATAATTCCCCATACAGTTGCAGGGATTGCACTATTTTCTCTTCTCGCAAGAAGGGCAACAGTTGGATCTTTTTTTGGGAATCTTGGTATAGTCTTTCAAGATTCATTGTGGGGAGTAGTAATTGCAATGTTTTTTGTAAGTTACCCCTTATTTGTTAATTCTGCTAAAGATGGATTCAAAAGCGTTAATCCTAATTATGAACGCGTTGCTAGAACTTTGGGCGCTTCACAATGGAAGTCTTTTTATCAAATTGCCTTGCCTCTTTCATACCATAACTTAGTATCTGGAGCAATTATGAGTTGGGCAAGAGGGATAAGTGAATTCGGAGCAGTTGTAGTAATAGCATATTACCCTATGATTGCTTCAACTTTGATATTTTACAGATTTAATACTGGGGGTCTTAAGGAATCGCAACCTATTGCAGTTTTATTAATACTATTATGTTTCGTTATATTTCTATTTCTAAGACTAATTTCCCGGAAAAAGTGATAACATGATAAGAGTCGAGAATTTAAGCAATAACTGGGGAGAATTTGAACTAAAAAATATTTCTCTAGAAGTTAAACAAGGTGAATACTTTGTCATCTTAGGTCCAACTGGAGCGGGAAAAACTTTGTTACTTGAACTTATTGTAGGCCTGTATATCCCCAATGAGGGAAAAATTTTGATAGATGGAAAGGATATTACCTATGACGTTCCAGAAAAAAGGAATCTTGGATTCTTATATCAAGATTATTCACTCTTTCCTCATTTTTCAGTTAAAAAAAATATTGAATATGGAATGAATATTAGAGGTATAACTAAAAACGAAATCGATACAAAAGTAAAGGAACTATCAAAAATTCTTAAAATTGAACATTTAATGAAAAGAGATACAACAACATTGAGTGGTGGAGAACAACAAAAAGTAGCGCTTGCAAGGGCTCTTGCAATTAATCCAAAAGTTTTACTTCTTGATGAGCCTTTTTCTGCATTAGATGAGAACACTAAGTCTAAACTAATATCTGAGATGAAAGATCTACACAGAAAAGAGGGTATAACTTTCATTCATGTTACCCATAGTCAAGAGGAAGCTATACTATTGGCAGACAGAATCGGGATTATGATGAATGGAACAATAGTCCAAGTTGGAACGCCAGACGAAATTTTCTATAAGCCTCTATCGAAGGAAATTGCCAAATTCGTAAAGATCGAAAACATATGGGAAGGCAAAGTTATAGAAAAAAATGAAGAAGAGCTATTAGTAGATGTAAATGGTAATCATATAGTTGCCTTGTGCGATCACTTCAAAGTTGGACAAGAGATAAGATTAATTATAAGACCGGAAGATATAATTTTAGGTAAGGGAAACACAAGCGCTAGAAATAATTTCAAAGGGAAGGTAATTTCTATAGTAAAACATGGTTTTTACTATATTATAAGGATTGATTGTGGATTTGAGGTTGAAGCTGCTGTTACGAAACAATCTATTGAAAGTCTTAACATTAGAGAAGGCAAAGACATCAATATATTTTTTAAAGCAACTGCACTCCAAGTTATTAAGAGATAAAATTAAATCAGAAGGAAATTCATTGAAGTTCTTAAAACTTGATACTTATGAAGAAGCTATAAAAAAAATTGAGGATAGTGTGTCCTTTGAATTAAAATCGGAAGATACTCCTATTTCATCTTCATTGAATAGGATTTTGTCAGAAGACCTGATTTCGCCAATTGACATACCCCATTATCCCAAGTCACAAATGGATGGATATGCTGTTAGATCAGAGGATACCTTCGAAGCTAGTGAAACTTCTCCTGTAAAACTCAAATTAATTGAAACTGTAAACGCAGGCAGCACCCCAAGGTATTTTATAAAAAAGAATACCTGTTCATACGTGGCAACGGGTGCACCCGTTCCAGATGGTGCAGACTCTGTTGTTATGATAGAAAATACCCAACTTCAAGGAAATTATATCACACTGACTAGGGGTGTTACACCCGGAGAAAATATAATGAAGGTAGGGTATGACATAAAAAAAGGAAAACATATCTTGCCCAAAAATACCCTTATTACTCCTAAAGTAGTTGGATTGCTTTCAGGCCTAGGTCTTAAGAAGGTCAAAGTATATAGAAGATTAAAAATAGGAATTTTTTCAACAGGAAATGAAATTATTACACCTTGGGGAAATCTTGACTACGGGAAAACCTATGATGTCAATTCATTTTATATTTCTTCAAAACTAGAAAAGTTAGGTTGTGATACTTATAACATAGGTATTGCAAAAGATAGCAAAGAAGAGATACTTTCAAAGTTAAACGAAGCAAGAAAGTGTGATATGATAATCCTTTCTGCTGGGGCCTCAAAGGGAGAAAGAGATTTTGTCGAGGAAGCAATCAATAATTTTGGTAACTTAATAATTCACGGCATAAGCATTAAGCCAGGAAAACCAACATTAGTTGGCCTAAAAGACAACAAACTTATTTTTGGCCTTCCGGGGCACCCCACATCTTCATTTGTTCTGTTCAACGTCTTAGTATTGCCTTTTGTCTATAAAATGGCGGGTCTAGAAAAAAAAATGGACGTTAAAAAGTTTATTTCAAGTGAAAGAATTTATTCAACGAGAGGCAGGCAAGATTTCTTGCCCATTATGATTAAAGGAGAGGAAGTTTCTTCTGTTTTCCGGGGAAGTGGTGCAATATCAAGTTTTTTAAAAGCTGAAGGAATTGCCATAATTAGTGAGAACACTGAATTTGTAGATAAAGGAGAAGAGTTAGAGGTATTGTTGTTGGAAGATTAGTATGTCAGAATTACCAGTTAAAGTACTGAGAGTTGCAGTGACTCAACGTTGCAATCTAAACTGTATATACTGTCACCATGAAGGTGAGTGTTCTCAATCGGATAACGGTAGGAAGGAGATAACTAAGGAAGAGATTGAAGACCTTCTCAAAGTTTCTATGGATTTAGGGATCAAAAAAGTTAGATTTACTGGTGGAGAGCCTCTCGTGAGAAAGGACATAGTTGAAATTGTTGAAATAGCCTCGAAGTACATGGATGACGTTTCCATGTCGACAAACGGAATTTTGTTGTGTGAAAAAATCTCTGATTTGAAGGAAGCCGGCATATCAAGGATAAACGTAACTTTGAACACCTTAAATAAGGATATCTACAAGAGCATTACTGGAAAGAATAAACTACAAGATGTTCTTGATGGAATTGAAAAAACATTTTTAGAGGAAATATTCCCAATTAAAGTCAACATGGTCGTAATGCAGAGGAATTATCGAGAGATTAAAGATTTAGTTAAGTTTACAAAAGAAGGGATGGTCCTTCAGTTAATTGAACTCATCTCAGAAAAAAATGGCACAGACTCTGAGTTTTACAAAGAGAATTATGCAAGTCTATTGCCCATAGAAGAATATTTAGAAAAACATGCGATGAAAATAGTCGAAAGAGAAAAACAGCGCAGGAAAAAATACTTTGTCCCTCAAGAAATTGAAGTTGTAAGATCAATGCACAACACAGTATTCTGTAATAATTGTATGAGCATCAGAGTAACAAGTGAAGGTGAAATAAAAAATTGTTTATTCAGAAATGATAATTTAATAAAAGTTAAAGATTTTTCAGATCATGAAAAATTAAAAGAGTCCTTGATTTACTCTATTAAGACAAAAACACCATATTGGTGCTAAAATGAAAGTAATAGTAAAATATTTCGCATTTTTTAAAGAAGCTACAGGAATTCCTGAAGAACTTATCGAAGTAAATAATGATAAGACCATAAACGATCTTTTGGACATAATTATCAAAAAATATAATTTAGAAAAGAATGACAATATGGTAATATCACTTAATCATGAGTATATCAAAGAGAATGTCAAATTAAATGAAGGTGACGAAGTAGCCATAATGACACCTTCAAGTGGTGGGTAATATGATTAGAATCCAAAAAGAAGATTTTAGCATAGATGAAGAATTAAAGAAAATAAAAAACGATCAATGTGGCGCTTCAGTCATATTTCTAGGTTCTGTTAAATCTGAGATGAATGGGAAAAAAGTAACTAAATTAGAAATTGAGGCTTATACTGAAATGGCAGAAAAAAAATTAAAGGAAATCGAAAGTGAAGCAGCTAAAAGATATTCAATAGTGGAGAGTCTAATTATACATAGATATGGGGAGCTTTTTGTAGGTGACTCAATTGTCTTGATAATTGTCAAATCAGTTGATAGAACAAAATCTTTTGAAGCTGCAAAGTATATCCTTGAAAGACTTAAACAGGAAGTTCCTATATTTAAGAAGGAGTATATGGAAGGCAATGTAATTTGGCAAGGAGGCATATAATGGCATTTTCACATTTATCAGAAAAGGGAGTAAAAATGGTAGATATAACTTCAAAAGATGTAACAGTTAGAACAGCGGTTGCTGAGGGAAAAATAGAGCTAAAGAAAGAAACTATCAGTTTGATAAGAGATAATAAGATAACAAAGGGGAGCGTCCTGACGACGGCACAGATTGCAGCAATCCAAGCTGTGAAGAGAACACCTGCCTTAATCCCGCTATGCCACGGGCTTCCTATAAATAAGGTCGATATCGATTTTGAGATCTATCAAGATTCTATAAAGGCTATATGTATGGTAAAGACTGAGTCGAAGACCGGAGTCGAGATGGAGGCGCTTACTGGAGTTTCTGTGGCGCTTCTAACAATATGGGACATGGTGAAATCAAACGAGAAGGACGCTTTAGGTCAGTACCCCTCGACTGAGATCTATGGCATAAGAGTTCTAAAGAAGGAGAAGTGAATATGTCATCTGAAAAACACAAAAGCGCCGCCCCAAAGAGCCTGAATTACGGAATAATCACCGTATCAGACTCCTGTTATAAAGGGTTGGCCGAGGACAAATCGGGTAATCACATAAAAGAGAAGTTATCCAAGAACAATATAGTGGTGAAGACTACCATCGTTCCAGACGAGAAGGAGCTTATAGAAAAGGCTTTGTGTGATATGCTTCCTGATGTTGATTGTGTTGTTACAACAGGTGGGACAGGGATAACAAAAAGAGACGTTACAATACAGACCCTAAGACCGCATTTTGACAAAGAAATACCTGGATTTGGAGAAATATTTAGGTATTTGAGCTTTAGGGAAATAAGTTACCCCGGAATTATATCTGGAGCCATTTGTGGCACAATTGATGAGAAAGTTATATTCTGCCTTCCTGGGAGCCTTAATGCGGTAAAACTTGGAACAGATATTATTCTTTCTGAAGCCGCACATATGATAAAACATCTGAGGGACTAAATGAAAGAGTTCAAATCATTGCTACCCTACAACAAGGCGTTAGAGCTAGTTAAAGCTCATTCAAAAGAATTTGATTCAGAAAACATAGACATGAATGACTCTTTAGACAGGATACTCTCGGAGGATATATTTTCTCCGATTGATTCACCTGCTTTTGATAGGTCTGCCATGGACGGCTATGCCATACAGGCAAAGGACTCATTTTCAATCTCTGAAGGCTCTCACATTACCCTAAAAGTTATTGATTCGATAACTGCAGGAAAAGTATCCGCTATGGAAGTTATTACGGGCACTGCAATAGAGATTATGACCGGGTCTATGATACCAAAAGGCGCCGATTCTGTAGTAATGCAAGAGTTTGCAGAAAGAGTGCATGATGAAGTTCATATTTATAAGAAAGCCTTTCCATATCTTCATGTTTCTAGAAAAGGTGAAGACATAAAAAAGGGAGACCTTATACTGAAAAAAGGAACAATAATATCTCCCGAACATCTTTCACTTTTAAAATCTTTGGGAATTAAGAAAATTCTAGTGAAAAAAAATCCAAGAGTTTCAATTATAGTTACAGGCGATGAATTAGTTGAGGATACAGATGAAATAGAAAAAGGGAAGATAGCTGATTCTAATTCAATAATGTTATCATCATTATCCAAGAAGGCTTTTTGTAAAGTAGTTCACCAATTTAGAGTGGCAGACGATGAGGAAGAAATACTAAAAGCTATTGATGCATCAAAGAAAGACTCAGATATTACATTGATTACTGGGGGGAGCTCCTTCGGTAAAAAAGATTTTCTTCCAAAGATTATTAAAAATATTGTATTCCATGGAGTAACAATAAAACCCGGTAAACCTGTTGGTTTTTCCATTCAAGACACCCCAATATTTATCATGTCGGGATACCCTGTAGCTTCCTTTGTTCAATTCTATCTATTTGTAGTCCCTTACCTAGAAAATATTCTTAAAACAAAAATATCAAAATCAGTCGATTTGACTTTCTCTGAGAATTATTCTTCTGAACTTGGGAGAGTCGAATTTGTGAGATGTATCATAAAAGACAACGAGATTTTTCCTGTAAGGCTTTCCGGTTCCGGAGTAATATCTTCTATTTCTAGTTCAACTGGCTATGTCTTAATTAATGAAAATATAGAAGGAGTAAATAAAGGAGAAAAGTGTAGATTTTATTACTATATTTAACCTAAGGCTCTATAATTTTTTTTAGCTCTTCCTTAAACTGGTCAGCTGATAAAGAGTGATTCAACATCTGAAGCATTGTAGAGAGGTTAGATAGAATCGAAAGATAGTAAGGCTTCACATTATCCTGATCCTTTACCTCGTTTAGCATTTTTATTGATTCCTTCAAAAGCATATCGCAATCTTCTTTTTTTTCACAGTGCATAAGACCTGTATAAACAATATCTTCAAACTCAGTCAGTTCCATTTTCTCACCCAAGTAATAGCTTTGATTGAGGTATAATAAATTAGTTATTAAATCTATTGGAAATTAGATTCTTTTTTGAATATATATTATTGAAATCCAAAAATATATAAGTATAGAAGTTCTAATAAATTATTAGGACTTGGGGGAGATTTGATTAATTGTTAGAACCTTTGATAAGTTACTAAAAAATATCTATGATTTCCTTTCCCTTAAGTCTTTAGAGGAGGTAAGATTATGCCAGAGAAGGATATTAGGGCAATAAGAAAGGAAATAGAAAAAATAAAAAAGAGTTTAGAAGAAGTTGATAAAAGATTGGACAATATAACGAGAATAAAGATAGGCGATGATATATACGACGGGCCTGTTTCAGAAGCTCCTTAAATAATATTTTTCTTATTTTATTCTAAAATCCTAGTAAAACTTCTTATGAGAGATTCTTAAGTATAATTAATTGGCAATATTATTTCTATAATACTACTTCAAACAAATATTTAAAAATACCAATATAATCAAGAAGCTATGAGAGAAGGGGCTACTAGTGAAGGCAGAGCCAATAAAGGCGAGAAAGTCACGTATAATGGACTTATCGTTAATATCGTGTTAACTCTTTTTAAGTTACTAGCAGGAGTTATTGGGCAAAGCACAGCGATGATAGCAGATGCCGTTCATTCAGTTTCAGACACAGCGTCAGACATTGTTGTGCTGCTCGGTTTTCGTTATGTGAAAAAACCAATTGATGATTCACACAACTATGGACACGGTAAGGTAGAAACGCTTTCCACTTCAATTGTAGGTTTTATGCTGATTGTTGTTGCGATACTCATCGTTTACTCGGGCGCGGAAAGGTTATTGGATTTTTTGAGAGGGGGAGTAATCCCAAAACCAGGGTTTATTGCACTATTTGCAGCGGCCCTTTCTATAGTTTCAAAAGAACTTTTGTACCGGTATACGATAAAAGCGGGAAAGGCAATAGGAAGCTCATTAATCGTTGCGAACGCTTGGCACCATAGGTCCGATGCACTATCTTCAATCGGTACAATGATCGGTATCGGCGGGGCAATACTCTTAGGAGAAAAATGGAGAATTTTGGATCCAATCGCTGCAATATTTGTGAGTATATTGATTTTTAAAGTTGCCATAGACATTCTAAAGGATAGTATAAGCGAATTAATAGAAACTTCAGTTGACGACGAAATGAAGAAAGATATCTACGATACCGTTTCAAAAGTCGAAGGTGTAAAGGACTACCACAAACTGAGGATAAGGCACATTGGGAACTACCATTCTATGAGCATGCATATCCTTGTCGATAAATCTATGACTATTGGTGAAGCGCACAAGATTTCATACAGTGTAGAAGAAGAGATAAGAAATTTACTTGGGTCTGAAACTATTGTTACGATACACCTTGAGCCGTATGAAGATACACATGAAAATTCTTGATTACTTAAAATATGAACAAAGAGTGGCATGTTCTGCCCGGTAACAGATTCTTTAACTACAGAAGGGGTGGCCTATTTACTCTTATTCCATGCCAATATTTATGAAATGAAATTTTAATTATACTTTAATGTTCGGATAGGAAGTTTTCAACATCTTTAACGAACTTTAAAGTTTCCTTCTCTATCTGCTCCGTTAAATTATCTAGATCGCTAAAATCTGGGTTTTCAACTAAGATGTACTCAAGTATAGAATCAACGCCTTTTGTAGTTGGTACGATGTGGTATTTGCCCCAATGACTTTCTTTAAACAACTTCCAGAATTTTGTTTGGATCTCTTTATTGTATCCTGCGAGCCAAACTTCAAATCTAACTGCATCATGGATAAAAACTATCGCAATTCTTAATTTTCGATCTTTCAATGATTGAGGGGAGAATGAAAAATATGTCATATCCATATACCCCTCGTAAAGAGCACCTACAAAATAATTGGGATATTTATTTTTGAAATGCAATCTCAGATTCATGAGATATTCCATTAGCCCCTTATATG
Source organism: uncultured Thermococci archaeon (assembly GCA_964521515.1). GTDB lineage: Archaea > Methanobacteriota_B > Thermococci > Methanofastidiosales > Methanofastidiosaceae > Methanofastidiosum. Next base: position 13,252 of record CAZFRW010000026.1, read on the forward strand.
CCTCTTTGATAACGCCCCTCATCATCTGTTTCCTATATTCCTTCATATGTTCACTAAATGAGTCCATGATTATCCTCTATAGTTAATATATAAATTCATATAAATATTTTACCTAGATTTTTTTAGAAGAAGAAATCAATTTATTAGAGAGTTATTTTAGATAGATATTTTTTTTATGTCTTCTGTTATAGATAAATTCATCTTCTGTATCGTCCTTTGATAATTCAATAAATTCTAAGATCTCTGCTATTTTAGAGCTCATTTCATCGGCATAATAAAGTGCAACAGCCTCGGGAAACATTGGCTCTTTAGGGGAGCCATATTCAGTCTTTCCGTGGTGGCTTGTTATCATGTGGAGCACCTTATTTTTTAGATTTTGATCGAATCCGTCGATTTCATCTATTTTATTGGAAACATAGATTAGCCCCAAAGGCAGATGGCCTACCAGTTGCCCCTTTATTGAACCTTTAACCCTTGAAGAAACAACGAGTTCTTCGAGTTTTCCAATATCATGAAGCAACGCTCCTGTAATTAATAGATCTTTATTTAGTTCGGGGAACATATTTGCGCTCGACACACAATAATTCAAAACTTCTAGTGTATGCTGTAGCAATCCGCTTACCCAATTATGGTGAATTTCTATTGAGGCCGGATGCTGTTTAAATTTTTTAGAAAACTCGTCGTCGTTAAATATTTTTTCAAGAAGAGATTTAAGATCTTTATTTTGGACTAAACCTATGGATCTAATGAGGTTTGAATACATCTTTTCTATATCCTGTTTATTTGGTTTAATGAAATCCTGTAAGTCATACTGTTCAGGCGGCAACGGTTCAATGATAAAAGGTTCATTTGTTGCGAGTTGATTTTTCCCATTGTAAAACGAGATCTTCCCCTGGACATGAACAATAGCATCGTGGCTTATAGAAGAGTACAGAAGTTTTATTTTCTCTTCATCTGCCCCACCCCAATACTTGTAATCTAGATTTTTGCCTGTGTTGTCCGAGAGAAGTAATTCAAAAGAGTAGCCCTTTGCATATTGAGAGATTCCCTTTTTTATTTTAACTACAAAAACATCATCTACGAAATCCCCTTCTTTGAGGGCGTTTATGAACTGTGCTTTTCTATAGACTTTGACCATCGACGATTTACCTATTTCTTAATTTATATATTTTGGGTAGTATTTATTTCAAATAACACAGAAATAATATGAAGCCGTTGGGGTGCCAGTTTAATAAATACGAAAGCACTGGGATAATGTATATATCTTAATTGCAAAATGTTACTCGCATGGACATTCACAAGGGAAAACTAAGATATGAAAATCAAATGGCCCTGCTGGAGAAATCAAAAATCTGTGAAGAAAACAAAACTGCAATAAAGGAATTCAAAAGTTACCTAATAGCCACAAGGATTGGCTTGCATAGAACTATCAGATACATGTCTTCACTAAGATTAGTTTGCGAGAGGTATAATGGTAAGCCTTTTTCTGAGTGGGGATTAAAAGATACGACAGAAGTTCTAGAAAAAATTGAAATGTTGGATATATCACTCCATACAAAAAATGAATTCCAGAAGGGCCTTAGAAGATTCTTCAAATGGTACAAGG
>CAZFRW010000027.1:0-6294 GCA_964521515.1 uncultured Thermococci archaeon
TATTGTTTTGGTGATAAAATGAAAGAAGAAGTATTCTATGGAAGAGGAATGAAAAAAATCAAATCTGAATACCCAGAAGTATATGATGCAATTATAAAATTAAATGATGCTGTGTATACAGGGAAAGCCTTGGACTATAAAACACAAAAACTTATTGCAATAGGTATTGCCGCATCTAGATGTGATCAGAGCGCAACTGAAAGGCAGATGAGGTCAGCAATTAAAGAGCTTGGGGTCACCTCTGACGAGATCGCTGACGTTTTGAAGGTAGTATTACTCTTGTCTGGGATGCCATCCTTTACAAAAGGCATGAGGATTCTAGAAGAGATAGAAAAATAAATAATAATTATTTTACTATTTTTATGTATAGGATAGGTTTTCACGTATCTGTTGCCCAAGGATTTTTGAAGGTCTTTGAAAATGCAAAAGCTCTTGATGCAAACTGTTGCCAGATATTTACACATTCTCCACGAAGTTGGGCATTTAACTTAGTATCTGAAGATGTTGGAAAGGTATTCAAAGATGCGTACAATAAAAATGATATTAAACCTATAGTCGTCCATGACTCATATTTACCAAATCTTGCTTCTGAAGATCCTATTATGAGGGATAAATCAATTGACTCTATAAAAAAGGAGTTTATCTCTTGCAACAGATTGGGCCTAGAGTTTTTGAATATCCACCCAGGCGCCCATAAAGGACTGAGTAGAGACAAAGGGCTTGCGCAGATTTGTGAATCCCTTGAATCAATAAAAGAGCATATTGGAAATGTTACACTCCTTTTTGAAAATACATCGGGAAGTGGCTCTGTTTTAGGGTCAACATTTGAAGAGCTTAAATTCTTAATTGAGAACACAGACTCTAGCTGTGGCATTACCCTTGATACGTGCCATCTTTTCACTTCAGGATATGACATATCAAATGAAGAATCACTCGATAATACTCTCTCGAAGTTTGACAGAATAGTTGGTCTAGAGAATTTAAAACTAATACATCTAAATGACTCGCAAGGCGAGCTCAACTCAAAAAAGGATCGTCATGAGCATATCGGATTAGGAAATATAGGAGAAGCTGGGTTTAGGGCTATAGTAAACCATGATTATCTAAAAAATATCCCTATGGTGATGGAAACACCTGTAAATGAAAAAAGAGGGGATAAAGAAAATATTAGTCTTTTGAGGGAAATGATAGAGATTTAAGGTTTCTCTGAGCCTGAAGATTCTTTGCCCTGTGTTGCTTTTCCCATACATCAAGCGGGATTGCGTGCTGCTTTTCAATTCTTTCTCTGTGCAAGCTGTTATATGTACAAAATGGAATTACTTTACCGCCTGGAACTGAATAATGTATGGCGCATCTCTTTACCCTTTCAACATCAAAATTGTAAGGGTCTTGGAAGTGCATGCATCCTATCAATAATGTATGATAACTAAATTCAGCCAATGTATCAACGTTTCCTTCCTTCACTACGCCGAGCAAAAGTTTTTTGATATCAAGATTCTTTGGTTTGTTATTGAAGTTAATTAGGTGGGGCAATTCTTTTGTAACTTTTGCAACTGCAAGTGTCTTAGATATTTTTCCCCCGCCTTCTACCTTATCAGTTAAGTCATTTAGTAACCCAAACAACCCTTCTACATCGATAAAGTGTGTAATCGGGGTAAGTTTCCCATCGTCGCCCACAAAGACGTATGTAGCTACACCACAATGTTCATGACAAGTAAATCTAACCTGCGGTTTTTTTCTCCACGCTTCAATGAAATTTGAAAATGCATTAACGCTTGGGGGTGAGTAGAAATCTTCTGCCAATACTTCTCCGTTTGTCTGTTCCTCTACCAATTTAACAAAGTCTGGTATGGTAATCCTCATTTTCTCAAGATCTTCCTTGTCGATCCTGCCAGAAAATGAAACAGGTTGGAAGTTTATACCCTTAATTATATCAAGATTATTAGCACCAAAGCGGACTATATCTCCTACTTGGTCATCATTTAAGCCTTTTACTAATGTAGGTACCAAGACAACGCTTGTAAGATTAGATTTTCTAAAATTCTCAAATGCTTGAAGTTTTATTGGAAGTGCGTTAAATCCTCTGGCTGCAATATACGGTTTCTCTGTTACACCGTCAAATTGCAGATAAACTGTATTCAGGCCCTTTTGTCTTAGCTCTTTACAAAAATCAAGATCTTTTGCAAGGCGAACCCCGTTAGTTGCAATCTGGGCAAGAGTAAATCCTAATTTCTTTGCTTCTTGAACTATTTCAGGAAGGTCGTCCCTTATTGTTGGCTCTCCACCTGCAAATTGAACGACCATGCATGGCACAGGTTTTTCATCCCTTACAAGTTTCATCATTTCAATTAATTCTTCTTTAGAAGGTTCAAGAACGTAACCAGCAGCTTGGGCATTTGCAAAGCATATTGGACATTTCATGTTGCATCTGTTAGTGACATCTATATTGCAAAGAACTGTTGGGGTAAAGTGATCTGAACAAAGACCACAATCGTATGGGCATCCTTTCTTGACTTCTGTGTTTGGATTTTCTAGTTTTGGGCCATCGACATGAAATCTTTTTGCATTTTTGAACATTTCATAATCTGACCAATAAGTATCCTCAAAAGAACCGTGCTCAGGGCAGCTCTTTTTAATGAGAACTTTGCCTTTGTCTTCAACAATGTCGGCATTGATGACATTTAGACATACAGGACATATTGATTTAGTTTTATCAATTACTTCTGACATATACTCCACCTGTAAAAGTTATAATGGTTATCCTAAAATTATATATAAAAGCCTTTGTGTAACAATTTCTATATGATTTATTATATTTTAAAATAATTAAACTAAATAAATTAAAATATTTATTTTATTAATTTTACTTTTTTCATACCCGCCTCAAATGCATTGAGATTTAAATCAAGCATTTTTGGTATGCTATCTTTTATTGACTCAGTCATGGCATCCTTTGAGATTAGGCTACATATCTCATTAAATGCACCAAGCATCACAATATTTGCAACAATCTTTGTCCCAAGGTCTGATGCAATCCTAGTTGCGTTTATTTCGGCAAGTTTGAAGTCACCTTCGATCTTACTTTCTGGTATTAACTCTGGATCATAAATGATAATGCCTTCCCTTTTTGTTCGTAATGCGTACTTAAAGAAAGCTTCTTGGCTCATTATTAGCGAAATCGAGGCAGACTCAACCTTTGGATAGTCAATCTCTTCATCAGAAACAACTACTTCTGAACGTGTTGAACCTCCTCTTGCCTCAGGCCCATAAGACTGAGTCTGGACTGCATTGAAACCATCAAGTACGGCTGCCTTTCCAACTATAACACCCGATAGGATTATCCCTTGACCACCGAACCCACTTATCCTTATACCTGCCTTCATTTAAATTCACCACAGAATTTTTTATATTTGGTGTTAAAGTCTTCTTTTTCAACATCGACAAGCTCCCCGATTACCATCTTATCTGTTGTTTCTCCAGCGGCCAACATTTTTTCATAAAGCTTTATGTTGATTGTTGATTCCTTGAAATATTTTGTCATGTCAAGAGTCGTTCCCATCTTGTTTAGTCGGCCATACGATGTTGGACATGGTGATAAAACTTCTACAAAAGAGAATCCAGTTTTTTGGAGAGCTTTTTTTATTGAAGCGATACACTGGACAGGATGTGCTGTCGTCCACCTGGCTACATATGGGGCCCCTATGACCTTTGCCATCATCGAAAGATCAATAGGGTACTCTATGTTCCCATATGGTGTTGTAGTTGTCTTCGACTTTAAGGGTGTTGTTGGTGCAACTTGTCCTCCAGTCATCCCATAAATAAAATTATTTATTGAAATCACAGTTATGTCAACATTTCTTCTTATTGCATGAAGGAAATGATTACCTCCAATGGCACCGCAGTCACCATCACCTGTGAATACTATGACCTTTAATTCTGGGTTAGAAAGCTTTACCCCTGTTGCGTAAGCTATTGCCCTTCCGTGAAGTGAGTGGAGCCCATCGGAATAGATATACCCAGGTACACGAGATGAGCAACCTATCCCAGATACAAAAACAGTCTTGTTCATATCTATATTTAGATCATGAATAGCACGAAGAGAAAAATTCATTACACTCCCAATCCCGCAACCGGTACAGAATATTGTTGGAAGCATATCCTTCCTAAGATATTTCTCTATGATGATGTCATTAGAAACAAAGCTCAATCTTTATCCTCCTCTATATATTTCAAAATCTCATAAGGTGTGTGAATTGCACCACCAATCTTTGGTGCGGCTATAACTTTAGTGCGCTTTCCAGCAACTTCCCTAATGGGATGGATTATCTGCCCAAGGTTCATCTCAGGAACTATAACTATTCGGGCGTTTTTCAAAAGCTCCTTCATTTTTTCATAATGGAAGGGCCATATTGTGATAAGCCTGATATGCCCCACATTTATGCCGTTCTTTCTAGCCATCTTAACGGCACTTAGTGCAGGCCTTGAAGTTGTACCATATGAGACAACAATAATTTCTGCGTCTTCAAGGAATGAATCTTCATGATACCAGACGATATCCATATCATCCTGAACTTTTTCAACTAGCCTTCTGACAAGCTCCTCGTGTACTTCAGCAGAGGTTGTAACGGGAAATCCCCTCTTGTCGTGTGTAAGTCCTGTGACATATGTCCTATACCCTGAACCAAAAGGTGCAAATTCAGGAACTTTAGAATTTCTCGTAAATCCAGTTCTATACGGCCTGTATTTATCAGGGCCTATTGTAGCGGGAACTCTTGCATCAACCTTGACATTTATTATTTCAGGTAAAACAACTTTTTCCCTCATATGCCCTATTTCGGCATCCAATAGAAGAATGACTGGAACCCTATAATCTTCTGAAAGATTAAACGCCTCAATAGTTAGATCAAGCGTTTCCTGGACTGATTTTGGGGCAAGAGCAATTATCTGGTGATCACCATGTGTGCCCCACATTGCCTGCATTATGTCGCCCTGAGCCGCTTCTGTGGGCTGACCTGTACTTGGGCCACCCCTCTGAACATCAACTATGACACATGGGATTTCTGCCATACATGCATAGCCTATGCACTCCTGCATCAGTGAAAATCCAGGACCACTCGTTGCAGTCATAGCTTTTACCCCTGTGCATGATGCCCCGATGACTGAAGCTATACTCGCTATCTCATCCTCCATCTGCACATAAACGCCACCAAGCCTTGGCATCCACAATGCCATCCCCTCGGCAACTTCCGTGGCCGGTGTGATAGGGTAGCCTGCAAAGAATCTACAGTCTGCAATTAATGCACCATAGACAACAGCTTCATCACCCTGTATGAAAAGATTTTTTTTACCTAAAATCCTAATAACGTCATTTGTCATCTTTATCCTCCACAATGATTGCAAAGTCAGGACACATCAATTCGCATAAGTGGCATTTGACACATTTCTCAGGGAACTTTACTTCCGGAGGAAAGACCCCTTTCTTACTTAGTTTTTCAGACTTGACATAAACTTTCTGGGGGCAATATTCCACACACAAAAGACACCCTTTACAGTAGTTTGTGTTGACATAAATCAAGAAATCACCGTAATAATATGTAGAAAAGAAATTCAAATCTTTTATAAAGGTTATCATTAACTGATTATTTCAACTTAACAAAGAAAAATAATAGGACATTTGTCCAATAAATATTGCTTTTATCGCCCATATTCTATATGGGCCTTTGCAAGATGTCTTGCTGAAAGTGCTCCGATTAGAGATATCTCGCCTGCTAGAACTGTTGCAGCGCATATCTCTGACAATGCCTTGGAGTTGTCGCCGCTATTTTTACCACCGCCGGAAATTCCAAGTATATCGAGTGCTTCTTTTTGAGTTTCAATCTTAGTACCCCCGCCAACAGTTGCAACTTCAAGAGAGGGTAGTGTAACGGCAAAGTAGACGCCATTTTTATCCTCTTCAACTGTTGTAAATCCCTGACTCCCTTCTACTACCTGGGCGATGTCCTGGCCCGTAGCCAAAAAGATTGCGGCTAAAATATTTGCAAAATGGGCATTGAAACCATAAGAGCCAGCTTGCGCCGAGCCTAAGAGATTCTTCCTATAGTTTACATCTATTAGGGTATTTGTATCTGTCTTAAGTTTGGTCTGGATTACTTTATGAGGTATCACAACTTCAGCTGTAATGCTTTTGCCTCTCCCCTCAATTAGATTTATCGCTGAAGATTTTTTATCAGTGCAAAGGTTTCCTGAAAGTGAAACACACTTTGCCTCTGGGATCTTTTCTTCAATGAGTTTCAA
>CAZFRW010000027.1:6394-8798 GCA_964521515.1 uncultured Thermococci archaeon
TTGGCATAATTGCCATTGACCTTTAATGGGCCTATAACGCCCATTGGAACTTGAACTGCGCCAATCATGTTTTCTATGTTCTTACCAAAAAGATTGTCAGGATCAAGGGAGTATCTGCCGATGTGATCGAGAGTAACATTTTTTATTTTCTTAATTACCTCTCTTCTTATTTCCACTGCTTCTTTTGACGTTTTAGTGAAATTTTCAATCTGATATATTTTTATCTCGCCATTGATTACCTTGTTCAAAATTTCTTCTTTTTCCATTTAAATCTCTCATGGGTGGGCATATTCAACTATTGGCCTGAATTTGTAGCCATAGCATAATAATCCGGCTTCGTTATATTCCATTATCTTTCTTGTGACCATTTCAACTTCCATCCCGATCTCAAGTTCTTCTGCTCTGGCATCAGTTATCTGGGCAGTTATGACAGGTCCTTCCATAAGTTCTATCAAGGCGGCTGCAAATGGCATATTGTACTTGTGCTCCTTTGGGGGGCTGTTGATATTCGTAAAAGTAATGATCTTCCCTCTCCCGATAAACTGGTAATCCTCACAGTTTCTACTCCTGCATTTGGGACATACATTCCTATATGGGAAAGATAATTTTTCACAATCCTTGCACTTTGAACCGACAAGTCTATATCTCCTAATCTGCTCTCGCCAGTGTCTTGGTACATCCATCCTAATCACCCCTCTCAAGAACTGATACAGATACTGTTGCTCCGCTGCCACCTATATTCTCAGCCAATCCTCTTTCAGCATCAACCCTACCGTCCCCCCTAAGGCTATAAACTAGCTCTCCTATTTGGTAGACGCCAGTTGCCCCTACGGGGTGCCCTCTTGCTTTAAGGCCGCCATAGAGGTTTATCGGGAGGTCTCCACCAATATAATGCTGGCCTTCTAAAGCCATCTTTGTACCTTCCCCTTTCTTTGCAAATCCCATATCCTCAATCGACAGTGCGCTCATTATAGAAAATGCATCGTGGATTTCAGCTATATCAATATCCTTTGGAGTAATGCCCGCCATCTTGTATGCCTTCTTACTTGCCTCGACTGCTGCAGAAAGAGTTGTGATGTGCTTTCTGTCATGTACGCCTAATGTATCCGTAGCAAGTCCAACACCAGACACAATAATTGGGGTGTCAGTGAACTCTCTAGCTTTTTTTTCAGCACATAGGATTACAGATGCAGAGCCGTCACATATCGGGGCACAGTCCATAAGTGATAGCGGATCGGATATTATTGGGGAATTTATTACAGTTTCAAGAGTAATTTCTTTTCTGTACATTGCGTGCTTACTGAAAGGCGCATTCTTGTGGGATATAACAGGGAATATTGAAAGTTCTTCCCTTTTTACTTTGAATTCGTACATATAACGCTTCATTACAAGAGCATTTAGAGCTACAAATGAAACGCCGTGAAATGCCTCGTAGTCTCTATCCGAAGCATTTGCAAGAATTGAGGTTGTCCTTGATGGAAGAACGTCCGTCATCTTTTCAACGCCAGTGACAAGAACATAATCATACAATCCTGATTTTACAGCCATATAACCTTCAATAAATGCAGCGCCCCCTGATCCACAGGCCGCCTCAACTTTAACGGCTGGTATAGATCCAAGCCCAGCAAAATCTGCAATCATAGCGCCAATGTGTTCCTGCTCTACGAAAGGTCCAGATGACATGTTTCCAACATAAAGTGCATCCACTTTGTCTACACCACTATCCTCAAATGCCATCCATATGGACTCTGTTGCAAGGTCCCTCAATGACTTTTCCCAGAGCTCTCCGACTTTTCCCAGTCCAACTCCTATTACGGCAACATTATCATCCATTTGTTCACATCCTTATCTTCTTTCTATACCTTGCATAACGTGCATAGTCAATCTCTTCTCTTCTTTCGATATATGATTTGACTGAAGGGGCCTTCACCTTTCTATCTGCAAGTTTGTCTGTTACTTTAAGTGAAAATGAATCGCTTCCTGCTCCAGAGCCATAAGATGTACAAAATATCCTATCCCCCTCTTTAGCCTTGTCTAGAACTGCGGCAAGACCCAGAAGTGCGGAACCGGCATATGTATTACCTATGTAAGGTGAAACTAGGCCATCAATAACTTTCTCCTTGGAAAATCCAAGTATTTTTGCAACTTCAAGCGGGAACTTTCTGTTCGGTTGGTGGAAGATGACATAATTGTAATCATCAGGTTTTGTTCCAAGCTCTTCCATGAGGGCCTTTGAGCAACTTATAACATGCCTAAAGTAGGACGGCTCTCCGGTGAACCTGTTACCGTGCTTTGGGTAATGTTCATGCTGCCTCCTCCAAAAGTCAGGAGTATCGGTGACGTAGGAGAGTGAGCCTTCGACTACGGCAAGGCTTTCCTTAGCGCTTCCAATAATGTATCCAGC
>CAZFRW010000027.1:8898-13247 GCA_964521515.1 uncultured Thermococci archaeon
AACTCTTTTGGATCTATGCCAGCCCTCATTAGGGCATTTCTGGCTATTTCAATGGCTATTGTGACAGAATCCTCATCTGCGCCTGGCACTGACTTTTCTCTAATTGGTACAAGATTTGGATCATTTCCCCAAACTCTTGCAATTTCCGTACTCTGTATCCTATATTTTGGGATATAAGCACCATAGCCTACAATACCTACAGACTTACTAGGCTTCATTAAATTCCTCCTCTTAACAAAGACGATTTACGAGATATAAAAGAGATATAATCGGTATGATATAATAGATGGAAAATAAAATATATATAAATATTTCGGTATTAGTGGAATATTCTATCGGCAAGAAACGTCATTTCTTCATTTCCTTTATGTAAATTGACTTTTCCTTGTTGAAATCAATTTTTACCTTATCGAGGTCAATTTTACCAACGAGATTTGTGCCGTCAAACTCCTCGCCAGTCGGGCCGTATGCCTTATCTTCCTTTAATCTAACGCCTATCAGGCCCTTATGCTGCCTTGACATGTTTGTGACACCAACATCCCCTCTCTTTGATACTTCAACAGGGATATTCTCAGGGGTCAATCCACCAGCCTCAACGCTACCCCCTTCAAATGCCACAAGAGAAACGCTGGGATGCGCAAACTGGATATCAAGCTTGCCTACAGGTTTGTTGATAAGGCCCGTAATCTTCCTGAAATACTTTACCGTATTTGGGGCTACATCTTGGTAGAGCTCAATTTCAATAATGTTATTTTTATCGATGCCTAAAGTTTTGGCTGATTTATTTTTTAGGACTTCAGCGGTATATGGGGGCTCCTGCTCTACTATAAAGGCCTCGTCTGAAGTATCGCCTGTTCTTTCCTGTTTGATACCTTCTGCTTTTAGTTTTCCTTCTGCTTCCTTTTGTGTAAGCCCAAGTAGGGATAGACTTAGGGGCGAGGTCTTTACTGAAATCTTGTCGCCTTTCTTTAACATTTCAATTAATTCTGATCCTGATTTAATAATGCCCGCAACAGAGTGGTTTGGTGTTGTGATCCTTTCCTTTTTGTATATGTAGACCACACCTGTGTTCTTCCCTTCAGTTCTGACCGAAACAGAGTTCTTCTTTCTTAGATTGGAATTTTCATTTTGTACATCAAATCCAATAAGTGATTCAGAAGCGATATAGGATTCAGTTGCATCGTCAATAGTTATTTCGCCATCTTTGGCAAGTGAGAATATGTGCTCCATTGCCATAGGGGTATTATCGTTTAGCTTGATTAAAATATGTGTAAATATTTTTTCCCCTTCCTTAGGCTTATAGGAAAGGTCTGTTGTAGTTTCAAAGTCTTTCTCAACAGTGAAAACTTCTACTGGATCGATTGAAATGATCTCATCATCCTCATCTATCAGAGGTATAACGTGCCTTCCCTGGGTAATTTTCCCGAGGACTTTCTTAGTGCCATAACTTCCCTTCTGGATTTTTTTAGAAAGAGCGATATACGTTGTGTTGCTGTCAAATCCTGCCAGTATGAAAAAAACATCCCATGGATCGTAGGTCTTTTCTTCCTTTGTGGGTTCTAGCTTTGTAGGAACTGAGCCTATTGCGATAAGTGTTGAAGTCTTCCAACGGACACCTTTTTTTTCAAACTGTTTTGATATCTCCTTGAATAGCCTCCCTTCTTCGGTGTCTTTAATTTTAATGACAAAAGAGCCTTTAGTTGTTGTCACGAGAAACTCATCAAGATAAGAAGATGATTCCGTCTCCTTCTTGATTATACCAATTGCAGTTCCTTTTTGATAATATATGTTATTATTAGAGAAAATTTCATTTAATGTGGCTCCGTCTTTTGCTTCAATTTTATTGCCATCGATTTCAATCTGCATGATCATACCCTCATTAATACAATGTCCCTAATACTATCTTCCCTCTTGCCATTGAATGCGTCAAAGACTTCCCGCCTCACCTTACCTTTTGAGTTCCGGTACACCACAAGCCAGTAAGGGAGGTATACCTCCTCAGTTTTCCAGATTTTGGCGTTTCCTAAAGTTTCAATGCCTCTTGACACATCATTTTTTGATATAAGGGATTCAATTACCTTACCAGATATCTCCTTACTATTAAGAGACAAATCTAGTTTTTTAAGTTTTTTATCTTCAAATCCCCTGACCAATTTAAATTTAATCTTTGGCTTGACATTTAGGGCGCTCCCGTCCTGTTTATATTCAAGGAGCCCTTTTGCTTCAAGAGCCGATATCAAAGAATGGGCCTTTCTAGGGGTAAGGCCTGTTTCCTTTTTAATGTCTATAATTGTTTTATTTTCTCTGCTAATAAGATAATCTAAAAACCATTTCTCATCAGTTTTTAATTTATAAATCTCTGAAAATCCTACAGTCCTCGAAATCTTTCCATCCCATGTAACAAGCTCACCTGTAATGCCATCGAAAAAACAGGACATGCTCTTGTAACTTCCCTTCTTTGGCATATAATCCAAGAATACCATTATGAGCGGGTAGTAGATAGGAGCTATTTCTTTTATCTCCTCTGACCTCAACGATATTTTTTTCCTGTTTTTGGTAGCGATGGCTTTCATCATATCATAATTAATTTGGGAGGATACCACGGGGGCTATCTTTATGGCTTTAAACGCAGCTTCCCCGGGAGCTTCATACTCCGGTTCAAACTCGTCAATAAACTCAACTTCTTCAAGAGAATCTTCTTCCTCGTCAATCATCGGTATATCTACCACAACTGGCTTTGGTTCGGGCTTTGGCTTTACCTCATCTATTATTTCAAATTCTCCCTCTAGCCTTAGTTCCTCTATGATATCTTCAAATGAGAACTTGAGCTTATACTCCTCATTTGCTATGTTGACAACTTCCTCCATCTCGGCAAGTGGCCTTTTCTGCCGATATTTTTCTATTATGAGATTCTTGATATTTTTCTTCATGAGCTCTGGGTCGATATCAAGCATAGGTTGTCTTTCCCTTCCCTCATGCTGGCTTATCCTTGGCCTTACAGCCATTAAAAATGCCCTGGATGTCGACTCTTCCTTGTCACCGATTATGGCGCTTCCTATGGGAAGAGACCTTATGAACCTAAAGTCAGAAAGTTTATTTGGAATTTCAGATGGCATCCTCTGCAGGACCGCCTTTATATCATCCTGATAGACCAATTTGTGGCAGATGAGTAGGTCAACTTGGGACAATATCCTTGAATCGATTGCCGAGGGCTGCTGTGTTGCAAGAACTATAGAGCATCCTGGTTGCCTGCCTTGCCTTACATATTCTATGAGGCTATCTGTTGCTGCTGTGACCTTTCCACCCCTTGGTACAAGTATGTGCGCCTCATCTATCATAAGCCACGTTACAGGCACATTTCCAATGAGATTTATGTCCCCCATGGCTTCCTGCCTTGAGATGACTTTTCTAGTATTTAGCAAGTTTCTTGAGAGAAGCCCAACGACAAGTGCCCTTACATTATCCTCTAAAAAGCTGACATCGATAACGGAGACTTGGCCTCTTTTTGAAAGGTCATTTAGCTTTGTCCCTTTCTTATCAAATATCCCCCACTGGATTGCCCCTGTGAGCCTTGCATTAAGCGCCCTTCTTGTGTTCTCCTTAAATCCACCTTCTCTAGAGGCTATGCTTGCTTCGTTTTCAATTGTCCTTACCATATCCTCAATGTCGTAGTCATCGCCAAGCCCTGCTATATGTTTTTCATCGATAGTGGTGTAGCCGGTCTTTGTTTTGTCTATCACCCTCTCGATTAAAAGGCCCATCGTGTCAAATCGCTCAATGTCAAAAGTAAGACACCAATCCTCAACCCGAAGTTCCGAAGGCTTAATCTTGAAAACATCGTCCCATGTTTCTTTGGGCGCCTTGTTGACGTAGCCCTTTGGGATAAAGACCTTAACATTTTTGATCCCCGTGGGTTTTAACCCCCAGCGCTCGAGCATCTCCCCTTCGCTTGCCATCTTGTTTTTTTGTTTCATGCTCCAGAATATACCCATAGGGTCAATTATGAGGATACCGACGCCATCGTTTTTCATGGCCATCTCTTCAACGATGACACCAAGGGTGTAGGACTTACCACTTCCCCTCATCCCACAAATGAATATTGCGTGAGGGCTTATGCTGTCAAGAAGCACCCTCTTGTTGAAGTAGGTCTCCCACTCCTTACTTGTCTCATTTACTTTACCGATATACAATGCAGCCTTGCTCTTATATTTCTCAAGGATACTTTTTTTCCTGCCGACATAGGCCCCTTCCGCATCAGAAAGGAGTTCCAATTTTTCCTCAATATCGATCATGTTCACTAAAAAGATATAAAAAGCTCTATAATTAAAACCTTTTCGGATTTAATGGAC
>CAZFRW010000028.1:0-12778 GCA_964521515.1 uncultured Thermococci archaeon
TCAAAGATTATGGGCAATGTTATCACAAAAGACTAACATCTCTGTCCAAAAGGTGAGATGTAAAAGAAAAGAATAGAAAAGAAAAAAATAAATTTATTCTTTGTCTTTGTTGCCAAGACCAAAATGCTTCATCATCCAGTCCATTGGGAGCGATTTTTTAGCACCACCTGGGTATTTCAATCTCACCATGTTTGTGTTGGTACATTTTGAATTGTCTTCACATTGACAGTCTTCTTCGCCACAAAAACAGTCAACGTCCTCGCCCTGGACTAATGTAACCTCAATTCTGCCGTCTGCTGCCCACTGATTAATCTGTGCTTGTGTCACAGTAAAGGTTCTTGTAAGAAATTCACAGGAGCATTGCCAATCTTTGTTTTCACCTTCTGGAAATACACCTAATGATGTTCCCTCGACAAATACTTCAACATATTCATCGTCGTCGTACCCATTGTAGTCGCCTTTTATCTTGACAGTCAAAGTACCGTTGCCTGTTGCCACTGGAAGATTTGTAAATATGAATTCTGTGTCATATGCATTATCTTCTCCATCTTCGCATATTAGATTCTTGCTTATCTCTCGGTCGTAATTTCCAACGTTTTGAACTGCTCCTGTTGGGTACTCCAATGTCACCACGTTTGTATTGGTGCATAGATCATAATCATCGCAATGACAATATTCGACACCACAGAAACATTGGACATCTTCACCCTGTTCCAATGTGACAACTATTTGACCATCGGCCCTCCACTCGTTTATCTGCTCTTTTGTCACAGTAATTGTTCCTGTAAGAAATTCACATAGACAGTCATCATATACATCATTATTTGGAACGGATAGCTCTAATTGTGTGCCTTCTACCCAGACATAGACCCTCTCGTCTTCATCTCCACTGTAATCACCTTTCACGCTGACCGTCAAAGTCCCGTCCCCTGTTGCTGCTGGAACATTTGTGAATATGAATTCTGTGTCATATGCATAATCGTATGGATTCCCTACTCCAGAACATTGATTTTGTGTTATCGTCTCGCTATAATCTGCACTCACACTTGCCATAAGGGCAAATGAAATCAGTAACAATCCTATCAATATTATTGTTTTTTTCATAATTATCACCATTATTGCTAGCCAATAATAGACTTTAATAATATTTAAGTGTTTCGCCTAACTTGAATTAGACGTTAGCCTATTGCATATAATAGTCATTAAAAGCGCCGGGGTAGGGATTTGAACCCTAGATCTCACAAGGAGAACGGGATTAGCAATCCCGCGCCGTACCAAGCTGGGCCACCCCGGCTTAAAATAAGTTAATTAAAATTTCCTTTTAAATATATGGATAGTGACACGCCTGGAAATGAGCAGAATAGATTACAAGGGAGGGATTCCCCCGTACTCGACCCTGCTACCCTACAAGCATTAAACTTCCTCCCTACCGTTGCTCCCTTCCGGGCCTGGCGGGATTCGAAAGGTAAAGGATTTGTCCATCTCTTCCAAAATGGACTACTCCGCCGCCAATCCTGTAGGACATGGCTTCAACGTCGTAGGTAGTCCACCATGTATATATTCAACCGCTTTCCAGGCTTCGGCCCCTCTTAAGACGACCTGAGATAATAGGAGACGCCTAACCTCCCGGCCTAGTCTAATCCACATTAAATCGATTATATAAAAAGCTTACCCAAAAAACAGAGGGCATATAAAACAATTAAAAGATTTTATTATCAGAGGATTAGTATGAAGACTGAAGGCGTTGTTGTTTTGTCAGTTTCGTCCGCATTGTACGGATTCTCAATAATTCTAGTGAAGATGGCCTTAAATCAAGGTTACTCCGCATATAGTCTTGTATCTTCTAGATCTCTTTTATCCATCCCGTTAATGATTCTGGCGATTTTTTATCTAAAGGGAAAGGTAAATTATACTAAACCTCTGCCAAAAAGGGACCTTGCAATCATTGGGATAGTAGGTAGCGGCACTGCGATGATGACATTGTACATAGGGCAAGCGTATACCTTAGCAATAAACGCCGGGTTTGTATTCAGATTTGTCTTCATATTTACGGCCTTATTTTCACACTTCTTACTGAAAGATAAGATCCAAAAAAGTCAGTATGCTTCAATGGGTATAATGTTTATTGGGATGTACCTTATATCGACAGACGGCAAGGCCTTGAATCCTCACTGGGGGGACATAATAGTTCTTTTAGCATCAATGCAGGTGGGCTTTACAAATGTTTTAGCTAAAATAACTATGAAAAAGGTAAACTCCTATATGATTTCTGCTATAAGAATTTTAATTGGATCAATCTTCATTGTTTTAGTTGTCTCTATTCTGTTTGGGCTCGGTACTCTTTCCCCCATAACTTCAATTCCTTACACAATAGTTGCATTGGCCTTACTAGAGATTATATTCATTTTTCTCTACTATAGGGGAATAGAAATTGAAGGTCCACTAACTGCGACATTATTCTTTTTGATGGGGGCACTTGTATCGGCGGTCCTTTCGTATGTAATCCTTGGTGAAAAACTTTCAGTTATCGGTTGGGCAGGTGGCTTATTGATAATGGTTGGGGCCTACGTATTAATAAAAAAATCAAAATGATTGAAGTGCCTTTTCCATTCTGGCCAATGCTTCTTCAATCTTTTTGTAATCAGTTGCAAATGAGCATCTGACAAATCCTTCTCCTCTGTCCCCAAAAGCATCTCCCGGGACAACTACCACTTTAGCATTGTCAAGCATGAAATCAGAGAACTCTCTTGAAGTCATGCCTGTCTCAGTAATGTTGGCAAAACAATAGAATGTTCCTTTTGGATTTATACACGAAACGCCTGGAAGTTTGTTTAGGCCCTTAACAATAAGATTTCTTCTTCGCTCGTACTCTTTAACCATATCAGATACGCATTTCTGAGACGATGTCAAGGCGGTGTATGTTCCTTCAAGTGCGGGGGTGTTCAAACATGAGACTGCATACTGGTGTATCCTTAGCATTGGGGTAAGCATCTCCTTTTCAGCGACTGCAAATCCAACTCTCCAGCCGGTCATCGCATAGTTCTTCGAAAAGGAGTTTGTAATTATTGTCTTATCATAGTAGTTCAAAAAACAGTCCGGGGTGTATCCATCAAAAACAATCTCTTCGTAAGTATCGTCGGATAATAAGTAAAGGTTATGCTCCTCACAGATGTCCGCGATCATCTTATAGTCCTTCTTTTCAAGGACACCACCTGTTGGGTTGGATGGATAATTCAAAACAAGCATCTTTGTTTTTTGATTTATTCTTTCGATGATGTCGTCTTGTGAAGGCCTAAAGTTGTTCTCTTCGTGTAATGGAAACCTAACGGGTATCGAGTCCGACATATAAGCATCATTTTCATAGCACAGAAATGTAGGGTCAGGTACCAAGACCTCATCACCTTTGTTTAGAAGCGCCATGAACGCAAGATAGACCGCTTCATATGCGCCTGCGGTCAAAAGAATATTCTGGGGGAGCGCCTCGGCAGAGAATAATCGCATGTACCTATCAGAAATAGCTTTTCTAACTTTAAACAATCCCTGATTTTCTGTGTAGTGTGTAGATCCCTGATCAAGGGCTTTCTTTGCCGCCTCTTTTATATGAACGGGGGTATCGAAATCAGGCTCACCTATACCAAGGCTTATGACATTTTCAATTTTTTTAGCTCTTTCTGAGAGCTCTCTAATTTTTGAGGGGATGACCAGTTTTACTCTTTCTGCGACCATTTAACCACTATCCTAGAAAACGTTAATTAATTTTAAAGATTTCTATTAAATATTTCCATACTATACGTCTAGAAGGATTTAGCAGTGTCTAATTTTAAAGCCTTTGTAGTTGTCAAAGATATGGACTTGTTAAATACTTTCTTACAAGGGCAATACTTAAATAAAATTATAATAAATGATGCTCATGGAAGATGTGGTAGAAAAAACTTTTGACATGGCATTTCTAATAGAAGATTTAAGAGAAATCTGGAGAAAAACAGCCCCATTTCACAAATTGAGCGAAGAAGAAACAAAACAGGTTTTGACTATTATCGATGGCATTAAGAAAAACTGTGATCTAATATCGGCTAAGGTGTCCAAATGAATATTGGAAAAATCGAATTACGCGACAGGGAAGAATCTTTTATCAATCTAAATCCTTTACAGACTGGAGGTAAGACTACTCCCGATGCAAGAAAAGCCGTCATATCTTATATCGACGGTTACTCTATTTGCGACTGGTGCAAAGGGGCCCTACAGATTACTACTGAGCCAGATATTGCTGGATTTTTGGGGGAAGTATCTGACTTTTTAGGGATGGATTATGCATTGCCCACAAATGGCTGCAGGGAAGCAAAATACGGTGTGATGCACGCGATCTCAAGCGGAGGGAGCATACTCTGCGATTGCAACATGCATTATAGCTCTGAAGTTGCAGCAGAAAGGGCTGGATTAAAATTATACAAGGTGCCTAACGGAGGAGAGCCCGAATACAAGATAGACCCTTCAGGCTATGCAGAAGCGTTTGAAGCAATTAAAAAAGAAACTGGAAAATACCCAGAGCTTGCTTTACTAACTCATGTCGATGGGGAGTATGGTAATGTAGTTGATGCTAAGGAAGTTGGAAAAATATGTAATGATTACTCCGTTCCTTTTTTACTTAATACTGCCTACTCATCTGGTAGGATGGAAATAGATGGAAAGAAGATAGGTGCTGACTTTATTGCGTGCTCTGGTCACAAGTCATGGGCAGCCGGTGGGGGAAACATTGGTATACTTGCAATAAAGGAAGGATGGCAAGATAAAGTATTCAAACCTGGCACAAATTGGAAGTCAAAGCCCATAGAAATACTTGGATGCTCTTCAAGAGGTGCATCACTTATGGCCTTGATGGCATCGTTTCCATATGTTAAGGAGAGAGTAAAAAAGTGGGATGAAGAGGTAAAAAAGGCAAGATACCTAGTAAACGAGCTAGAGAAAATTGACATTAAACAGCTCGGTGAAAAACCTAAAAATCATGATCTAATAAAACTTGATACTCCTGTTTATGACAACATTGCAAAGACCCATAAGAAAAAAGGGTACTTCCTTTATTATGAATTAAAGGATAAAGGCATCATAGGGATGAAACCTGGTAGAACGAGAAAGTTTAAGGTATCAACATACGGCCTTTCTTGGGAACAGGTTAGCTATGTTGCCGAGAGCTTCCTTGAGATAGGAGGGGGCTAAGTGGAGGGCTGCGTCCTTGTTAGGTATGGAGAAATAGCCTTAAAGTCCGACCAAACAAGGAAATGGTGGAATAAGACTCTATTGGAAAATATGAAGGATTGTCTAGAAAAAAATAATATAGTATATTCTTCTATTAGTGTTGTCCTTGGCAGATTCATAGTTTACACAGAAGATACAAAGAATGCTTCAATCGCTTTAAAGAACGTTTTTGGGATAACCTCCCTTTCACCTACGATAAAGATGGAAGCGGATTTTGAAAAGATTAAAGAAAAATCTCTCGAGCTATCCAAAGATAAAGGTAAGAAGTTTAGAGTTAGCGCTAAGAGGATCACTAAAGAATTTCCAATGACTTCAAATGAGGTAAATGAAGTTCTAGGCGCCTACCTCAAAGAAAAGCTTGATCTAGAAGTCAGCCTTTTGAATTATGATTTTGAAATAGGGGTAGAATTTCTTGAAGGTTATGCTTATCTTTTCACTGAGAGAATCCAGGCATATGGTGGGCTACCTCTTGGGGTACAAGGTGAAGTGATATGCCTTGTATCAAGTGGGATTGACTCACCAGTTGCAGCTTGGCTAATGATGAAAAGAGGGTGCAGGGTAGACCTTATGCATTTTAAGATTACAGAAGAAGGATACCAAAAGTATCTAAAGATAAAGGAAAAGCTTCAGAATTTTTCCTATGGCCACGAGATTAAAGATTATATAATTGACGGGGTTCCGTATCTTTCCACTACAAAGCAAAAACTATGCAAAAAAGGGAAAGAGAAATGGGTGTGCATTTTCTGCAAGAGAAGATTCCTACAGGAGGCTGAGAGGGTGTGCAACGAAAAAGGTTATCTTGCAATAATTACTGGTGAGAATCTTGGCCAAGTCGCTTCTCAAACTTTAAAAAATCTTACTTTACTTGACTCAACTGTTAAAATACCTGTATTAAAGCCAGTTTTGACCTATGACAAAAATGAGATAGTAGAGATGGCAAGAGTAATAGGTACCTATAAAATATCAAAGGAAAAGGAGCCTAAATGCCCATTCACGCCAAATTATCCGATGACTTCGGGCAGCAAAGAAGATCTTGAGGGCATAGAGAGGATGATATGGGAGTAAAAGAATTCGTTGAAATAACAAGACCCGCAAATGCGCTTTTTTCAGGCGTTGCTGTTATAATAGGTGCCCTTGTAGCCGGGGGAGGATTTCTAGATATTTACAAGATTCTTTTAGTGTACTTAGTTGCAGTATTTGCTTGTGCGGGGGGCAATACAATAAACGACTACTTTGACTATGAGATAGACAAGATAAATGCGCCAAAAAGAGTGCTTCCAAGAGAGGCTATGAGCTTAAAGACGGCATATGTTTTTTCAATCATATTATTTTTAGTTTCTTGTGCCTTTGCATTTATGGTAAATCTTTTGGCATTTTCAATCTGTGTTGCAGCTTGCATTTTAATGTACATATATGCGATGGCACTCAAGAAAAAACCGTTTTCTGGAAATCTCCTCGTTTCCTTTCTCACTTCAATTACTTTTATCTATGGGGGTGTTGCAGTCGGGAGTTACAAGGGTGTATTAATTCTTACTTTGATTTCATTTTTTGCTATGGTCTCAAGAGAAGTTGTAAAAGATATAGAAGATTTGGAAGGTGATGTGAAAAAGGGTGCAAAGACTCTCCCTGCAATAATAGGGGCGACAAAATGTTTTGATATAGCCTTTATTTTCCTTTTGATTGCCGCTTTTCTTTTGTATGTCCCCTTTATTACAGCCCTTTATGGTTACATCTACCTTGTTATTGTGACTCCAGTTGTTATTTTTGTATTATACATACTATACAAACTTACAAAAGATAGAGAGAATCCCGGGAAGATTCAGAGAAATATTAAGAAGGCCATGTACCTTGTACTATTGATATTCCTTCTAAGCGCCCTTATTTATCGGATTATGTAGAAGTATGAGAGGCCAAGATATGATTTATGTTACAGATCTAACTGAATACCTATTTTGTCCGTATAAGCTATATCTCAAAAAAATCAAAGGCCTCCCGCTTCCCCAAACGACTGAAATGCTCACTGGAACAATAATACACAAGGTTTACGAAGAAGTTTTGTTGAGGGAGCGGATAATAATTGAGCAGAGAATAGAGGAAAAGATGGGGATAGATGAAATCTTCAAGATTCTCTATGCAGATTCCAAAAGAGTCATTAAAAATGTTATGATAAAAAACAAGGAGAAATTAAAAGAAGCTGGAGTTAATTATCTAGAGCTTATTAAAGAGCTCCAAGAAGAATTAAAGGAAGATGAACTTCTAAAATCTATCCGAATCAAAAAATACATGGGCCTTAATGGAAAGGATACAAATCTCTACAAAAATCTCTTCATGATGCGGGATATGGAATATTGGGTATCTTCAAATGAACTTGATTTAACTGGGAAAATAGATAAGCTTGAGGAAGATTCAGAAGGGAATTTATTTCCTGTAGAACTAAAAACTGGACTTTTTTCAAACGGAATAAGAAAGCACGAAAAACTACAAGTTTCAGCATATGCCGTCCTCTTAGAGAAAGAAAGAGGGATTAAGATACAACTAGGATTTTTAGATTATTATCAAGTCAAACAAAGGATCCCCTTTCTGATAAAAGATGAAGACAAGGAAGAAGTATTGGATATACTATCAAAAGTAAAGAAACTATTAGAAGAGGAAAAGGAACCAAAAAAGGAAAAAAAGAGCTTCTGTAAAAGATGCGGGTATAACGAGTTCTGTTGGGGCAACTAAATAAAAGTCAGATGAAAAGCATAACTAATCTAAGCATAAGGTCCCCAAAAAAAATAGCTACAAAATAACCAAAGGTCAATGGTACTACAAATGGAAGACCTGGTGTCGCCCAAAGATTATCTATTCCTTTTTTAGTAAGTTCATCTTTATACTTTGTGACGTCAAAATCTAAATCACCTATAAAAAGTCTGATTGTTCTTTTTCCTTCTTTAAATTCCTCCAAGGGGTAAAACTTGTCCGATAGTTTTTCTGTTTTTAATCTGTAACCAACCATCATTGCAAGTATTTTTTTGAGCTTCCCTGAATCATACTCTTTTGGTGAATCCTTTCTAGACAGATTATAAAATAAAATCACGATAGGAAGACAAATGCTGAGTATTAGAGCATTGTCAAATACCGATATAGGAAATACTCCAAATGCATAATCTTTTCCAGAGAGTGTGGGCAATAGCGCCCCAAGCCCCATTAATATTTTTCCATCTCCTCCTCCAAACAGTCCTAGATAAAATAATAGCAGAGCAATTCCAAACATCACTAAAAATATTCCACCTGTGATTAATATGGGCCGAATTGATTGAAATGTAAAAGAAAGATAAATTGCATGAATGAATCCTGCTATTGCAAGAATTATCCAGTGCCACTCTTCAATCTCCCTTTTTTTGATGTCAAGATAAGAAGCATGGGTAAGGACAACCCCTCCAAGGACTATTTTAAGAATAGTGAACAAATCCATGACGGCATTTATAGCTTTGGATATAAAAGGTTTTGAGTATTTGCATAAAAACCATATTATTGATCGTGGGCAAATTTTATATATTTATAGGACTCTTCAAGTAGAGGAATATTATGATTACAATAAAAATCGACCAATTAATTAAAACACTTAATCCAAAGCAGAAAGAGTATGTGAATTTTAATCTACCTGATCCAAAAAATGGAGAATACCTTCTTGCTGTTTTTCATTTAGTATCTGGAGGCAAGTCAAACATTCTGCAAGCTGCCGCAGAAGTCGCAGCAGAATCTTCTACAGGTACAAATTTCAAAGTGATTACAGAAACTCCCTTTTCTAAGACTATGAATGCACTCGTTTACCAACTTGATTTAGATAAAAATCTTGTCTGGGTGGCATATCCCTGGAGACTTTTTGACAGAGGGGGAAATGTACAGAATATATTAACATACCTTGTTGGAAATGTCCTTGGAATGAAAGAAGTAAGCGCTTTAAGATTATTAGATGTCTGGTTTCCCCCAGCAATGCTTGAACAGTACGATGGCCCAAGCTACACTCTTGACGATATGCGAAAATATTTGAATGTTTATGACAGACCAATTCTTGGAACTATTATAAAACCTAAAATGGGATTAACCTCTGCAGAATATGCAGAAGCAGCTTATGATTTCTGGGTTGGTGGAGGGGATTTTGTTAAAAATGACGAACCCCAAGCAAATCAAGATTTCTCTCCCTATGATAAGATGGTTGTAAATGTAAAAGCTGCAATGGACAAAGCAGTTAAAGAAACAGGGAACAAAAAAGTTCATTCGTTTAATGTTTCCGCTGCAGATTTTGATACAATGATCAAAAGATGCGAGCTTATTAGAAATGCTGGATTTGAACCCGGAAGTTACGCATTCTTAATTGACGGCATTACGGCTGGCTGGATGGCAGTGCAAACTCTAAGAAGGAAATATCCAGATGTCTTTATACACTTCCACAGAGCTGGCCACGGCAGCTTCACTAGAACAGAAAATCCGATAGGGTTTTCAGTATTAGTTTTATCTAAATTTGCAAGATTGGCCGGAGCCTCTGGAATACACACAGGAACAGCCGGCGTTGGAAAAATGCAAGGTAGCCCAGATGAAGATATTGTTGCTGCACAGAACATTCTATATTTTAAATCTAAGGGACATTTCTTTGAACAAGAGTGGTCAAAAATCTCTGAAAAGGATAAAGATGCTGTAAATCTTGTTAATAAGGATATGACACATCATGTCATTCTAGAAGATGACAACTGGCGGGGGGTAAAAAAATGCTGCCCAATTGTTTCAGGGGGTTTAAATCCAACTTTACTAAAGCCATTTATCGATTTAATGGGAAATACAGACTTTATTACAACAATGGGCGCGGGTTGCCATGCACATCCGGGCGGGACAACAGCTGGGGCAAAGGCTTTAGTCCAAGCATGTGAGGCATATCAAAAAGGGATCGACATAAAAGAATATGCTAAAACACACAAGGAATTAGAAGAGGCTATAGCGTATTTCTCAAAAGGCGATAGATGATCTATGGCCTAGGGAGTTAATACTCAATACCTTCCCTTGCCCCAATACCTTTCTGGTAAGGGTGTTTTATTTCAACAATCTCTGAAACTAGGTCAGCAATTTCTATTAACTCTTTAGGTGCTGATCTCCCTGTCAATATAACCTCAACTTTTTCAGGTTTATTTTTCAGCAGGTCAATTGCCTTTTCTACCTCTATTAGTTTAAAATGCAAAGCAATGTTTATTTCATCAAGGACAACAATATCATATTTTCCGCTATTAATTGTTTTTTTAGAAAATTCAAATGCTTCATTTACGAGATCAATATCATCTTTACTTGGATTTTTTAAGTTGACAAATTTTGGTTTCCCAAAGGATATTATTTCTATATTCTCTATTTTCTCTATGGCAAAATGTTCACCATAACTATTTCCCTGCTTCATAAACTGTATTATTATAGACTTAAGTCCGCGCCCAGATGCCCTTAAAGCAAGCCCAAAAGCTGCCGTGCTCTTACCTTTACCATTGCCAGTATATACCTCAATTAATCCCTTCATAAACCTCTATTAATTTTACAACTGATCATTTAAAAAATAAACTATAAATAGCGATATAGAATAATTTTATAAACTTTAAAAACAGTACTTATTTGGTGATTATTTGAAACAAGTCAAAGTTGAAGATATTCAGAAGGAAATAGAAAAAGATATTGAAATGGGAAAAAAGATGGTCGATGAAGGAAAGAGACTTTTAGAAGAAGGAAAATATAAGCTCAATGAAAGCAAGTCAAGAATTAGAGACTTGGGAGACGAAGCAGGGATAAAGCTAAAAGAGTTTGAAGAAAAACACAAGGATGAAATTGACTATGCGGTAAAAGAATCTGAAAAAGTTCTCCAGGAAACAGAGATATTCATTAGAAAATACCCAGTAATGAGTGTTTTCGCAGCTTTTGGATTTGGATATATCCTAGGCAAACTGTTTAGAAAGTAAGTGAGACAATGATAGAAAAACTGCCTCTAATTACACTCTTTGAATTATTATTTAAATACGTTGGTAAATACGCAACTCAAGGTACTTCGGAGGCTATAGGAGAAGCAATAAAAGAACCCATCGCTAGAATTTCAAAGATCATTTTTCTGATGGCTGGTGCTGCGATACTTGCTTTTTCAGGGATTATTGCCCTTTTCGTTGCTCTTGTATTCTTCTTGAGAAGTGTTCTTGGTAGCTATATGATGGCCTTCTTAGTTGTCGGGATAATACTAGTTATTGTAGGGGCGATAATTGGGTATGGAGGTTATACCTATGGAAGAAAAGATAGAAAGGGATGACATTGAAAATTTATTAAAGGAAATAAAGGCCAGGATAGGCTCGGAGAAGGACATATTAGACATTATAGAAAAACATCCTATACCCGTACTTCTTGCTGCCTTTGGAGCCGGCTTTGTCCTTTCTCGGATGGACAATCATATAATCGAGAAGTTAGAAACTGGAAAAAGTTGCCCCACTATGGAAGGCATTATGAAAGTAGGGCTTCCTTTAATAATGAATAAATTTATTAAATAATTTATCTATCAAAGTAGATACTCTTGCTTGAAACTGACAGGGGTATCCCCATAACTACATCGCCCTCAATGAGACACATTTCCATTGCTGTTGCTCCGATTGAATACATTATCCTGTTGTCAAGATTTAGAATTTGAGCTGTCTTTGATGCACTGCCTAGTGCTATGCCAAGGTCTACAAGAGCAAAACAACATACAGGCGCAAAATAATCATTTATTTTTTTCTTTTCTGGGATTGTATTACAGTCGTAACCACACATTCCGCAATTTAGTCCAAGAGGGGGCTTTGCAATAACACTGATAAGGACTATTGCATCAGAATCCATTATATTCTTTGAATCTCTCTGGAAAAAATTTAAGCCTTTTTTGTTCCCATACTCCTTCATTTTTTCAACTAACTCTTTGTGATCTTTACTGCCCTTGTAGATTGTCTTTGTTCGTATATCGTCCACACCCTTACCCTTGGGGGCGGTAATTGCTGCGATCTCAATTAGGCCAGCGGCGGCCTTTATACTTTCATTTATCTCTTTCGACATACATACACCCTAAATATTTTCTAGTATGCTTATCCCATTTGATTTCAAAACTTTAATTGATTTATTTAGGTCACTTACCTTTAAAATCAATATGGCCTTTTTTTCTATTTTAGTTATGAATGCATAAGCATATTCAACATTAATTGAAGCCTCACTTAATAGAGAAGCTATTATGCCCATAGCCCCAGGTTTATCCTCCATAAGTACTCCTAGAACCTCTCCAGTTCTAAAGGACATCCCAGAATCTTTCAAAAGTTTAGTTGCTTTCCCATTGTTGTCTGTTATCATCCTTACAAGGCCAAATTCTCCTGCCTCGACCAACTGTAGTGCGCGTATATCGACACCATTCTTTCCAAGAACATTACAAAGTTCTGCAAGCCTACCTGGTCGATTGTCAATAAAAACACTTATCTGTTCTACCATTTCAACACCTACATATCCTTCC
>CAZFRW010000029.1:0-2044 GCA_964521515.1 uncultured Thermococci archaeon
GCCAAGCTGAGCCACCGAGGCGCAATCTAAAAAGAACTATAGCAATTTATAAATTTAATCCTCCCAAGGCTCCTTCTCAAATAAGCCCAAACCATATGTTTCCTTTAATACCAAGATTGCAGCTTGTGGTGCTATTAGCCCTTTTTCAGTGATTATCAAATCTATATACTCTGCTGGTGTGACATCAAAAGCTGGATTATTCACTTTAAGTCCTTTGAGCTTTTCATAATCTTTTTTGGATATGACCTCAAATATGTCCCTCTCTTCTATTTCGATTAATTCGCCAGAGTATGTCTTTGGATTAAATTTGTATGTTTCTGCCGCAACGATGACGTTGACCCTTGCTTCGTGAGCAATTGAAGCGAGAGTAGCAGTGCCTACTTTATTGACAACAGCACCATTTGCCGTTACCGCATCTGCACCGATTATTACATGATCAGCTTCCCTTATGAATATTCTAGCGGCTGAATCCACGATTAATGTCACATCAATCCCTTCATCTAAAAGCTCCTTTGCCGTAAGTAACCCTTGGAGTCTTGGCCTTGTTTCGTCTGCATAAACTTTTATCTTCTTCCCATCTTTGTGGGCCTTCTTTATAATTCCAAGAGCCATGGAGCTATTGCAATGGGTAAAAATCACGTCCCCGTCCTTTATACGCTTTGAGCCAATCTCGGCTATCCTTTCGAGGGCAAAATTTGAATTTTCACAAAAATCATCAGAAGCCTTTGACACTATTTTTTTTAGAGATGCAACGCTATCCCCTTTTGTATATCCCTTCCCAAGCTCAACTAATACATACCTAAGCGCATTTTCAAGTGAAACTGCAGTTGGTCTTGTTGAAATGAGATACCTAGAAGTTTTCTTAATATCTTTGACAAATTCCTTAGAGTCATTTCCTTTATAGCTTTCAGCCTCTATCTTTAGGGCTTCTGCAACAGTTCTTCCTATTTTTGCGGCCCCTCTTATCTTCATTTCCTTTATGTCCTCTGCAATATCTATAACTCTTTTATCCATTCAATCTGCTCCTGTACAGTTTTTCGATCTCCTCTTTTTTAACTTTTAATATGGCACCATAGCTCTGGATGCAGAAACTAGCAGCTGCATTTGCATACATTAATGAACTTCTGACATCTGAAGTTTTGGTATAATTGGCAATAAAAGCCGCAGAAAAGGTATCTCCTGCGCCTGTAGGGTCAATTGCCTTTGTGGGAAATGCCTTTTCGTGAATAGAATCTTTACCAAAATAGTAAACGCCATTTTTATCAGCTTTGACAATGACGTTTTTAGCCCTTCGTTTCTTTAGATATTTTCCCCCTTCCTCTATGTCATTTGAACCTATTAGTGCCGAAAGCTCGTGTCTATTGACAAAAAGGAAATCAACATTCTTTATAATTTTTAAGACCTCTTCAGAATGAGAGTAACAAAGCTGTTCTCCTGGGTCAAAGCTTACAATATTGCTATTTTCTTTTGCAATTTTTATAGCTTGGTCGGCGATTTCAATTTTTGTAGGTGAAACGTGGACAAATCTATACTCTTTAAAAATCTGATAATTTACCATATTTTTTTCAAATTTATCGTTTGCCCCTTTATAGAAGAGGAACATCCTGTCGTTTCCTTTATTTATGATGAACATCCTACCAGATGGAGAATTTTGAAGAATCAGATTAGAATAGTCAACATTATAATTTTTTAGAGTGCCAATTATACCATCGCTATCGTTTCCAACTGCTGCTATGATTCCAGAATTTAGTCCAAGTATTGAGCCATTCACGGAAACGTTGAAAGCGGAACCCCCATACCTTATTTCAAGGCCTTCTACCCTTGACTCACCATTAACAAGTGGAAATGATTCAACCCCCATTATGGTATCTATGTTTACATTTCCAATACACAATAGGTCTTTCAACTATTAATCCTCCTCCCAAAATCAATTGATGTAAAGTTTATAAAGATTGTTGGAAACTATTCTATGATGATTGAGATAAAAAATCTTCATTTCAAATACCATTCTCAGACCGAAGAAGTCCTAAAAGGCATAAATCTT
>CAZFRW010000029.1:2144-12613 GCA_964521515.1 uncultured Thermococci archaeon
AATCTCAGCTATTTGCAATGACAGTTGAAGAAGAGCTAGCATTTGGGCCAGAAAACCTAGCCATCCCAAGAGAAGAAATTGAAGAGAGAATATCCTGGGCCCTATCTATTGTTAATATGGGGGATAAAAGGGACGAGTTTCCTGGAAATCTATCAGGAGGGCAGAAACAGAGGATAGCGATAGCAGCTTCACTTACAATGAAACCTGATATTCTCGTCCTTGATGAGCCCACAAGCCAACTTGATCCAGTTGGAAAAAGAGAAGTTTTTTCTGTCTTAAAACAACTTCACGAAAAAGAAAAGATGACTATAGTACTAGTTGAGCATAGAACTGAACCAATAGCAGAGCTTTCTGATAGAGTAGTTGTAATGGACAATGGAAAAATAGTCTTGGAAGGTAGCCCAAGACAAGTCTTTGAGAAGGTTCCTTTTCTAAGAGAACTTGGGATAATGGTGCCTGACATCAGTTACCTCACATATCTCCTAAAAGAAGGGGGATACGTAAAGGAGATCGCACTGACAGTTGAGGAAGGCAGGAGGCTTTTCATATGAATGCGATTGATGTCGAAGATATTCATTTTACTTATCCAGAATCTAAGGAAATACTAAAAGGTGTTACTCTATCTGTTAATAGAGGTGAATTTCTTTCTCTTGTCGGACAAAATGGAAGCGGTAAAACAACTTTAGCAAAGCATTTCAATGGTCTTTTAAGGCCTGCTAAAGGTAAAGTCTTTATTTTAGGGGAAGACGCAAAAAATTCTTCAATTGCAGAGCTCTCAAGAAAAGTTGGCCACCTTTTCCAGAATCCTGAAAATCAAATCTTTGAAGAAACTGTATTTGCTGAAATAGCATTTGGCCCAAAAAATCTGGATCTGCCAGAAGATGAGATAGAGGCTAGAGTTGACAGAGTCTTAAAGACAACAAGGCTTTCTAAGTATCGTGATACCCATCCGTTGTCACTTTCTGGAGGGGAAAAACAAAGATTGGCACTTGCATCTGTTGTTGTGATGGAGCCCCAAATTCTTGTATTGGATGAACCCACAACGGGCCTTGACCTATTATCAATTATGGGAATTTTAGAGATAGTAAAAGAACTACACAAGAAAAATGTAACGGTTGTATTGATAACTCACGACATGGGGCTTGTATCTGAACTATCTGAAAGGGTAGTTGTTATGGGAAATGGCCAAATCATAGGCGACGGAACCCCAAAAGAGATATTTGCAAACGATGATTTATTAGCAACAGCAAGCCTTGAGCCGCCACAGATCATGAAGTTTTCTAAGCTACTTGGATTAAAGCCTGAAGTAAAGGTAGATGCCCTATACAAAAGAATTGTGGAAACTCTATGATTTTTTTAGTTAATTTTTATAGATTTTAATGTTTTATATTTTAGTTTTTAGTTACCAATATTTATTATTTTATTTATATTTAAACAATAATTATATATTTAATTAATACTATCGAAAAGTATTTAAATCAATAATGTATAATATATGTATACGTCTATAGGGGAAGTATATTTAAAGACTAATAGTAGAGGAAAATACTATGAAGCTCCCGAAAGGGCATATCGTAAAGACGTCTGTGAAGTACGACTTGAAGATGAATTCATTTAAAGAGTTCATCAAAGAAATCCTAGAGGATGACGATAAGTTCACGGGGTACATGAGAATAATAGCTGACAAGGGAGACTATGAAGAAGAATTTAAAGTCATTTTATCCGAAGGAGAACCCGTAGGTGGAGAGCGAAAATTACTAAATTCTGAAACAGTTTTTTATGGGGATGAGTGCAAGTTAGACGAACCCTTTGAATTTTGCAGATGCGGAGTTTCTGTTGTCAGACTTACCTCAAGCGATATTGATATGGTAAAGGGGGCTTACCCCGATTGTATAATCGTAAAAGATCTTGGGGCAGAAAAAGTACAAGTAATCAATCATAGAGATCAGCTGTTGAAAAAATACCGAATTAGAGAAATGAATGAAACTGAAATCACAAATCTTTTACAAAAATTAAATGGCGATTAGCCTATCTCTTTTTTGATTATTTCGAATATATAATCGGCTGAATCTCTAACTTTTGGAGAGATCTCACTTCCAAAATCAATATTTGCCGCCTGTATCCCAAGTATGTATACCTTAGCCCCAATCTCTTGTGAAAGATACTTGCCAAGAATTGATAGGGACATTGAATGTGAAGAAAAAGATACGCCTGTGACTTCATTTATTCCGATAATTGCTGTCTCTCCAGCTCTTTTTTCCATGAAAGCGGCGTCTATTATCATCACATTGTCTGGTTGGAATTTTCTTAAATCGCCTGTAAAGTTTTCCGGAACTAAATCTCCATTTATACTAAGAAAAGAAGGCCCATTAAAGATGGAAAGTTTTTCAGCGAGATAGGGCCCAACGCCATCGTCTCCCCTAAGTTCACTACCTACGCCTAATACAACTAGTTTTTTTCTAAGAATTTCTTTAAGAAATATGTCAATGTCTTCCATCTAATCTAACTTCTTAAGGTTATTTTCATTGATTTTCTTATTTTAATCACAACTTTTAAATGTATATCCATGAGAAAATATTAGGGGATTATTTGGATAACATATGTATATTTGAAGATAGCGTTTACGAGAACTTCTTACCCCTTACTTATTCAAGGCCTGTTTTTGAGCTGAGATGTGGATTTAAAAATCTAAGGGAAAAGATTGAATTTTATTTTCCTGATGCATATCTATGCCTACTGATGAGGGATTATTTGAAATCTTTATTTTCAAAGAATGACCCTTTTATGAAAGAATCTATCGAAGGGGATATGCTCTTCATTAATGGCAGGATAATAATGAAAGAAAGGCCAGATATAAAAGAAGAAGGGATCTATTATTTTAATAATGAAGTTGCATTTATTTATCTAAAAGAAAAATCATTGCAATCGGTAACTATTTCTGGATACAAGGATATTGAAAAGTTGAAAAAAATAGGATTAAAAGAATTCAAGATATCCAATATTAGGATCATTAATTATCCCTGGGACCTTATAAAAGAAAATAAAAATGAGATTGAGAGAGAATTTTTTAATTATTGTACTAAAAAATCCATAACTTCTCTTGATGTAGATATAACTGGGGATAAAAAACTAGTTTTTGTTGGTAAGGACGTTGAAGCTGAAAAAAACATAGTTTTCGACGTTAGGAAGGGACCAATATACATAGGCGATAATACAGATATTCGGGCTTTTTCTAGGATTGCTGGGCCAACATATGTCGGAGAAAAATGTCTTATCAAAAGCGGCAGGTTACAGGACTGCTCAATTGGGAATGTGTGTAAGATTGGTGGCGAGATAGAAGATTCCATATTTCATGGTTATTCCAACAAACAGCACTATGGATTTGTCGGTCACTCTTATCTTGGAGAATGGGTAAATCTTGGAGCAGGAACATCAAACAGCGACTTGAAAGGCACATATGGAAAAATCAAATACAAAATTGCTGGAAAGACTATTGATTCGGGTGAGCAGTTCTTTGGATGTGTGGTAGGTGACAATGCAAAATCTTCTATTGGAACAATGATTTATACGGGGAAAAAGGTAGGGTTTGCCGCACATATTCATGGCACAATCTCTGAAGATGTTCCAAGTTTCTGTATGTGGGCAAAATCGCTTGGATCCGAGCCTTCAGAATTATTTTTTGATTCTGCCATAACAACGTATTCCAAGGCAGCAGAGAGGCGCGGGGTCGATTTGACCAAAGATTATGAAGAACTGATGAAAAAAATATTCGAACTCACAAAAGATGAAAGAAAGGATTGCGGGGTATCCTGTAATAAATTTTCTCTAGGGTGAATAAATGGAAGTAATATTCGGAGTTTCTGGCCTTAGGGGGATAATTGGAGAGGGTCTGTCTCCTGAACTTTTATGCAGGTATGTATCCTCCTTTGCAAAAGAGATACCCCCTGGTAAAGTTGTGATAGGCAACGATTCAAGAATTTCCGGGGATATGGTAAAAAAAGCAGTTATTTCCTCTCTTGAAGCACTGGGATTTGAGGTAATAGATATAGGAATTGCGCCAACACCAACCGTACAATTTGTGACTAAAATAAAAAATGCTTCAGGTGGCATATCCATAACTGCGAGCCACAACCCTGAGAAATGGAACGGATTGAAATTTATAGAAGGCAATGGCATATTCTTTAACGAAAAGAAGATTATTGCCGTTAAAAGAAATTTAGAAGAAAATAATTTTAAATATCAAACTTATGATAAACTTGGGGGCCTAGTTGAAGACCCAAGTGCAAAAGAACTCCATATTAACTCTGTTCTCCAAAAGATTGATTTTGATTGCTTTAAGAAAGATGCCTTTACAGTTGCAGTCGATGCTTGCAATGCCGCAGGCTCAGAGTTTATCCCAATGTTTATTGAAAAACTTGGATTTAATGTAGTAAAATTAAACTGTAATTCCAAAGCGTGTTTTCCCAGAAATCCCGAGCCCCTAAAAGAGAATCTCACTTCTTTTTCAGATTTCATAAAAGAAAAAGGGGGTATAGACATTGGATTTGCTCTAGATGGCGATGCTGACAGAGTGGCCATACTTGACGAAAAAGGCCAATATATTGGAGAAGAAAATACCCTCGTCCTTGCATCAAAATTCTTTATAGAATACATGAATCCAGAAAATAAAACAGTTGTTACAAATCTTTCAACTACCAGAGCACTGGATGATATTGTTTCATCTCTTGGCGGAAAAGTCCTAAGGTCAAAGGTAGGGGAGATAAATGTTGTGGAAGAAATGATAAGGGCCAATGCTTCAATTGGGGGCGAAGGAAACGGGGGCGTAATCCTCCCGATGGTTCAATATGCAAGAGACTCTCTTTCCGCCATATCCTTGATTTTGTTGGGCTTATCAAAAACTAATGCCTCTGTTTCTTCAATAGTATCTGAGCTTCCAAAATACTTTATGGTAAAGGACAAAATAACTATCTCAAGAGACTCATTTGAGGATAGCCTAGATTATGTAAAAGAATTTTTTGCAGGCTACCCCTATACTAACATAGATGGCTTGAAGTTTGAACTTGACGATTCTTGGATACATATAAGACCTTCAAATACGGAGCCCGTTGTGAGGATCATAGCGGAATCAAAGAGCAGAGAAAAGGCAAATAAACTCGTAAACGAAACAAAGACTTTGATGAAAGCACCATGTTAGCGATATTATTCCACGGAATCGACATTTTTTACGATGAGAGAAGTAAGGATATTTTAGAAAAATTAAAGGACAGATACTCTATAAAACCGTATATTGTTGGGACTATGGGTATAACTTCCCTTTTTGATAGCGGTGTAGAGGGCGTTGAACTTATTTTTAAACGACCATCCGTTGCTATATCAGAACTCAAAAGTTTTGATTCGGTCCTAATTATACTAAATGCAAGATCTATTGAAACAGCTAGGACTTTTCTTGGGGCGATAGGTGAAAGGACAGAATTTAAGAGAGAAATTTTAGGTATTGACATCAAAACACAAACGCTCTTTGAAGTCAAATCAGGAATTTCTGAAATTAAGGATTATTTGATTTCACTTGGGTTTAGAGAAGAGCCAATTGGCAAGGGTATTGATGTCATCGTAGAAGATGATTTTCTTGTAAGAAAGATAAGGGGATGTGTTCCTGGAGAGCTTCTATTATTTAACGGGTTTGTAGTTGGGAAGATTTATGATAAAGACGTCAGGATATATGCCAAAGATAAGAAAATAGAAAAAATAAAAGGTGCAAAGATAAAAAATCACGGATTGGAAAAAATAAAGGAAGTAGATATTTTCTCTTTAAAGGTCGACAGCACGGCGGGATTTGAAACGAGAGAGCCATGTATTATAAGAAAACTTGAAGGAGAAAATATTCTTTTCATAAATCACGATGCTTACTCAATATACAAAAATCTATCAAATCTAGCTGGCGCTGTAACAGTCGGCGATGACACAACAAGAATTTCTGGGTACATACTGCAAAGATTTGGGGTGCCTTTGATTGGGATTGTTGACGGTGATAAAGATGGCGTCATAAAAGGAGAACATTTCTACAAGGGGTCCGTTCTTTTTGAGGTAGAAGGCGACGATATATCTGGGGACAAAATTAAATCCCATTTTTTTAAAGAGAATATATCTATAAAGTCAAATTATCAGAAGCTAAAAAAAGACATTGAGAATTTCTTGGGCAAAGATATAATAAAAAAAATTGAATACTAAAAGATTTTAGATAATTTTTGCTTTTGTTTTATTTCAATTAATTAGATTATATGAATGTGGCTTGTATGGCGCTTCATATTAATCTTTAAATCTTTCAAACGATACAGTACACGGGGCATTTTCATTAAATTCAAAATTATATTTATACTTTAATGATTCACCTTCAACATTATAATCAAGAGCGCCAAGTAATGTTATTGCCCTAAGACATGCAATCTCCTTTTTTTCCCCAATTAACCTCTTGCAGTGAGATTTATAGGGGCACTGGATAGCCTTGAAGGTAAAATTCTTATCATCGCCTCCAAACTCAAAGTCGTCTGGATTAAAAAACTGAGCAGTAACAAGTGCATCGATAAACATCTTGACCGTATTGTAAGGGCTCAATCCTTTTTGAAACTCCATTCCAAGATCGCCCCACGATTCAATGAAAGGGCGGATCGATATTGTACCCCATTTCCTGTAAAATAGTTTTGGCCTATCAAAAAATAAGTTGGCTGTTGATTCAACTCCGTAAAGCCAAGCATTCATAATTACTTGGGTAAACTTTAACTTTTTTTCAAAGGTCATTATTTT
Organism: uncultured Thermococci archaeon; assembly: GCA_964521515.1. Taxonomy (GTDB): domain Archaea; phylum Methanobacteriota_B; class Thermococci; order Methanofastidiosales; family Methanofastidiosaceae; genus Methanofastidiosum. Next base: position 8,946 of record CAZFRW010000029.1, read on the forward strand.
CTGCCTCGTTTGATTTAATTTAGTTGATATATTATTAATTTTTCATTATTTAAGTGTTACTAGAATTTAATAATTAAATTTAAATTTAAATAAGATATCGAAACTTTCTGAGAGGTAAAATAATGAATATCTCAAGAAATGATGATATGAAGATGCTTTCATCACTCGATGAATGGGAGTTAATTGATCTTTTGCTTTTTAATATCAAAAACCTTTGGAGAGTGGATGGACTCTACTTTTTAGGCATTGAAGAGAGATTTGGGATGGGCGCCGCAACTGATATTGATGTTAAGTCATGGGGGTATTTGGCAGGAATTGAGGCAAAATACCTAAAGGAAATGTTTTCACTTGAATCTAATTTAGAAGGCCTTGCAAAGGCTTTAAGATTTACAAGCTGGGCACTTGACCACCCTTCAAAAGAGATAGAAATTACCGATGGTGCCCTGGTCTTTCGAATAACGGACTGCCATACACAAAAAACTAGAAAAGAAAAAGGACTACCCCATTTTTCATGTAAAAATGTAAGATTTAATTATCTAAAAATTTTTGTTGAAAATTTCTCCCCAAATATTGACGTATGCTGCAATTTATGCCCTCCGGATGAACACCCAGATAATATTTGGTGCGAATGGCGTTTTACAATGAAAGGGCAATAGAAAAGGTTAAAAATAAGGTTAGCCTAAAATTTCAAAGTGAGTCTATGGCTACATGGCAAAATACTTCAAACGATTTAATTAGATGCCCTAAGTGTGGATTTGTTTTTTCAAAACAATATTCGAGGGTCGTATCCTGTAAAACATGCCCAATGGCAACTTCGGGGTGCCTTATGGTAAAATGCCCCAGGTGCCAAGAAGAATTCGATATTTGAGTAATTATTCCCTGTAGTTATATTAATACCGAAAAATATATAAGGAAATATATAAAAAAAAATTATGGAGGAGAGATAATTGCAATTATAATTACCCTCCTTTATGTCCAAAAGATTCACCGTAATTTGCCCTTTTGGGCTCTCTCCTCCTAAAATTGAGGTAGATACCTTGCCATATTGGGATGAAAAGATAGAAACAATGAAAAGAGATGAACTGGAAGCATTCCAGTTTAAACACCTTAAACGTATACTAAATCACGCTTACAACAATAGTGAATACTATAGAAATAGTTTTAGAGAAGAGGGAGTATCCCCTGATAGTATTAATAGTCTTTCTGATATTCAAAAACTTCCAACGATTAATAAGGACAATATAAGAAAAGATCAGGAACGGACCCCTCCATTGGGGAAAATGACCGCTGTTCCTGAGGATGAGGTAGTGTATATCTCAGTTTCAAGTGGTTCCACGGGAATGCCGACAGCATCCCCCTTCACCTTCCAGGATTTTGAAGATTTTATGGATTTTGAAGCAAGATTATTTTATTCATCAGGTATGAGAAAAAATGATAGGTACTGTCATGCTTTGAATATGTCTCTTTTTGTTGGGGGCCCATGTGTATTAGGTGCCCAAAAGATTGGGGCATTGTGCATACATGCAGGTACAATACCCTCGGAAAGACTACTTAGAATAATGATGCAGTTCCAACCAACAATTACTTGGACAACACCTTCATATGCATGGTACCTTGGTGAAACTGCAGAAAAACAGGGTATAGATGTGGCCCATGATACAGCTATAGGCAAAATATTTGTTGCAGGGGAACCGGGCGGTTCGATTGGGGCGACAAAAAAGAGGATTGAGCAACTTTGGGACGCCGATGTTTATGATTACTATGGGTTGTCCGATATATTCGGGGCGTGTGCTGGAGAATGCGAAGAGAAGGCAGGGCTCCACTTTGCGGAAGACCACATGATTGTTGAGGTATTGGATCTAAAGACTGGTGAGCCTGTTGGAGAAAACGAAGAAGGAGAAATGGTGCTCACAACAATCAAGAAAATGGCAAGGCCAATGATAAGATTTAGAACTGGTGACCTAGTTTCATATGAAATAGACAAATGTGCATGTGGAAGGACACATAAGCGATTAATGGGGATATGTGGAAGAACAGATGACATGCTTATCATAAAAGGGGTAAACGTATTGCCTTCAAGTGTTGAGCCAGTAGTAAGAGGTAACAAAAAGCTTTCCGGAGAATATAGGCTTGTAGTTGATAGAGTAAACCACCTTGATGTCCTAACAATTGAAATTGAAAGCATGTGCGATTACAAAGGGGATCTAAAATTATTAGAAAGTGAAGTTCAGCGCGACCTTAGGGCTGTTTTAGGTATAACGCCTAAAGTAATAGTATATGAAGACGGTACATTGCCGAGAGAAACTCACAAAGCCAAAAGAATCAAAGACAATAGGAAAAACGTCTGGAAATAAAATTTTATTTTTATTAAAAATTAAATATTTTTTAGAAGATATCTATTGCTCTTGATAGTACATTTTTTCCTCTGTATTCTGGAAGGATCATAGGTGATTTTCTACTCTCTGGAACTCCTACTTTTTTCAATTCTTTAGAATACCTTGTAACATGAGATAAGGTCAATTTTCCAATAGATGCTTTCTTTGCATACCTTGCTGCAGAAATTCCAGCCCTTCTACCAAAGACGGAGTAGTCAAGGAGAGAGTTTCCCATGAGCCTGTTCTTACCATGAACCCCACCTGTAACTTCCCCCCCGGCAAATAGTCCTTTTAATTCTGTGGCGCCATTTGCATCAATAACGACCCCTCCGTTCTGGTAGTGTAATGTGGGAAATACAAGTATAGGGTCCTCTACCATGTTTATATCAAACCTCTTAAACATTCTATACATGGCGGATAGTTCCCTTTCTGTGACACCTTCGCCTTTTAACATGTTAATCATTGGTGAATCAAGCCATACTCCTTGCATGCCAGTAGGCGTTTCTACCCCTCCGCTTGCCCCATAACATTCCCTTATGAACGCTGCACTTTCTACATCCCTTGGCTCCAACGGATGCACAAACATTTCACCATCTTTGTTCAAAGGCTGTGCACCAAGCCCTCTAACTTTTTCAGTTATTAGAAGGCCAACTATCTGTTCTGGGAAAGCTGCCCCTGTAGGGTGGTACTGTACAGAATCCATGTCACGGAGTCTTGCGCCACACCTGTATGCCATTGCAAGACCATCTGCAGTTGCACCATAATGATTTGTTGTTGGGAATCCCTGGATGTGAAGTCTTCCAAATCCACCTGTTGCCATAACAGTAGCCTTGGCTCTAACAACATAATACTGATGGGTTTCAATATTGAAAAGAACTGCTCCGGCGACTTGGCCTTTATCGTCCATCAAAAGTTCTATGGCTGGTGAGAATTCAACGGCAGGGATTGATAGATTGATAAATTCGTCCCTAATAACCCTAAGTAGCTCCATGCCCGTATAGTCTTTGGCAGAGTGCATCCTTTTCCTCGAGGTCCCTCCCCCGTGTATAGTTATCATTGTCCCATCTTTTTGTTTGTCGAACATGACCCCTTTTTCTTCGAACCATTTTACAACTGCCGGACCATCGGATACCAAAGCCTCGACGAGTTCAGGATCATTTGCAAAGTGACCGCCTCCTATAACATCGAGGTAGTGGATTTCAGGGGAATCGTTAGCTTTATCTGCGGCCTGGATCCCACCTTGGGCCATTATTGAGTTTGAGTCGCCGTGTCTTAGCTTAGTCGTCATGAGAA
>CAZFRW010000030.1:0-12491 GCA_964521515.1 uncultured Thermococci archaeon
TATTTAACTTATGATTATAGATTTGAATACTGGCAATTTCCAGAAGAAACTCTTAGATTAAGAACGGGAGATTGTGAAGATCAAGCTATTTTATTATGCACTTTATTAAGGGCAAAGGGATACGAGCCTGAAGAGGTAAAAGTTGTATTTGGATTAACCTCTTCAAATACTGGTCATGCATGGGTAGAACTTTTCTATGAAGGAAATTGGGTTGTATTTGACCCAACAAGTAGTGCAAATGATTACATTGAAAAGACACAATATTATTCATTAATCAATGCCAATTACAAAGGTTCTTTTAATGATGTATACCATGAGTTAATTCAATAAATTAATCGATTACAATCAAGGCATCAACGGCGACTGCACCCTTTTCACAAACGAATACTGGATTTAAATCAAGTTCTTTTATTTCGGGAAAATCGGATACAAGCTTTGACACTTTAAGCATTATATCTACAAGTGCACCTATATCCGAAGGTTTTTCGCCTCTGACCCCAAGAAGCATTTGATGCGATCTAATTTCAGAAATCATGTCATAAGCATCTTCTTCTTCTATTGGGACAATTCTAAAAGAAACATCTTTTAGTACTTCAACGAATATACCACCAAGTCCAAACATAAGGACATGACCAAATTGATTATCTCGGGAAACTCCTATTATAACTTCTCTTTGTTTTGGCATCATATGTTGGACTATTACCCCACGAATATCAGCATTAGGATTAAATTTTTTTGAATTTTCAATTACTCTTCTATATGCTTCTAGGATATCTTCTGCTTTTGATAGATTAAGGACTACTGCGCCTGCATCAGTTTTATGTTGGATATCTGGCGATGCTATTTTTAATACTACTGGGTACTCTACTTGTCTTGCAATTTTAAGTACTTCTTCTTCTGAAGTTGCGATTCCTTCTTTTGGTACTTTAATACCATAAGCTTTCATAATCCCCTTAGCTTCATGTTCCATCAAAGAGGTTCTACCTTCAGATTTAACAAACTCTAATATCTTCTTTACGCTCTCTATGTATATCACCTCGGACTATTGCATGATTAACTAAGGCATATGCTGCTCTTGCTGCCCTTTCAGGCGAAGGGTAAACTGCCAATCCCCCTTCTTCCAATTTTATGAGATAAGGGGCAATTATTTCTCCGCCTGCCCCTAGGATAATCATAGGCTTGTCAGAAATCTTTTTAATTCTTAGAATAGTATCAACTGAGTCCAAAGAGAGTGTTGGCACTTGAAGTAATAAGATAACAATAATTAAACCTACATCTTTATCTTCTATAAGTGCTTTTAGGCCTACTTCATATCTTTCTTTGTCAGCGTCACCAACTAAATCCATTGGGTTAGAAACTACTACTCTTTCAGGGAACTGTTTCCTTAGTTTATTAGTAGTATCTTCGCTTAGATTAGCAAGTCTGAGCCCGTTCATCTCTAATGCATCAGCTGTCATTACACCTAACCCGCCCGCATTAGTAATAATTGCAATCCCGTCACTCTTAGGAAAAATCTGTTTTTCTAAGGCTTTTGCCATGTCAAAAAGTTCTTCAAAATTATTTGCCCTTATGATATGTGATTGTTTAAATGCCGAATCATATATTATGTCCTCGCCAGCAAGGCTTCCGGTGTGACTTGATGCAGCTTTGGCACCCGATTTAGTTTTACCTGATTTTAATGCTAAAATGGGAATCTTTTTTGAAGCCCTCTTTGCTGACTCCATGAATCTTTTTCCACGCCTTATACCTTCTATATACAAGCAAATTACTTTTGAATTTTTGTCATCATATAAGTAGTCAATAAGATCTGCTTCATTTACATCTATTTTATTCCCGTAACTTACAACATTAGATATACCTATTCTTTCTTTACTTGTCCAATCTAATATAAGCCCCGCAAACGCTCCGCTCTGGGAAAGAAATGAAATATTACCTTTTTTAGGGTAGGAAATCTTATCTTTAGATAAAAAAATTGTATTTACTCCGGAAAAATTGTCGTATATTCCTATACAGTTAGGCCCAATTATCCTAATTCCATATTTCTTAGATATTTCTAATAATTTAGTCTCTCTTTCTTTTTCTCCAATTTCTGAGAATCCTCCAGAAACAATAATTACCCCTTTCACGCCTTTTTTACCACATTCTTCTAAAACATCACTTACAAATGGTGCTGCTATAGCGATAACTGCCATTTCTATTTTGTTAGGTACATCCAGTATGCTTTTATAACTAGGTTTACCAAAAATTGGCTTTTGTTTTAAATTAATTGGATAAAGCTCTCCCGGAAAATCTTCATGTAGATTTTTCATTATTTCATAGCCCACGCTTCCGACTGTATCTGAAGCCCCTATTACTGCTATAGAAGAAGGATTAAAAAAGAAATTTAAGTCTGCCATACTTTCACATATTTTTCTGTAATTTATTTATTTAAATATATTTTGTAAGTAAAGGTAAAAAATAAATTAATTTAAGAAGATTTGAGGATTTCTTCTATTTTTTCTCTTAAAATTTTATTTATTAGACTACCGTCTACTTTCCCCCTAAACTCTTTCATGCATATCCCCATTAATGGAGAAATAGCACGATCCTTTTTTTCCATGATAAAATCTCTTTTCTCCATTATTATTTTTTCGATTGCCGATTCAATATCAAATGAACTGTTTTCGGAGGACAACTCTAGAAGAACTTTTTCAATATCTTCGCCCTTTGATACTCTCTTCAACACTTCTTCTATACCTTCTTTTGCAATTATTCCTTTTGATACCTTTTCAAAAAGCAGGTATAAAGTTTCGTTGTCAGTTACATATCCATCTTCTTTTTCTAAATTTTTAGAAAGATCTAAGGCCTTTATAAAAATAGTAGATTTTAAATCAAGATTAGTTGAAACTTTTTCGAAAAGTTCTGGATTTTCATAAACTATTCTTTCTGCTTCTTCCTTTTTAAGCCCGTATTTAGCGATAAATCCATTTACCTTTTCATCGAAAGTTTCAGGTAGATTTTCTTTAATATTTTCTATTAGTTTTATATCGATAGTAAATGGTAGGATGTCCGTTTCAGGGTACATTCTAGCTCTACCCGGAAGTGGTCTCGAATATTTAGAATTTCCATCTTCTAAGGCATCTCTTGTTTCATTCGGTACTCCAGAAAAAGCTTTTTTACATCTTTCAAAAATCTCTTCTAAAGCCTTGCGGCAAATGTCTTCTTTCCCGGTAATAATGACAAAAGAATCAAGTTCGTTTATTTTTAATTTAGTTTTTATCTTGCTTACTTCATCGGTAGTAATGCCATAATTTGGAAGTTCATCTATGTGGAATAATCCTGATAATCCATATGTTTTGGCATGGTCAGCCAATTCAGTTCCAAATCTTCTGCCTTTTTGGATCTCTTTTCCAAGTATGCCTTTGAAATTTTTCAATTTAATCCCATAGACAACACCTTTATTTTTAATTGAACTTGCAATAATCTTGGAAGAAGTATTAGAAAATATATCATTTAACTCAATAATTTTTAATTCGAGGTCTTTTTCAGAACCTTTATTATTCAATTCCTTTTTTATTTCGACAAGATTGCTTTGTCTTTCTATCTCTCTTTCTACCCATAGAGGTATCATCTCTAACTTCTGAACCCCTTTTAGTTCAACTCTTCCTCCTTCTCGGATGGAGACATTAAGGTCCTGCCTTATTGTACCTAGTCCTCTTTTTACTTTTCCTGTAGCTCTTAAGATTTGTCCCAATATATATGCTGCTTCTTTTGCTTGTTCTGGATTTGAGATATCTGGGCCCGTTGCAATTTCAACAAGAGGAATCCCCAATCTATCGAGTCTGAATGTCTTGGTAGTATCATCTTGGCTGATCAATCTAGCAGCGTCCTCTTCTATACATACGGTGAGAATAGAAACTGGCCCATCTTTTGTCTTGATGTATCCATCTGTTGAGATAAGCATAGTCCTCTGAAAAGCTGAAGTGTTCGAACCATCAAGAACTGTTTTCCTCATTACTTGGATTTCCTCAATTATATTAGAATTTAGGAGTAAGGAGACTTCAACTCCAATTATTTTAGCTTCTTCAGAAACAAGATGAGGGGGCTCCTCATCGAGTTCAACGAGACAATTTGTATCATAATACTGATAAATATAGATTTTACCCCTCATATATTCTTTTAATGCGGCAACATCTACTTCGCCTATTTCAGAGGGTGTTGGCCTAAGTTTTCGTTCAACAGTAAAGAGGGGATCATCAGTTCTAAGAACTGTCGGGCAATGACAAAATAGTTTTCTTTTAGTATTTAGTTGCTGATGAATCTCTAATCCTACTTTAAGGCCAAGTTGTTTATAGTCCATTCTTATCACCTTTTATACGGTAGTTTATTTCGCCAGACATATTATCAAGCATATTCCTCTTGACCTCAAAATATTCATTTGTATGGCCCAAAATCCATGAAAGTTTAAGATATGCCGTTTCGGGCAACATGTCTTCTGCATATATTACTCCCATTTCCTCCATTATCCTACCATTTGAGTAAACAAAAGGATCTACTCTGCCAAAAAGGCACTGTGTCGCAAAAACAATTATTATGTCTTCTTCTCTTGCTCTCTTAATTGAATCTACCCAAGAAAACTTCTCATTTATTGTATCAGTTGGTACATGACCAAGAGCCGATGCTTCAATCACTAATCCCTTGTACCCTTTGTCAATATAATAATCAAGAATTTCAGGATTAAAATTTGGATATGCCTTAATAATAGCAGTTCTTTCTTCCATCTCTATATCGGGGTATACCTCATTTTCATCGTTTCTTATCTTATAATCAGATAGTTTCTCGATTTTTCCGTTCATGAAAACTTTAGCCAATGGGGGGGTATTGATTGGCCTAAAAGTATCCCTTCTAGTAGAATGCATCTTTCTTACTTTTGTCCCCCTCAGGACATTGCAATAAGTATCGTCCATTTCTCCATGCATGACAATTACTGCTTCTCCGATATCTGAATGCCCAGCAATATATGAAGCACAAATGAGATTCATAGACCCATCAAAGCTTCCTCTATCTGGGCTTCTTTGCGCGCCCACAAGACAAACTGGTTTTGATAAATTTTGGAGCATGAACGATAATGCAGAAGAAGTATAATGAAGTGTGTCCGTACCGTGAGTTATAATAATTCCCTTAGATCCAGAATTTAATTCTTTTGCCGCTTCTTTGGCTAGAATCTTATAACATTCAAAGGTCATTGATTCTGAAGCTATCTGGAATGGAGAAGATATATTACGAAATGTTGTAATATCAGAAAGTTCAGGGGCCATGAAAAAGATTTCTTCTGGTTTCATAAGCCATCTTACTCCCCCAGTTTCGTAGTCTACTCTTGATGCTATTGTGCCACCAGTTGAAATTAGAGATATTTCAGGAATATCTTTCCTTTTTTTAAACTTTACTTCAGAAAAAATTTTTGGCTTTTGTTTTTTTTCAACTTTAATAATTTTAACAGAATCTTTTCTAAATCCTATATTATAACCATTAGATAATTTAATAATAATTGAATCTTTCTTAGGAGAAGGTATTACTATTCCTTCGTAACTAATCTCGCCCTTCTTTAATGTAATTACATCTCCAACTTCTGGCTCCATATTTAAGAATAGTAATAATACTATATAAGTGTTTTACATATTTAAAAATAAGAAAAAATAATAAAAAAAGAAATAAAATAATGGTTAATAACCAAATCCTCTTGCCTTCATTGCTTCAACTACTCTTTCTATTGCAACTACGTAAGAAGCTGTTCTCATGTCTATATCGTATTTTTCCTTAGCACCAATTACATCCCAAAATGCCTTTGTCATCTTCTTGTCAAGTTTTTCGTATACTTCATCTGTAGTCCAGTAATAATTCATTAAGTTCTGAACCCATTCAAAATATGAAACTGTTACCCCGCCCGCATTGCATAAAAAGTCAGGTAGATGGAAAATTTCTTTTTTGATAAGAATTTCGTCAGCTTCGGGCGTTACAGGACCATTTGCTAACTCAGCAATCATTCTTGCCTTAATTTTATCTGCGTTCTTAGCGGTAATTTGATTTTCAAGTGCCGATGGACATAAGATATCACATTTAATAGTAAGAAGTTCTTCATTGGTTATGTTTTTTGCACCGGAGAAATCGATAACAGAACCTGTTTTTTCTTTGTGTTCAAGAACTTTATATGGATCTAATCCTGCCTCGTTGTAAATTCCCCCTTGAGAATCAGAAACAGCTATAATCTTGGAGCCCTGATCATACAAAAATTTAGCGATATATGCTCCAGCGTTCCCATAACCTTGAACTACGGATGTTGTTTTCTTTATGTCCCATTTCAAGTATTTTACATATTCTCTTATAGTGTACCATGCACCTTTTGCAGTTGCGTCTCCTCTCCCTAAAGAGCCTCCAATCGATAGTGGTTTTCCAGTAATTACCCCGGGAGAGTAGTGTTGTCTTATCTTAGAAAATTCATCCATCATCCAACCCATTATCTTTGGATTAGTATAAACATCGGGAGCAGGAATGTCCAATTCTGGCCCTATAAATTTGTAAATTGCTGCAATAAATCCTCTAGAAAGTCTTTCAACTTCTCTATCGCTCATTTCTTTTGGATTGCAGATTATTCCCCCTTTTCCCCCTCCATAAGGTATATCGACAACTGCACATTTCCACGTCATCCAAGCGGCAAGTGCCCTCACTTCAGAAGGCGATACATTCCAATGATACCTTATTCCGCCTTTTGTTGGTCCACGTGCATCATTATATTGACACCTATAACCAGTAAAAACCTTAATCTTTCCGTTGTCCATCGTAACTGGGATAGTTACCTCTAGAAATCTCTTTGGTTTTTTCAGTGCTTCGTAAATTCCTTCATCAAGTTTAAGAACTTTGTTTACTTTATCAAGTTGTTTTAATACGTTTTCAAAAGGATCTATGTTCTCCATAGAATACCTCCCCTTTAGAATGTTAATTTTTTAAGTATTTAAATCTTAGTTAATTTATTTGGCATAAAAACACCCTATTTGACATTCAATTGCCAAATTTAATGCCATTTCTACCTTTTTTAAAATCAATTGGAGAATAGGTGACATTTAATTGCATTAAGACTTAGCTAATAAAATGATTAAGCCGCACAATATCCGAATATTATATATCCTCTTCCATTAGAGTGACCATAAACTTATTGAATAAAAGATCTTTCCCCGGAAAACTTTCACCATGACCAGGAAATACTTCTTTCACCTTGATCTCGCATAGCTTTTTCAACGATTCCTTTAAATCTTCGAAATTCCCAGAGGGCAGATCATATCTCCCCACCGACCCTTTGAAAACAGTATCTCCAGAAAAGAGATAACTTTTTTCTTCTTCTAAAAGACACATTGAACCTGAGGTGTGTCCTGGTGTGTGTATTACTTTAAGTAGATACTCCCCAAGATCTATTTCATCATTTTCTTTTAGAGGATGTACATCCTTATAACCTTCAAATGTTTTAGAAAAAGCCCAGAAAAAAGTCTTCTCAGTTCCATTTTGGATATCAAGATAATCCTTCTCATGCGCATAGATTGGAACTTGAAAAAATTTATTACCGCCAATATGGTCATAATGACAGTGAGTATTGATAATAAAGTCTATTTGAAGATCATTTTCATCGACATAATCGTATATCCTGTAGTTTTTATAAGTGCCTGTGTCAATTAGTGCAGTTACATCACTCTCAAGGATATAACAATTAGAGTCGATTCCCAAAGACTCAATAGAATGAAACATTTTATCACATATGGGCTCTATTAATCTAAAGCCTCTTTCAATTTTATTAGATTTTTAATAAAATCTGAATTCTTATTTGTAACTAATACATAGCTCAAAATATCTTCAAGTCTTTTAACGGGCACTATTTTTATCATTTCTCTCTTTGATTTTTCAATATATACATCATCTTTATTTGATTCAGGGATAATTACTTCTTTCATTCCACTCTCAACTGCAGCTTCTATTTTAGCTGTTACTCCCCCTATTGGAAGAACATCACCCCTAACTGAAAGGGATCCTGTCATTGCGACATCTTGTCTTATGGGAAGTTCTTCAAGTGCAGAAATAACGGCTGTTGCAACAGATACGCTAGCACTATCGCCTTCTACACCTTCGTATGCTTGAAGGAACTGAATAGTAATGTCAAAGTTAGATAAGTCCTTTTTCGAATATCTCTTTACTAAAGAGGAAACAATAGATATTGATTCTTTAGCTATTTCTCCAAGTTTTCCTGTTGCAATTACATTGCCGTGAGATTTTGAAGAAGAACGAGCTACTCCAACTTCTATAGGAGTTATAATTCCACTTCCTTCACCTAGCACAGCAAGCCCGTTGACCTTTCCTATCTGAGCTCCAGTAGAACCAAATATCTGGTAAGCCTTTTTCCTATCAATATAGTCATCTGCAATCTGATGTTCAAGTGACCTTGAAAGTTTTCTAGCTTCTATAATGTGTTCAACTGTCACTATTTTATCGCCCCTAGACAAAGCAACGTCACCTGCCGCCCTTACCATTCCTCCAAGTTCCCTCAACCTAAGGGTTAGATGGTTCTTTCTGTTGCTTCTTCTTCTTGCTTCTTGAACAATTTCGGCAACAGCGTCAAGAGAAAAATGAGGTATTTTTGCATCCTTTTTTACCTCTTGCGCAACAAATCTAACAATCTTTTTTATGTTTTCTTCGTTTGCTGGCATTGAGTTCTCCATATACACCTCATACCCATAACCTCTAACTCTAGAACGTAAGGCAGGATGCATATCCCGTAAAGTTTCAAGATTTCCAGCAGCAACTAAAACAAAATTACATGGAACTTTTTCAGTTCTGACCATTGCCCCAGAACTCATTTCACTCTGCCCGGTGATTGGATATGCTTTTTCTTGCATACCCGTAAGTATAGCCTGTTGCATTTGAATTTTTAATGTTGAGATTTCATCTATGAACAGTAGCCCTTTATGCGCCTTCTGAATCATACCAGCTTCGACTCTTTCGTGTGCTGGAGTACCAAGCCCCCCAGACTGGAACGGATCATGTCTAACGTCCCCAAGTAAGGCTCCTGCGTGAGCTCCAGTTCCATCTAAAAATGGGGCGTGGTCCCATTTAGAATTATCAACTAATATCTTTGGGATCATGACTTGATTTTTAACTCTAAATGTCTGCATTCCAAAGAAAATAATAACTGCAAGAAACAGGCCCCATAATAACTGACCTTGGCTAAATGCAATGACAAGGATAGCCCCAATAACAAAGAAAAGTATCATTCTTTTACTTTCTTCCTGTTTTTTTGCCATTGCTTTGTGTTCATCAATTATTAGCCTTGCTTTTCCTCTTGGAACTGTTCTAATCTTAGGTGTATTTGGGTCATCGGGATTTGGATAAGCAAGTATATCTTCAAGATCTTCATTTGGTAGAAGTTCGGCCATTGCCAATCCAAGCATTGATTTTCCTGTTCCTGGATCACCTATCAGCAATACATTTCTTCTTTGTTTTGCCGCCGTCTTGACTATTTCAACGGCGTGATCTTGGCCAATTACTTGATCAATAAGATTTTCAGGTACTTCTATTTCTTCAGTGGTAGAAACATCATAAAAAGATTTTATTTGGTCTCTAACTTTTTTAACTTCTTCAGTTATATATTCTTCATTTTTTGATTCTGCTTTAGGAATAGAAGATTTTTTCTTTGCCATTAGTATTTCCTCTAAAAAGACTTTAATGTTTTTAGTTGTCTAGCCTTTAAAAATATATCGTGCTCATAAATATTGAGGAATCCAATATCAATTAGCTAGTTTAAATAAATTATACCGGCGCGTATAAAAGTATAATACTAAAGAGAAAAATATATTAATGATTAGATATACCTAATTTAAGGTGCGTTCATGTTTGTTACATCAATATCCTCAAAAGCAACTTTAGATAAATTAAAAGGTAAATTTAAACTGATTGATTGTCACTTTGAAAGATTTCCAGATGGAGAAGGGTATGTTAGATTTGATGAGAAGGTAAAAAATATTAAAGAGATACTTCTAGTTCAATCTTTATATTATCCCCAAGATGAGCATATAATGCAACTTTTTTTTATGATTGACGCTTTAAAGGAGTTAAATATTAAGATAAATCTTTTAATTCCCTATATGGCATATGCTAGACAAGATAAGAGATTTAAAGATTGGGAATCTGTTTCTGGCATCTCTTTGGCAAAGATTATAGACAGATTCGAACTTGAATCAAAGTACACAGTCGATATACATGATAAAAAAATAACAAAAGCTATGAATGGAGAAAATTTGTCAGCTATGCCCTTAATAGCAGATTATTTAATGGGTTTAAATCTTAAAGAACCTGTGATTATCTCCCCGGATAAAGGATCAGTAGAAAGAGCAAAGATAGTTGCAGATCAAATGGATGCAGAATTTGACCACTTAGAAAAAACAAGACTCTCAGGAGATACCGTTGAGATAAGGCCAAAGGAAATTAATACTAAAAACAGGGATGTTGCTATTGTAGACGATATAATATCAACTGGCGGAACTATGGCAAAAGCATGTGAAGTCCTTAAAAGAGAAGGAACTTTAAAGGTATTATCTGGGGCAACTCACCTATTAATGATATCAAATGCAGAAGATAGATTAAAAAAGGCAGGAATTGACGGCATCTTTGGTTCTGATTCCATACCATCTAAATTTTCAGATATATCAATTGCTAGCATTATAGAAGAAATCTTTTAGGCGATTTAATGATTGATCTTGGAGAAGTAAAGAAATTAAGGAAAAAATTTGGGATTACTCAAAAAGAGTTAGCTACGAAAGCCGGTGTTACGCAGGCCTACATAGCTAAACTTGAGAATAAACAGATTGACCCAAAACTTTCTACTTTTAACAAGATTTTAAATGCTTTGGAAGAGCTAAGAGCGAGAATGAAAAAGATACAGGACGTTATGATTTCCCCCGTAATCTTTGTTCACCCAAAGGACAAGGTTAGTGATGCCATAACAATAATGGCAAGGTATAATATATCTCAACTGCCTGTTTTGAGAAATGGTACTCCTGTAGGAAGTCTTTCCGAAAAATCACTTATAAAAAAACTTGGAATCGGGAAGATTTGTGAAACGCCAGACCTTACCGTATCTGAGATTATGGACGAAAGCTTTCCTATGGTTTCTAAAGAACAAAGTTTTGTTGAAGTTTACACTCTACTAAAAGAAAATCAAGCTGTTCTTATTGAAGAAATGGGGAGAGTCGTAGGAATAATTACTAGAGCAGATATTCTTGACAAGATATAGTATAACTAATAGTTAATTTTAAAAACAAATATCCACTCCTATAGAAAAAGGAGGTCGTATATGCCAATAATTAATTTTAATATTACAAAAGCCGAAGTAGAAAAGAAAAAATTAGAGAAAGCTCCTGAAGGGCCAGTAAGTTTCACCCAAACACCCAATATTGTCTCAATAAAAGAGATACAGATGTCTGGCCCTGGTGGAAGATTAAACGTTTTAGATGTTGAATTTAACTTTCTTTCAAATTATGACCCTGAAGTGGGTAGCGCAAGCATAAAAGGAAACGTTTACTACCAAGAAGGAGAAGAGTTTAGGAAAAAAATCATTGAACAGTGGGAAAGTAAGAAACCACTCGACACAGCATTTTTTGATGAAGTCATAAATGGAATTAACGCAAAATGCTATGTATTTTCAATGATGTTAATAAAAGAACTTGGTCTTCCAATCGCAACTCCTTTCAGATACAGTGCTTCTCCAGACGCCGCTAAAGCTAACAAACCCAAAAAGAAATAATGTTTCAATAGTTTATTCTATATTTTTTCTTTTAAATTAAAATTTTATGTCACTGTTAATGCTGATAAAATAAATGGATGGCTAGACCATCCATGAAAAACCTTTTATAAATTAACCAGAAGGGACAATTGGGTAAGTTAACCTATCTTAATTGGTTGGCTACATAAAGGAGGAGATTATTTGGCATTAAGAGAAATGACACCATATAGAAGATTTATGTCAGCTATGGCAGGCGGTCGTGTTGATAGAACACCGACCATAGTCCTTTCAAATTTTTGTAAAGAATTGATGGCTTCAACAAATGTTACTTGGCCAGCATGTCAGACCGATCCAAAGGTCTTAGCAAAGTTTCAAGCAGGAAGATATGAAGTTTGGGGATTAGATTTACTTATATCCCATAATGATTTAGTATCTGAATCAACTATGCTCGGTGCAGAAATTGATCTAGGATCAGATTTAAGGCACCCATCGGTATTAAAGCATGTACTTGAAAATACTGATCCAACAAAATACAAAATTCCTAAGGATGTTGTATCTAAAGGGAGAAATCCTATCGTTGAAGGATCAACTAAGATTCTCGTTGAAAAATATGAAAAACTTGTTCCTGTTTTTAGAACTGTTACAGGACCAATGACAATTGCAGGACACCTTTGGGGAGTAGACAGAATATTAA
>CAZFRW010000031.1:0-12143 GCA_964521515.1 uncultured Thermococci archaeon
CTAAGGTGTACCTATGAATAAAAAATATATTTCTTTAACAATTGTATTGTTATTAACTATTGGCACGTTGCCAGCTCTTTTTGCAAATGGAGAAAATGTCATACCAATTGGACGTGTTTTTGGGGATTTAGGTAATGGAAATCAATGCTATGAGATAAAACTACTGCAATCTGAAAGTAGTATAATCCTTATGTCTGGTGATTATAAAATATATTACCCTCCAACTAGTTTCAATAACTGTTGGTATATTTTGGAGATAGAAGGTAATGCAGAATGCCAGGACTGTCTCCCCGATTGGAGAATAATTATAAAATTTAAAGATGTTCCAGAGGATGTCGATATAAAATTAAATGAAAATAATGAACTGATAGGGGAATTTTCGGGAGAGTCGGTTTGTGGATCCGTAAAAGAGGAGTATGAATTACCTGGCTTCTTAATGAGTTATATAGATTATGTTAAAATTGAAAATCAGGAAGAGTCTTGTCCAATTCAGTTTTCTTGGAAACTCTATTCTGTCTGCCCATGCAAAAGTAAACAAGCACTTTACCCAAAAGTTGACATTGAACAGTTCGCAGTTACAGGTGGGGACACAATAATAAAGGATGGAAAGATCCTTACAAACTTCAGCGTTATTCCTGGAGTTCAGCAGACCTTCATACAGGTAGAAAACAGAGGATTCTTTACACAAAATGACGTCAAGGTAAGGGTCATGGGATTACCAGAAGGTGTGACTATGTCCATAACACCAGACACACAAAAGATCAAAGCACACAAGCTAGGAACCTATCAAGCTACTTTTGAAGTGGGCCCAAATGTTCCTTCAGGCACATACAAGGTTACGATGATGGCATATTCTGACAACGGGGTATTCGACACAATACAGATTGACCTGATAGTTCCATAAATTATTTATTTTTTTAATTCTATTTCTTAATCAGAAACACTTATAAAGGGATTTTAGTCCCTTAGGTACAAGAGCATTACTATTTTTGAGAGGGCACTTGCTCAATTTTGAACATTTCGCTTTTTCTAGGGGCAATGCTGAATTTATAAGAGGTAAATAAATGAATTTTGAAAACTTAGGCTTAAGTAATCAGCTACTCATAGCCATAAAAAAATTAGGATTTAATACTCCTACAGAGATACAGACAAAGTCAATACCAGATATAATGGCAGGTAAAGACGTAATTGGAGAATCAGCAACAGGTTCAGGTAAAACACTGGCCTTTGGCTGCGGTATAGTTGAGCAAGTAGTCCCAAGAGAAGGTGTACAGGCATTAGTCTTGACACCAACAAGAGAACTTGCTGAGCAGGTAAAAGATGCCATGAAAGAGATTTCAACTCAGAAAAATTTGAGAATTATTTCAGTTTACGGAGGAGTTCCAATTAATCAGCAGATTAGGGATATCCCAAAATCTGAAGTAGTGATAGCTACTCCTGGCAGATTAATGGACCACCTTCAGAGGGGAACAATAAATATTTCTAAAATTAAAATACTTGTCTTGGACGAAGCAGACAGAATGCTTGACATGGGATTTTTAGATGATGTCGAGAGAATTATATCTGAATGTCCAACAGACAGGCAAACCTTATTTTTCTCTGCAACTATTTCAAGGGAAATCAAAAGATTAGCCAATAGATATATGATCAAACCAACAAGTGTAACAGCAGAAAAAATGGTAGACCCAGAAAAACTTAAACAGGTCTATTATGATATACCAAGAAACATGAAATTGTCACTTCTCGTCCACCTATTGGAAAATGAGAATTCAGAGCTTGCAATGATCTTCTGTAACACGAGAAATACCACAGACTATGTAGTAAAAAATCTCAGAGCAAATAACATAAAGGCTATCGCAATTCACGGAGGACTAACACAAAACAAGCGTACAAAAAGCATCAAACAATTCAACGAGTCAAAATCGGGTGTATTGGTATGTACAGATGTTGCAGCAAGAGGTCTTGACATTAACAACGTCACCCATATCTATAATTATGACATCTCAAACGATTCAAACGACTATGTCCACAGGATAGGCAGAACAGCAAGGGCTGGAGAATCTGGAAAGGTAATCAATCTATTGACAGACAGAGATTATGCAAATTTTACAAAAATTCTTGATACATACCCATCCTTTACAATTGAAAGCGTAGAAAGACCTTATCTAAAAAAGATCATGGCCATTACATCAGACAATGAAAGATATTCCCAAGAGCCCAGAAGACACTCTCAGAACAGCAGAAGAGGCCCACAAAGACGAAGCAACTCACGCAGCTACCACAGAGGAAACTAGTAACAAATTAATATTTTTTTCTTTTATTCTTTTTTAAATAGTTAACTTTAATTATTAAGAAGCTTAAACATTAATCATGAAAGGTGTCAAAAAACACTTTGAAGAAGAAGCTTCAGAATTTGATCGTACTATTCTAAAATTAATCCCCCATTATACCCAAATGATCGATGCCTTAGTTTTAGCTATACCTTTCAAGAACGTCGATGCCATCAATATAATTGATTTAGGCTGTGGAACTGGATACGTTTCAATGAACATAAAAGAGAGATTTCCAAATTCTAAACTCACATGTCTTGACTTCGCTGAGAATATGATTGCTAAAACCAAAGTAAGAATGAAAAAATATAAGGGTGTCAACTTTTATCTAAAGGACATCAGAGAATTTGAATTTGATAAGAAGTATGATGCTGTAGTATCCTCTTTAGCATTGCATCACTTAGAAACAAAACAAGAAAAAATAGAATTCTATAAGAAAATATTTGATGCTCTTAAACCAAAAGGGGTATTCTATAATGCGGATATTATTTTAGGTTCAAATGAAACTCTACACGAATTATATACCAATAAATGGAAAGAGTTCATGGCCAAAAGCCTTCCAGGTGATGAAATTGAGAATACATGGATGAAAAAACATCACGAAGAAGACTGGCCCGAAATACTTATGGATCAGATGTCTTGGCTAGGAGATATCGGATTTATACAGACTGATATAATATGGAAATATTACAATTTCGCAGTGTATGGCGGAACTAAACCTAAATAAAAAGATTCCTTGGGATTGAAACAAGTAGCCCTTCAATATCCTTTCTAAAAAGTATCTCTCCATCTTTGTTGAAGATCAGCTTTATCCTATGGAAAGGGATGGTAGTAGTCTCAAAATGTATCCCGCCACTATCAAAATTTGAGATGTCACTACATCTGATATATCTTAAAGTTGGTCTTTTTTGAACCCAATGGAGATAGCCTACCCCATAATCACTTGGGTCTTTCCCGCCATAGAATATTTTTGACAGTATATTCTTAGATTGATTCACACAATTACTTTATTTTTACTATATTAAAATTTATTCGAAAAACAGTCTATAAATTTAAATAGTTGAACGCTAAATTGATTCACTTAGTAAAGAGTTAGAAGAGCTCAAAAATAAGTAAAGTGGACTGGGTGGGATTTGAACCCACGGCCTCTCCCATGCCAAGGGAGTGCGCTTCCACTGCGCTACCAGCCCTAAAGTTAATCATTATAGTTTAATTTATAAAATTAATGGAGTATAAAATTGTTACAGGATAAATAGCAGAAAAACAATATTATTTATTTTTAAGCTCTCGGCTCATCTTAATAAGCTTCAAAACACTGTAAACGTTTTCTTCAGAGGGCGAAACAATGAAGTCATCAGAAGCCACAACACGGTCAAGATCTAAGATTTCTATAGCCTTTCTTATCTCAGAAACATTCGGAGGTTCGTCATTAGAAACTTTTGACCAGTAACTTTCGATGTTAAAAATATTTAGAATCTTTGTTTCAAGATCTTTGTATCTTGCCTCAAGCTCTAAAATCCTATCCCCTTTTGATGCAAGTTCTTTCTTAATTTCGGAGTTCTCAAGTTCTATTTCATTCTTTTCAACGTTCAGCCTATCGAGGTTCTCTTCGAGCTTTGTTATTATTTCCTTCTCACTTTCAATGCCTTCCAAAGTCTGCTCAAATTCCATTGTTTTCTTATTTAATTCTTCATTTTCGCTCTTTAATGAGAACATATCATTTTCAAGAGAGTTTAAGATTTTTTCCTTTTCGAGTAATTTATCAATTGATTTAAGTGATTTTAAACCAATTCTTACAAGGCTGTTTTTAATTTCTTTTGATACCAAAAAAAGATCTGTGTGCTCGAGGTCGTGTCCTTTTGGAAATTTTATCCTTTCAATTGTGATTTCTTTTCCTTTAAGTTCTTCAAAAAGTCTATCAGCAAGTTCTCTACCTGATTTATCTGCATCTGTTGCAATTAAAACAATATCTGCACCAATGATTGATTTTTTAGCAATCTCAACGTTAGTAGTAGGAATTATAGAAGAAATTGTAACTCCAAATTCAGAACCTAAGGCTAGGTCTTGTATAGCCTTGGACAAGGTCTCAACATCAGAAACCCCTTCAACTATAATTCTTGTGTCAATCATTTCCTTTTACACCAGTTGTAGCTTCTCATCTTTGTAGATTTACCAAAGCCACATGATGCACAGATACCATGAGAAGCATGATATGAATGATTTCCACACCTTCTGCATCTAACATGTGTTTTATTGTTCCTCTTACCGTAGGAAGGTGTTCCTTTACTCATATTAATCCTCCAAACTTGGTGAAATTAAAACAACGTTGTCTCCTCTCACAACTACATGTCCCAGCTTTCTTACAGATTCACCGTTCTGAAGTTCTTCAGCTGCTTCCATTACAAGATTCATATGGATATCATATCCTTTAAGAGTTCCCCTGAACTCTCTACCGCCTTTAAGCTCTACTAGAACATTGGAATCCAAAGCTCTGTGTATGATGTCGAGTGGTCTTTGCGCCAATATATCACCTATTATGGAATCAGATTAAAATAGTATTTAAAGTTAACGGCGGAATACTTCAAAAAAATATCCCTATAAACTTAAATACATAATAAAGGTATATAAAACTAATATGAAGAAAAAACCCGTTCACGATCTAAAAAAAGGAGAAATAAAAGACGTTTTAAACTCTATTCGAAATCTTTTCGGAGAAAATATTTTGAAAAGCATCGATAGCAAGTCCTCTTTTAAAATCTCAAATTTGGATGAGAACATTGACATTATATTTGTAAACGACTCCCCGTCTTTTTTAAAATTGAAGAATAATTTCATCCCTTCTTTAAAGCTCTTAGTTTCTCTGAAAAAAGATGAGATACCAAGAAAAGTTGTAATTGATATGGGAGCAGTTCCATTCATATCAAAAGGAGCTGACGTCATGAGACCAGGGATCAAAGAAGTGGGTAGTCAAATAGAAAAAGATGGGCCCGTAATCATTATTGACGAAAAGTATGGGAAACCAATTGCAGTTGGTATAGCAATGTACTCTTCCCAAGAGATATCTTCAATGAAAGAAGGAAAGGTCATTAAAACGCTTCACTACATTGGGGATAAAATCTGGCAGGGCCTATAATCACTTCACAGTCACAGACTTTGCAAGATTTCTTGGTTTATCTATTGGGAGTCCTTTTTTTCTTGCAATATAATATGTGAGCAACTGTCCGATTACAACAGATAAAATGGCAAACTTCCCATCATTTATGGTGATATTCATCTTAAAGTCTGAATCCATCATATTTGCAATTGTTATTACCCTTGCACCTCGTGCCTCAACTTCCTTGGCATTTGAATACATGTCAAAGTCCTTACCTGGAATCAATGCTATGACTGGAGTTCCTGGCTCTATCAAGGCAATAGTACCGTGTTTTAATTCTCCCCCCATCATACCTTCTGCATGTATATAGGATATCTCCTTTAGCTTCAATGCCATCTCCCTGGAAGGTGGATAGGAAAGACCTCTTCCGATTATGTATATGTCTTTTTTCTGATAAAGTTCATCAGCCATCTTTTTTATACTCTCTTCATTTTCCTTTATCACATAATCAATTTTCCCAGGTATAGTTTTCATGTTAACAGAAAATCCCAATAGACCTGATAAATACAAAAGTGCAATCACCTGATTAGTAAAGGTCTTTGTAGCAGCAACACATATTTCAGGACCGGCATGAATCTCAAGAGAAATGTCTGACATTCTCTGTAGGGTTGAGTGTGGTACATTTACAAGGGATACAATCTTGGCCCCTCTTTGCCTTGCCCATTTTGTTGCTGCCACAACATCCATAGTTTCACCGCTTTGTGATATAGCGATAAATAAGGTGTCTTTGTCTACAAGCATAAAATTCTGGAACTCACTTGCTATCAGTGTGTGGGCATTTACTCCGACCCTATTCAAGAAATAGATCCCCAGAAGAGAAGCATAGTAGGAGCTTCCGGCAGCTGTGAAGACTACTCTTTTTGAGCTTTTGACTAGATCAGCAATCTTAGTAATCTTATCATGCTGCTCACCGTCAAGAGAGTTGATTAATCTTTGGGAGGATATTGGCTGTTCATGGATTTCCTTTATCATGTAGTGTGGATAGTCTTGAACAGACTCTTCTTGGGAGATTGCCCAGGTGAACTCGTAAATCCCTTTTCTGATTTCTTTACCGTCGGCATCATAAAAAGTGTATTTATTTGGATCAATTATAGCAAACTCTCCGTCTTCAAAGAATATGGCCTTGTTTGTTGTATCGGAGAAAGCGTAGATATCAGATGCGAGATAAAGCTTGTCTTTAGCAACGCCTAAAACAAGGGGCGAATCCTTTTTTATAGCATAAATCCTGTTTTTACCTTTCTCAATCACAAGTATGGCATATGTACCTTCAATTTTTTTGATGAAACTCTTTATCGCTTCCATCATGCTCTTTGATTTCAGCTCTTCTTCAAGGAAATGCGAAATAATCTCTGAATCGGTCTCTGTGATAAAAACATGACCTTTTGCTATGAGCTCTTTCTTTAGCTCTTGGTAATTTTCAATAATTCCGTTATGAACAGTAAATATATTTTTTTTACAATCCCAGTGAGGGTGGGAATTTATTTTTGTGACGCCCCCATGTGTCGCCCATCGGGTGTGGGAAATTGCGCATGATGTGTTGGAATCTTTTATGTCATCCAAGAATTTTGATATCTCACCTACATCCTTTTCTATATTTCCTTGGATATCGGCGTAGCCCACTGAGTCATAACCCCTATATTCAAGACGCTTTAAGGACTTTAAGAGGTCATTTTTTATCGATATTTTGCTATCAGTGACAATTCCAACGATTCCGCACATGAAACCACACAAACTATGCCTTTGCTATCTATTTTAAAGTTTCGGGTGAAACACTTTTTTTCTAATAAAAATATAAATGAATACTACCGAATAAATCAAAAAAGAAGCTTATATAGGCTTCTTTCAATTTCTAGGGTCATCTTTAGCCATAAAACCTTTTAAATATAGATATTGAAATATTTCTAATGAACGAGAATCTAAAATCTATGATTGATGATAAGACATTCAATGAAAAGATTGAGGAAGTTAAGGAAACCCATATCTCCTATATCTTTCTAACTAAAAATTATGCCTATAAGATCAAAAAAGATGCAAAGTTCTCATTTCTTGATTATTCTACCATTGGAAAGAGAGAGTATTATTGCGAAGAGGAGCTTAGAATAAACAGACTCTTAAGCCCAGAAATCTATATCAAAGTTTGTCCCCTGACAAAACATGGCGATAGTCTAGTTCTGTTTGGAGATGGATTGCCCGTAGATTATACAGTCATGATGAAGAGGATCCCAGAAGAATACATAATGAAAAATCTAATTGAAAATAACGAAATTAAAACAGATACTATCGAAGAAATAGCCTTGAAGATACTTGCGTTTCATAAAAAGACAAGAGTTGATTTGGAGGGGAGATATGGCGCCATCGAAAAATTTACAAAGAACGTCACTGACAATTTTAAGGATCTTGAATATTTTATTGGCGAGCTATTTTCTAGTGACGAGTTCAATAAACTCATAGGAAAAAATTTTGACTTCATTAATAATAACTCAGATCTTTTTCAGAGAAGGGTTACGGAGGGAAGAATTCTTGAGACTCACGGCGATCTTCATTCAGGCAACATCTTTGTTACACCAGATAGAATCTATATTTTTGACGCCATAGAATTTAATCCGGCAATCAATACAACTGACGTTGCTGCAGAAATTGCTTTTCTGTGTATGGATTTAGAGTTTCTTGGAAGGCCCGAACTTTCTAAGCTATTCTCAGATACTTATATATCAGAAAGTGGTGACCTAGAGATGGCCAAACTCCTTTCTTTTTACAAAGGCTATCGGGCATGTGTCCGAGCAAAGGTAAACAGCTACAGGGCATCTGTAGATAGCTCTGCTAAGGAGCTTACAAAAAAATACTTTTATTTGGCTTTAAAATATGCGGAGGAGTTGTAATGGAGATAAAGGAGATAGCATCTAAAATTAGTTCAAATCTTGACAAGCAGGAAATGATAGATTTTTTATTCAGCCTTATTGAAACTGAAACTGTAAATCCCCCTGGTGATGAATACCTGTTGCATGACACAATAATGAAATGCATGAAGGAGATTGGTGCCGAAGTTGAAATAATTTCAAAGGATGAAAAAAGGCCAAATTATATCGGGAGGATAGGTAGTGGAGAGCCATCTGTTGCTATAATTTCTCACACAGACGTTGTGCCGGCCGGCGAAGGTTGGACCCATCACCCATTCCAGCCGTATGAAAAAGACGGTAAAATTTATGGTAGGGGGGCACTCGATAACAAGGGATGTCTTGCAGCATCATGGGCAGGGATAAAAGCATTGCTAAAAAGTGGATTAAAGTTCAAAGGAACCATCTATTTCTGTGCAGTTTCTGACGAGGAGATGGGGTCCGATTATGGCGTTGAATACATTGTAGAGAAGGGGTTTAAACCGGACTATGCAATTGTTCCAGACAGTGGCTCAATAGACCAAGCAATTATCGGAGAAAAAGGTGCGGCGTGGTTTGATCTTGAAAGTTATGGAAAACAATCCCACGGCTCAACACCGGAATTAGGAATTAATGCGATAATTAAAGTCTCTAAACTACTCTCTGATTTTGAAAAATTTGATTTTAATCTAAAATATGATCCCCGTTTCACCGCGCCAACAGTTAATGTGGGCATGATATCCGGAGGAAACGCACCGAATATTGTGGCTTCAAGGTGCAGAGTAACATTGGACGTAAGATACCCCGTTGGTGTAACTGAAGAAATGATTTTAAAAAGGATCTCTGATGAAATAGACGTTTTAAAGATGAAAGATAAAGATGTAGATATCAGATTGGGCAAAGTCACAACAAGACACTTTCCTCACATAATAGAGCACAACAATAAATTAATAGACGCATTCAAAAAAACTGCTAAAGAAATTGGCATGCCAATGGGATTTGAAACATCTACTGGGATAACTGTTGCAAAGATACTAAATTTAAGGGGAATACCTTCAATTGCGCATTCCCCCGATTCAGATAAAACATGGCATATGGCAGATGAGTATGTAAAAATCGAAAATTTAGAGAAGTGTGCAGTTTTGTGGACATCGGTCATCTACGAATTGGTAAAATAACTATCTGCTAGCGTAATATTTATCTATGTAGAATCCATAATTCTGCTCTATCTCTTTTTGAACTTCGTTCTTAAACTCCTCAGCTTTTAATAATCCCTTTTCTTCAAGTTTTTTTAAAAGGAGATCTAAAAATACTTCTTGGTATGATATCTCAAAAATCATCCTACTCATTACCTCAGTAGGGTGGGCTGTTTCAACAGCATAATCATCATTTAGCTCATCCATCAAATCACCTATTGAACCTATCAATAAACTTTTAAAAGGTTTCTTATATTTCATAATATAATATATTTATTGTTTCTGGATGTGGAACAGTGGATTACAAGCAAGAAGGTAAGGAGATAATTGAAGGCATAATAATTGCTGTTGTACTTTACCTAGTCATTAGCTTGACCTTGTCCTACGCTTTAAAGGTCGAAGATCCAGTGGCCGTTGTTATTTCTGGGAGCATGGAGCCCGTCTACTACCGAGGGGATATCATTGTAATCAAAGGAACTGAACCAAGCGGTATACAGGTGGGAGACATCGTTGTATACAAAAGACCCTATCAGGATATTCCTATAGTGCATAGAGCGATAAACATAATAGAGGAAGATGGGGCACTGTATTTTGTAACTAAGGGTGACAATAATCCATTCGAGGACACTTATTTTGAAAACGGTAAAAAACTTCCTGGTGTGCCTGATTACGCTATTCTAGGGAAAAGCGTCATGAAGATACCTAAACTTGGATATGTAACAATCTTCTTTAAACGCCTTATTGGAGTTAGGATATGAGAAGGATCCCTTCACTGGCAGTTGACATAATTATTTTTTTTGATAATAAATTGATTTTAATAAAAAGGGGTAGAGAGCCGTTCAAAGACTGTTTTGCTCTCCCCGGAGGTTTCGTCGAATATGGGGAAACAGTTGAAAATGCCGCAGTGAGAGAAGCAAAAGAAGAGACTGGGCTTGATGTCCATCAACTATCTCTTCTAGGAGTTTACTCTAAACCAAATCGGGATCCTAGGGGGCATACAGTTAGTGTTGTTTATTATGGTAAAGGCAGTGGAACGCCTAAAGCAGGAGACGATGCTAAGGAAATATTCTTATTTGAATTAAATTCTATACCAAACAATTTATCATTTGATCACAATAAAATAATAAATGATTTTCTTAAGTTAAAACGAGGGGAAGAACATAATAGATAATAGCAATATATCTGAAATTTTGGGCATACTCAGAGAAGAGATTAAAAAACTCTCTGTCCCTATAGTGACTGAAGTAGCTTTAGATAGGGACCCATACAAAGTTCTTATATCCTGCGTGCTAAGTCTTAGAACTAAGGATAGAACTACAAGGAGCGCTTCGCTTAGACTTTTTGAAAGAGCCGATACACCAAAGAAGATGATAAAACTAGAAGAGCTTGAGATCCAGGAACTTATCTATCCTGTAGGATTCTATAAGACAAAGGCAAAAAGAATTATTGAGATGTCAAAGAAACTACTTGATGAATACAATGGAAACGTCCCTGATGAAATAGATGAGCTATTGAAATTAAAAGGCGTGGGTAGAAAGACTGCAAACATTGTCGTCACTCTTGGATATTCTAAACCTGGTATATGTGTTGATACTCATGTTCATAGGATATCTAATAGATGGGGATATGTAAAAACAAAGAATCCTTTCCAAACTGAGTTTGCCTTAAGAGAAAAGCTTCCCCAAAAGCATTGGATTGAGTACAACGATATCCTTGTAACATATGGCCAAAATATCTGTGCGCCTATTAGTCCAAAGTGTGGCATATGTCCGATAGAAAAAGACTGCCCAAAAATAGGTGTAGTAAAGCATAGATAAAAAATAGATAAGGTGGGCCCGCTGAGATTTGAACTCAGGACCTCCCGGTTATCAGCCGGACGCTATAACCAATCTAAGCCACGGGCCCTTGTATATCACGCAAATATTAACAACGTATTTAAGATTTTCGTTCATATTATATTCATGAAGCTTTTAATTACCGGTGTACCAGGCAGTGGTAAGACCATAATATCAAAAAAACTTGCCGAATTACTAAATTTGGCCTATATTAACGTTGGCGAGTTTGCAAAAGATAACTTTGACTTCCCAACTGAAGAAGATGAAATAATAATCGACGAAAAAAAAGTAGAAAAAAGGCTTAAGGAATTGGATAACATAGTCATAGATTCACACATACCCTTCAAAGCTGACAAAGCGGTAATTTTAAGGTGTAACCCTTCTATTCTTTTGGAAAGGCTTAGAGAGAGGAGATATCCCGAAGAGAAAATAAAAGACAATCTGCTATCTGAGATCCTTGATTATGAAATATATGCCGTAAAGGAGCTTTTTAGTGAGGAAGACATCTATGAAGTCTTGAGTGAAGATGTCGATGTAACTATCCATGAGATAATGGAAATAATCAAAGGAAAAGGAAATTCTCTAAAAAATGGAAATCATTTTAATTTTCTTACAGAAGATAATATTTTTTTAATTGAAAAATAGAATATTTCTTTTTATATTTTAGAAATGACAAGTTTTATAAGTTATAAAGACGTAGAAGTATAGGGGAGGTATAGTTATGGACCTCGTTATTAAAAATGGAACGATAGTTA
>CAZFRW010000032.1:0-11311 GCA_964521515.1 uncultured Thermococci archaeon
CCTTATTTTTTCGATATCCTTAAATATATATGATTTGAATATATATTATATGGAAAAAAAGCAAAAATGCCCAAAATGCGGCTCAAACAACACCGTGCCTATAATGTATGGCATGCCGCCATATGAACTTTTAGAAAAGGAAGAAATCCACGAAGTCATACTTGGTGGATGTATTGTGCATGACGACTCTCCTTGCTGGCACTGCAAAGACTGTGAGCACTATTGGGGGAAATATTCAGATTATTTGGAAAAAACAAAAGGGAAGTAGAGCCATAATTAATTACTGACGAAAAGAAAATTTAAATTCTAGAAAGAATATTTGACGGTGATTTAAAATGGGGAAAGTTTTAGGATATCTCCTTTTATCTATTGGAGTTGTAGGGGCTTTGTCTGCGGTAGTTGGAATATTGCAGGCATCCAATAATGACGCCTTAATGACTAATCTATTAGTTGTAGTTATCGGAGTTGCACTTGTTTCACTCGGATTGAAACAGATTCGAAAGTAAAAGATGTTAGAAAGAAAAATAAGAAATTTTACTCCATTGTAAGTTCCCATGTCAATTCTGCAGTTAATCCTAGAATGACTGTTATCGGGCAGAATTTTGTTATAACCTCTTTTGTTATCTCTTCGATCAGATCCTTCTCAAGGTCTCCCTTTACTTTTATTTTCGCATGAATCTTTTCAAAAATTCTTGGGTATTCATCTTTTCTTGTACCTTTGACCTCCACATCAAAATATGTGTAGTCCTTTCCCTGTTGCCTCAATAAAATCTGGGTATTAACAGCTATACAAGCGCCTGCTGTAGCAAGTAATCCTTCTAAGGGGATGGGATAATCTCCACTACCTCCAAATGCTTTTGAAGCTGCGAAAAGAATCTCATGTCCCACGCTATCCTTACCTAAATATTCCATATCTTTTTGCCAACTAACCGAAGCTTTTAGTACATCTTTAGGCATTTTAATCACACAATTATAGTTAGTTTTCAAATATATAAGAATATGGAAACGTTCTAGAAAATTTAGCTATATAACAATTAAAAAAATTAAATAAAATAGAGTTATAAATTAGGCGGAATTTGTATGTGGCTGCTTTAGCAAAGCGAATGCAATTACAATACCTACAGCTGCGAGACCTGCCACTATCAAGAAGAATGGCTGAAAGGCCCCCAAGAGGTCCTTTGCCTGTGCAGAGACAATGCCACCGATGATGGCACCGGCACCGTAAGCAGTGAACACAAGCCCATAGTTTCTAGAATTGTCCTTTCTACCGAAATAGCTTGCAGTAGCAGTTGGGGCTATGGCGAGCCACCCCCCTAGGCATCCCCACAAGAGACAGAAGCAGATTATATATGCTAAAACGCTGCTATACCCTATGTACATAACTAAGCAAGCTATGATGATCAACACATAGGACAGTATAGCGGTTTTCTTGGGCGATAGCTTGTCTGTAAGTGCTCCGAAGATCGGCCTACCTGCACCGTTAAATATGGCGAAAGGCAAGATCAAGGCAAATATCAGTGTATTTGCTACATCAGAACTCATGCCTGCATTGGCAAATACCTCTTGTCCAACGGGCCCGGCAATTCCGATAGCAGTTAGGCCAGCGAGTGCACCAATAGTATAACATATCCATAACCCTTTGAAGGTTGAGGTCTTAGCCATCTGATCTCTCATGAAATCAACACTACTGGGCCCAGCTTTAGATGTGACCATACATGCAGGCTTCCATTCAGTTGGCGGAAATTTGAGTAGTAGTGAAAGCACAATACTTAGGATTATAAAAACTATTCCGAACATCTGCATAATGCTCATTATGCCCCAGCCACTTCCCAATAGAAATCTAGTTGCATAAGTGATGATAGCTGAGGAGAATCCAAAGCCTAGGACTGTCAACCCAACAGCAAGGCCGCATTTATCAGGAAACCATTGTGTGGAGGCAGCAATCGGTGCTCCATATGCAATGCCCACACCAACTCCACCTATAATCCCGTATAAGGGAATAAGCATCAAAGGGGACGTGGCAAAGGAGGCGGCAAGCCATCCTATTCCGCAAAGAACCCCACCAACCATACACACTTTCTTAGGCCCAAGCTTTTTGATATAAGGACCTGCCAAGGGCATCAATATGGCAAAAAATGCCAGAAATACGATGAATGGCCAAGTCATGTCCATGGCCGTGGGATTTAATCCCTTGGACTTGAAGTGATCAAGTAAAGGATTTCTTAAAACCCCATATGCATAAATTGCCCCTAGACACAGCTGGAGGATAATACCTACGATTACAATTGTCCACCGTCCGCCCGGTGGCTCCTGTGAAGATACACTACTACCCATAAATATGACCTCCGATATTATCTAAATTTTTTATAGATATAATTACGATATATACCGGTGCCTTGTATTTAAGATTAATGTCAGCGTTTTTATTAATCTTAATCAAATGTTTAGTTATTATTTTTATCATAGGTAAATTTTTATTATCTAGCATCATATTATAATTGTGAACACAACATCAATAACTTCTAAACTCATTGCTCCGTGTGGAATGAACTGTGGGATTTGCATGGCTTATCTTCGGGAGAAAAATCATTGTCCCGGATGCAATTACCCAGATACAAACAAGGCAGCAATCTGTGTCAAATGCATCATTAAAAATTGCGAGACTATAAAAGAGACCAAGTTCTGTTTTAGATGCGATAAATATCCTTGCACTAGATTAAAAAACCTCGATAAACGATATAGAACAAAATATGGAATGAGCATGATTGAAAATCTTGAGAATATTAGGGGGTTAGGCATAAGACAATTTGTAAAGAATGAAAGGATAAGATGGACATGCCCTAAATGTGGCGGCACTATAAATGTTCACCGATGGAAATGTTTTGATTGTGGTGCAGAGAGATAGCTACCCAGATAGAATTTGTAAAAAAAGTCACATCCTAATTTTCAATCTAAGTCTATATTTTTGACATTCTGTTGAATGGATCTGAATAGTTTTTCAAATTCACGAGGCTTCAGGCCGTCTTCATCGCAGATATCATTCGAGCAATGATAGTTCCCGTCAAATTCTTGAAGTTGGATCCAGCCATTTTGTTCATCCCATACTTCAGCAAGATATCTAAATCTAATCCCTCCACACTTCTTGCAGGGTTCATCTTCTGAGATCAAAGAAAGTCTATATTTAGTTTCTATGCCGTCCTTTCCGGTTAAGATTATAGTTTTTGTGTAGGTTTCTACATACGCTTGTGTATCTAATTCCCAGTTATTGTCTCCATTCTCTCCGTTAAGAAAATCCATCGTATCTCCCTATTATCATAGTTCTCCATAGTTTATAAAAATATTGAAAATCCATAAATTTATTGGCCAAATCTTATATTTTATTCTTGGTATAATAAATGGAGTACTTTCTTGTACGCCAAGTATTCTTTTCCATATCTTTATATATAAGAAAAACAATAAGAGTGGCATGATAACACTGCCTATATGGGCCGCCATAATCGTAGCAATAATTCTTGCGTATATACTGTATCGGATAATCAAGTCTCTCTTCGTGCCAATAGTGGTCATTATCTTAGCTATACTCATTATCTACTTTTTCTTTCTATGATTGCTATAGCTCTTCTCTGTTCTTGGGCCAGAAAATTACCTTATTTTCTTCTAATCGTTCTTCTATTTGGTAATCGCAGAGATTTCTTATATGTTCCAAATCCTTTACATTCACTTTGTTTTGGCATGTTATAGTTACTGGGATAGAGCTTTTCAGTGAGTTACTCATATCATCCCATGTAAGAGTTCCATTTTTTGATTTGAGATTTATCTCATCAGAGTATTCAAAATTATCTTTTGATAGTGTTCTTGGAAATTCGATTTTTTCAATATTTATATTTTTACTGGGCAAAGCTAAAATAAATCCTAGAACAGTGGCAAAATATTTAGGCTCAATTTCATCAAAAATTATTTTTGTTTTCATATATATCTAACAATACTAAGCTATTCCATTTATATACTTACCATATTCTTGATGCCGTTCATCTATTTAAATAAATAAAATTCTAGAGCAAAATAAATATTCCCTCCTTTTCCATATATTTATATATCTTGAAGTCCCGAAATTAATGAGATGTGTCTTTTAGCGCTTTAGATTTATCAATAGAAGGTGATTTCGTAAAAGAGAAAATACCATCTAAGAAGATAGTAAAATATATTATTTACACATTTCTAATTATCCTGATCCTTTCACCTATTTTTGTAAGGGACGCCGGCATTACTCCAGAGGAATATATCTCTAATTTTGAAATCGAAGGGGCTAATTTTATAGAAATAGATAATTACAAAACTTTTTACATAGATGTAAATCCAGAATCCGAGAAAACTATTCTTTTGTTACATGGTTTTGGTGGGTCATCTACAAATTGGATACCCGTAATACCAGCGCTCGCTCAAGAGGGGTACAGGGTAGTTACTGTCGATCTAAAAGGATTTGGCCTTTCAGAAAAAAAGAGGGATGAGGATTATACGCACCCTTCCCAGGCTGAATTTGTAAACTCTTTTGTCAATAAACTAGAGTTAAATAAATTTACACTCGTAGGGCACAGCATGGGGGGCAACATAGCAATGATGTATTACCAGAAATATCCAGAAAAAGTTGAAAGGCTAGTCTTAGTTTCTGGTGCAATTACCGATAAAGTGGATGACAATGCTTTGAATTTCAATGCCCTTAAAATTTTAGATTGGCCAATTGTCAGAGAATATGTGAGGGTTATAATGAAACTTTTTTATAATGAGTCTAGGATTTCAGAGACTTTTACCAGCGCAATGCACAAAGAAGTGGAGATTGAAGAACCACTTTTTGTAAATCCAACAATCTTTAAAGGATGGGAGTATGTTTTAATTAAAATCACCTCAACACGCGATAAAAATGTCTTGCAAAAGCCCTTAGAAGAAGTAGATGTTCCAACATTTTTGATATGGGGCGAAGAAGACGCTTGGGTACCACTTTCTAAGGGTTATTACTTACAGGAAAGAATCCCAAATAGCCAATTGGAAATTATACCGGGCGTAGGACATTTGCCTATGTTTGAAGACCCTGAAGAATTCATCGGAATATTGAAAAAATATGTAAAAGACTAAATATTTGGTACTTAATTTTATTTTTATCTCTTTTACTTCTGAATTAGTTTTTTGAGTATATCAGTACAACTCTATTATTGCCGTCAATAAGGCTTAGTTTATTGCCTTCAATTTTATAAGATTTTATTGAGCCAAGTCTCATGAAATATGTTTGCTCTTGATCCATAACTTCCGGATTTGTACAGTACATCAATGTGCTGCCAATTGGTCCGAATTTGATTGAATTGCCTTTAACTTCATAACTGGAAAAAAAGCTATTGCACCCTGAAGTCCCTGATGCCTTTTCTTTATCGAAAACAATAGTTAGTTTAGTCTCTGGCATTGGGCTAATAATATTCTCTTCACTAGAAAGGTATGATTCTAACTTCCAAGATGCCCCTTCAATATTTGTTCCACCATACAAGCATCCAATGCTTAAGATAGAGGCCAATATTCCAAAGATAATCAAAAATATCTCAGTGTTTGTTTTTATAGCCATAATAATCATCTCCTAAAAATAATACCGTTTAGCCTCTTATTAAACATTTGATAAGCTTTAAAATAAATTGAAGCTATTATTACATGCTGAAAATTTAGATTGACCAAGATACTAATCATATATTTTTTATTACCTCTATGGCCTTTAAGGCACTTTTTTCTTTATCTTTAATTTCAAGCATTATGTCAAAATCATGTTCCTTAGTTTCTTTTAAGTATTGTCCGAACTTTTCTACATCAATGTGATCTACATGCTTTCCAAATCTTTCATTTGGCGCTTGTGAGCTATAGTCTGTCATTAGTATACCATCTTTTTTACCCCATGTTTTTTCAGATAACTTTATTGCATAACCCATTGTTTCACCATTGTTTAGGCAGCTATGGTGAAAAGAATCAAAAATAACTGGTATGCCCGTTTCTTTGGATACAGAAAGACAATCTTTAAGAGAATATAATCTTTCATCGTTTTCTATCGCCAATCTTCTCTTAATAAAATCTGGAAGTTTTTCGTAGTTGTCTACAAATC
This sequence comes from uncultured Thermococci archaeon, assembly GCA_964521515.1. Classification (GTDB taxonomy): domain Archaea; phylum Methanobacteriota_B; class Thermococci; order Methanofastidiosales; family Methanofastidiosaceae; genus Methanofastidiosum. The sequence goes on from CAZFRW010000032.1 coordinate 6,134, forward strand.
TACCCATTGCAGACCTTTTGTCCCCATAAACACCCCCTACATGAATCTGTACTTTGGCCGTTTCATTAAGCCCCATTAAATCTAAAACTTCACAATGCCATTTTAAATCTAGAATACTTTTTGACACGATTGACTCATTGTTTGAATTTATCAATACAAACTGGTCAGGGTGCATTGATATCCTGATTTCATTTTCTATTATGATATTTCCAACGTCTTGAAATCTTTCTTTAAAATATTCTTGCCAATTAAAAGTGCATACGGGGTGGCTTGCAAAAGGGATTAAGTCTGAACTTATTCTAAAGAAGAGCAAATCATTATCTACATTGTATCTTAGTATCTTATTCAGGCAATCAAGATTATTGGTAACTTTTTCAATTAGATTACTTTCAGAATAATTTGCCAATCTAAAGGTAGAATTTGCTGTACATCCAACGCTTCTGTTTATACAAGGGTATCCAATTTTCATATTAAAATATAGGTATCTTTTAATCTTAATAAATATTTTCCAACTAAAAAATCAATAGGTTCCTTTTTCTAAAGTAGGCCAAGTTAAATATATAGGATATAAATAAAGAAAAATGGATAATGGAAATACTGATTATCACATCAAATTAGATAGCACTTATCTTAATCTAGACGGAATTTTTTACACATTACAGGATCCGCTACCTGTAAAGGAGCCAAGCATTTTTTATTACAATAAGGAGTTGGCTAAAAAACTCAAGATTAAGCTAAGCGAGAATGAGATTGTAGATTACTTTTCAGGAAACAGGATAATCCCAAATACAAAGCCTTTTGCCCAGGCATATGCCGGCCATCAATTTGGCTATTTTACCGTACTTGGGGATGGCAGGGCAATTATTTTAGGCGAAATTCTGTTCAAAGACAAACTATATGATATACAGCTAAAAGGCTCGGGGAGGACACCTTATAGCAGAGGGGGTGACGGACGTGCAACACTTCAAGCAATGCTTAGAGAATACCTGATAAGTGAGGCAATACATTATTTGAAAATACCGACCACAAGAAGTTTGTGCGTTATCGAAACTAAGGACAAAGTGTACAGGCAAGCAGAGCAATCAGGAGCTGTACTGACACGAATAGCAGAAAGCCATATACGAATAGGCACTTTTGAGTATGCATCCCTTTTGGAAATAAAACAACTCAAGCAATTGCTTACGTATACAATAGAAAGGCATTACCCTGAATTAAAAAAATCCAATTATCCCGCGCAAGCATTACTAAAAAAAGTCATTGATAAACAAATAAAACTAATAGTAGAATGGCTTCGGGTCGGCTTCATTCATGGCGTCATGAATACCGACAATACAAGCATATCCGGGGAAACAATAGATTATGGGCCATGCGCATTTATGAATTCATATGATGAGAAAACTGTTTATAGCTCAATAGATAAACAAGGCAGATACGCATTTGGGAATCAAGCAAATATAATAAAATGGAATATTGTAAAATTAGCTGAAGCACTTCTCCCTCTACTTCATGAAAATGAAGAAGAATCTATTAGAATCGCAGAGGAGATTATAGAAAGTTTCGATGAAAAGTTTCAAAATGCATACATCAAAATGATGAGTAAAAAATTGGGCCTCCTTTCAAAACAGGAGGGGGACGTACAACTAATTAAAGAAATTCTTGATTTAATGAAGAAATACAAAATGGATTACACCAATACTTTTTTCAAGCTCTCTAATAATGAAGATCCTTTCACCGAAGACGAGGGAAGGGATTGGTTTACCAGGTGGAAAAAAAGAATTGAAAAACAAGATCCCATAAAAACTCAGAAGGTAATGCAGAATACTAATCCTGCCCTTATACCTAGAAATCATCTTGTTGAAAAAGCGATAAGGGATAAAACAGAATTTGAAAGGTTACTCCATGCACTAAAAAAACCTTATGACTATAAAAATGTCAACAAAGAGTTTCAACAACCGCCTGAGTCAGAAGTTGGTTACAAGACCTATTGTGGAACATAGAAAATATGGTAAAAGAGCAATAAAACAAAGGTAATTATAAAAAAATAAATTCAAATTACAGGGATTAAATTTTTATTTTCTTTAATAATATATGACGCAATGAGCAGAGAATTTCTAAAAGATAATGTACGCTTACGTACAGATTTTTCCAAAACAGACCAAAACATGGGGGTTTCACCACCACCTTTACAAAAATCTGTACCTGAAAATGCTGTAATCGTAGACTTTCCAAAAGGATACATGCCAGAGTTTAATCTCACTAAAGCGATAGCAGAGAGGAGATCAAGACGCATATTTAAAAATGAGCCCCTCTCAATGGAGGAGCTATCCTTTCTGCTCTGGTCTACACAGGGCGTAAGGGAGGTACTTGATTATGGTCATGCCTTTAGAAACGTTCCTTCAGCGGGATGCAGGCACAGCTTTGAGACTTACCTAATAGTTTTTAATATCAAAGGTCTTGAGAAGGGCATTTATCGATACTTACCCTTAACTCATCAATTACTTTTCATAAGCCAACCAAAAGACCTAGAAGCAAAGACTTCAACGGCAGCTTTGGGACAAGAATTTGTAGGCAAGGCCGCAGTTACTTTCATATGGACTACAATTCCGTATAGGATGGAATGGAGATACGGACAGGCATCTTACAAAGTCATAGCCCTAGATGCAGGGCATGTCTGTCAAAATCTTTACTTGGCATGTGAGGTCATAGGGTGTGGAACATGTGCCATTGCAGCATACAATCAAGAGCTGATGGATAATCTTTTAGGTGTTGATGGAGAAGACGAGTTTACAATATATGTTGCACCGGTGGGAAAGACAAAGGTATCTCGTGAATAAGCTTATATTATTATAACTAAATATATTCTCTATAATCATATTAAAAGGTGATAAAATGGAAACAATATATTTGGCTAAGTGGGAAAGTAGGTTTTGGGCGTAGCTTATTGGCATCATATTGATAGGCGTAGTATCAAATTTTATTACTAATTTTTTAGGATTTGGTAAGAATGAATCCACAGATAAAACAATATTTGGAAAAACAACCTCTTGAAAGACAAAAAATAATTTTATACTTGAGAGAAGTTCTACTTGAAGCAATCCCTAGTCTAAACGAAAAAATGGAATATGGAGTAATGTGCTATGATGATCTATACTACATCGCAAATCTCTCGAAACAAATCAACATGGGATTTTCTATTATTGGATTGGCGCCTGAAGAAATAAAATTATTTCAGGGCACTGGAAAGACAATGCGCCACTTGAAATTTGAAGACATTGATTCGATTGATAAAGAATCGCTTGTTAAAATCATAAAACTAGTGCGTGACAAAGCATCTCCTGTCCATCCAAAAAACAAAAAATAAATAAATTAAATTTTAAGGAACTACGAAATCAAATGTTATCTTGTCAAAGATGCCATTTGGAGAAAATGCTACCATTGTTATCTTATAAGTGCCCGATGGAACGTTTGAGCCTACGGTGAATGTTGCACCATAAGTTCCTAAATTATGTGCTTTTATTTTCTGTGTTTCTGGAGTTACTTTTACTGTTACGCCTTGTGGAAGCCCTTCAAATCTTACCCTTGCATCGTTCTGGGTAAAGAAGCCCCTGTTCTCAACTTGTAGGAAGACCTCTTGACTCCCTGTTGACATTTGAAATGATGAAAGTACCTTGCCGTCCTTTATAACTGAAGGCCCTCCTGCAACATTGAAGCTCTCTATATCGATCTTTGGGTAGAGAATGGCGGCAGAGAACGGCTTCTTTACACAGCTCCAGCAGCACTCTCTTTCTAGAATAATCCCAAACCCTTCCGAATTGAAATCTCCATCAGCGCTTATTGTAACTGAAGGGGGGATTTGTTCGAATGTACGAGGATCGGGATCATATTCCTGGCTGTCATATAATAGAAATGCTATAGGAGATTTGTATTCGGATGTGTCAAAGTTCTTACCGTTTACTGTTATAGTGCCGGAACCATCATAGTATAAATAAAGCCAAAAACTTTCTCCTATTATTTCGCAACTGTAATTGGAAAGCGTATACTTGCATTGTCCAAGATTGATTGGGGGCTCAACAGTGCAATCAAGACATACCCCCGATAAAGAGGCAGGTTTTCCTAAGCATCTTTCCAGATTGAAGTTATAGGGAGCAGAAGTTATATCCCCAATATTGTTGATCTCATATATGAGAAGCTCCCTCTGGCAGGAAAAAATAGAATTTTGATAAACTTGAATATAGTTTCCTTTTGCACAGAGCACCCCTGCCCCTGCTAACAATAATACAAACGATAATAGAATAGAAATTATTTTTTTCATAAAAACACCATTTGCAATTAAGAAAAGATTTAGATATTTAAACATTTGCTTACGTTAAAATGTAAAAATTAAAAAATTTATCAATACTTGTTTTTGTTCTTCTCAATTATTTTATTTTTTAATCGCCTTAACAATCATGCCTTTTGGAACAACGTGCCCTTTCAAGGGAAGCCAAAATCCTTTAAAATAAGTGACGGCTACATCGCTAAATCCAGCTTCATTTAGAATTTTAGTCATTTCATCTGCAGTATACAATTTTAGATTCATTTGCTTAACATGCTTTGAGTGATCCAATCCGTCCTCTTTATTGTATGCCATTTCAATTACCAATCTGCCCCCTGGGGCCAATACCCTATATATCTCTTTAAGCGATTTCATAGGCTCATTCCAAAAGAAAAATGTTTCAATTCCAGCTACTGCAGAAAATTCCTCATTTTTCCAGGGCAAAGAAGATGCATCGCCTAGCTTAAATTCAGCTTTGCCCGATGTAACGAGGTCTTTATTGATATCTGTTGCTAGATTTACCATCTCTATGGAATAATCTAATCCAGATATTCTTGAAACATGTGAAGCATATCTCTTTATGAATAATCCAGAGCCAAACCCTATTTCAAGATATTTATCATCTTCTTTAAGATCAAGCGCCTTTGCAGCATTTTTATAAAAATCTTTATGCCCCCATGCCATGCCTCTTGCTAATAATCTTCCAAAAGGTCCGGTGGGGTTTCTAAATTGTGACATTGTGATTAATTTTGACTTTTTGTATATAAGAATATTGGGAAAAATGTTCTAATAATTAGTTTCAAATTATATCAGTTCTTTCTTTAGCATTACCATATCTTTAAGCTGTATCCCATTTTCATATA
>CAZFRW010000033.1:0-7995 GCA_964521515.1 uncultured Thermococci archaeon
CTATAGTAGGACTCAGTTTTATAGTGGTATTCGTTACTTAAAACGAATAAATTGTTGTCTGAGTACATCTCAGTTATATCTTTATCAAAAAGACTTGTCTTTCTATGCAAAATTCCTGCACCCCTCTTATGGGATTTAAGATCATTTTCTATATTTGCCTCTAAAAAATTAACAAAAGGCAGAACAAAATTATCAATCGTTTTTACATCACAACTATTTGACGCATCATCATCTTCTGATTCCATAAAAACAGCCAGCTGGGATTTCTCCCTGCACCATCTCCGTGTGATACTTATATTGCGTAGAGCTCACCTACAGCATTTCCTAGGTAGTTTTTTTCTTTTACAGAAAAAACTGCCATAGAAGTTAAGCTTAGATATGTCGAAATAAATACGGCGGCGATAAAGTTTTTTGCCACTCTAAAATCTAATAAAAAAGTAAGGTTTGATACCCTGGAGATTGTTGCCAATAAGTAACCCAATGGGATTAGAATGACCGTGGCAGTGAATGTCCAGACAAGTTTATTATATCCCTTGTCTAGCAAATTTATATAGTGTAATGGTGTTTCCATTGTACCTAACAGTGATTATCAGAAACTACTTTTAAATCTTTCTATTGTCAATTCTGTAAATCGAATAACATTTATATAACTGATTAGGCTATTTTAATTGATGGTATCTACAAAAAATAAGAAAAAAAATGCAGAAATTACGACCAGTGACCACTATAAAACTTTTAGAATACTCACTTTTTTTATAGGAATATTATTTCTCTTATTGGGGATGAGATTTTTATCCTCTCACGATCCAGCAGGTGCACTTTTAAATGGTATAGCTGGCTTACTTTTCTTGATGGCGTCATATGTATTTTTTAAAAAGAAAAAAGATTTTAAATCAAGTAGTGATTAAATGAAAGATCTTACAATACCCTACTTAATTGTTGGAGCATTGGTCTATATTCAAGGCATACGAGTTTATTTTCAAGGAGATTTTATCGGCATGGTTATTTATACTTGTTTAGCTTGGGTATTGTTTTTATTGGCCTTCTTTTCGTATAGGAATAAGAAAAAGCCAAAACAGACAGATATTCTTGGAGAACCATTTGTAACTGGGGGAGAAGTTTCATAAATACTTATTATATTTTGAACAAAGTCAATACTTTTATATATAATCAAATAAAGTTGGTGCTGTGATATAATGAAACTCCATTTAAATGCCGAGTATCTCCTAAGCAAACCACTAACAGGGGAAGGAGTTCAAAAAGTAAAGAATTATATTGCTGAAGAAACTAAAGAAATATTAATTAAAGGAGTACCTAAAGACAAACTTTCAGAATCTCCAAAAATAATTGACTCAAAAATATCAAATGAAACAATCTCAGTTACTATTGAAAGCGGCACTTATGTCAGGGCACACGCAGTTGCTATAAGGTTAAAAAATTCACTGTCTTTACTTCTCGGAAAGGAGTTTAAAGTTGGGATTAAAAAAGTCATTGGAAAAAGTTATAAATTAACGCTTGAACTTGAAAAAATCCCAAAAGATCCCGTTAAGATACCTTTTGTTGATAAAATCTCTATAGATGGCACCAATGCAATTTTAACTTTAAATGATTTGGATGAAGAGTTTCTTACAAAAAATTATGTTGATCGTATAATTACTTTATTCTATGAAAAAGTGGAAGCGCAGTTTTGGGGAGGCAAGGGCGAACATTGGGAGCTAATTTCAAAGAGTGAGAGCATAGAACCCTTGACTACAAAAGACCCAACACTAGGATTATTGGCTCTGGGATGGCTAAAGCAAGGGCCAAGCCAAGGCCAATGGTTTTATCATGCCCCAGTTGCAGCACTACTAAGAACAATGGAAAGGATTGCAGTTGAAGAAGTTTTAAAACCGCTGGGTTTCATTGAAGTTATTGCCCCCAAGCTTGTGCCTTTTGAAATTTGGGAAAAGACAGGCCATTTATCTGGTAGTGAACCAGAAATTTACTATGTATCGCCGCCTGTTTCTAGGGATATTTCTGTTTGGGAAGAGGTAATTGACTTATACAAGATAACAAAAAAAGCCCATGTTGATAAAATAAGAGAAAGAATGAGGGACCCTATTGGCGGGATGACCTATGCGCAGTGCCCTCCAATGTACTGGGCTTTTGATGGGAAGACTATTGACGATTCAGAATTTCCATTACTAATCTATGATAAAAGCGGCCCTTCTTACAGATGGGAAGCTGGTGGGAGACAAGGAATTGAACGTGTAAACGAATTCTGGAGGATAGAGCCCGTATTCATAGGATACCCAGATCAGTTAATTGAGCTTAAAGAAAAAATGATGGAAAGATATGCCTACGTCTTTAACAAAATATTTGAGATTGAATGGAGAACAGCTTGGGTAACACCGTTCTATATGGCACAGTCGGGGCAGACAGGGATTGAAAAAGAAACTGGAAGGGTTAAAGGAACCATTGACTATGAATCCTGGATTCCTTCGAGAGGCGGTAGAGAAGAGAGTGAATGGCTAGAATTCCAAAATCTTTCAATAGTGGGAGATAAATATACTAAAGCTTTCTCTATTAAATCTTCAAAAAACAAGGAATTATGGTCTGGCTGTTCTGGGATTGGGCTTCAAAGATGGACTGTGTCATTCTTGGCCCAAAAAGGACTTGACTCAGACAATTGGCCTAAAGAATTCAAAAAATATTTAGGAGAATTTCCAAAGCAAATTAAGTTTGTTTAATCTCCTCTATTTTTCCTTTTTAAGATAAATTAAAAAAACATCTATTAAGGCAAAGATGGCAAGCATATAGAAAGCATACCTCCATGTCAAAACATCAGCAATATACCCGCCAACTGAAACTGCGAAAGATCCAAAGCCAAATATACAAAGAGAACTAAATCCATAAAGCAGACCACGTATTTTTGTACTCCCCATCGATGCCGTAAGCATATTTTGTGCAGGCTGGGCGGCGAAATAGGAAAATCCCATTAATATTGAAAAAATTATAAATATAATTGAACTAGATGTATTGGCAATAAGCGCAATAGAAATAGAACAAAAGGCTGTGAAAATAAGAAGAGGTTTTTTGTAACCAAGTTTATCCGATATTTTTCCTCCAAAGATCTGTCCAGGCATGCCAGAAACTATCAGTATGGTCGTGACTAGTCCTCCTATCAAAACTTTAATTGACAAGATATCTTTGGCAAAAGTAGTCAATAATAGAACTGTCCCGGTGTAAAACAATCCTCTGAATAGAAGTATCAATATGTAAAGTAAAAAATCTTTAGAAACTAACTTTCTTGTTTCTTTTATGTAACTATACTTAATTTCCACTTCTTCTTTTACATAATCTTTTATCTTTGAATCCTTTATGGAGAAACCCATAAAAAGCAATACTATGATGGGCAAACACCATAAAAGGTAGGGGTATTTCCATCCAATATACACCCCAACGGCAGCAGCTATTAAGGGGGAAGAAGCTTCACCCAAATTTCCAAGTAGGCCGTTGAATCCCATAGCTTTACCCATATCTTTTTGATAAAGTCTAGATACAAGAGATAGGCCAGCAGGGTGATAAGCGCCCGCACCAATGCCCAATAACAAAAGAGAAATCCAAAGAGTAATAGGCCCATTAGATAGATAGATACCCGCTATTGATACCAGAAATATTAATAGTCCGATCCTAATAACTTTTAGAGAACCTATCCTATCCGATATAAGGCCCGAAGGCAAGGCCATAGCACCATACATGAGAAATGAAATAAAAGCAAAAGAAGCAGTTTCTGTATTAGTGAGGCCCCAGTCTGACCTAACCAAAGGCAGAAGAGGTGCAAGAGTCAAAGTCATAGCATGTGTAATTGTATGTGAAAAAGAAGCAAAATATAGGACTCTTTTTTTAGAAATCATATAAATTAATTAAAATAATATATTAAAAAAGTTTTGTTTAACTTCTGAGAGCCGGATAATACTTCTCTTTTTTTCTCTTTCTGAAATTGACCTTCTGAGGGTATGCTCCACTTTTTTTGACGCTCCTCAAAAGATTTTTTATTCTTCTCCTCATGAACTCACCTTTTTCTTAAAGCCTTTTCATTGCCTTATAAAACTTTTTATTAAAATATTGTGATTTAGAACATTTTATGCTCTAAGAGAAATTTACTATCATCTTAAGACTTATAAATCTTCTTTTTATTCCTGTTTCATGGAACGCGTTTCAGTGATTATTCCTTCCTTCAACGTAGAGCAAAGCATCTATGAGGTAGTTAAGAGAGTTCCAAATGATATCTTCGAAAAAATAGTTATAGACGATGGAAGTATAGACAGAACTGGAGAAATGGCCAAAAAAGCAGGTGCAAAGATTGTAACCCATGATGTTAACTGTGGTAAAGGGAGAGCAATTAGAACTGGAGCATCGGTAGCCAAAGGAGATATTATTGTTTTTCTGGATGCGGATCTTCAACACAAGCCTGAAGATATCTACAAACTTGTTGAACCTATCCAAAAAGGTAGAGCCGATATCACTGTAGGTTCAAGATTTTTAGGAAATACGAAGAACATGCCATTAATCAGAAAGATGTCTAACTCTATTTCTACTACTTTGATAAGAATATTTTTTGGCATTAATATACGCGATACGCAATCAGGATATAGGGCAATCAAGAGAGAATTTTTAGAGAAGATGCATTTAGAATCAGAAAGATATAATATAGAAACAGAAATCTTGGCATATGTCGGAAAATTCCATATGAGAATTGAAGAAGTGCCGATTGAAACGATTTACGGAGATGAAAAGTCCCATTTTTCTTTTATAGACGTACCAAAATTTATTTATCTGTTATTTTATCTTAAATTATACAAAATGAGAAAGAAATAAATACTACAAATATAGGTGTTCGCCATGGACAATAGATTGGAGATTATAGCTAGGAATGCTGAAGAAATTGTAACAGAGGAAGAGCTACTGGGACTATTGAATAATAAAAATAATCCAGTATGCTACTGTGGATATGAAACTTCAGGGGATGTTCATCTTGGTCATCTTGTGACAATGTCTAAATTGAAAGACATGGAGAAAGCTGGTTTTAAAGTAAAAGTATTATTCGCAGATTGGCACACGTGGCTTAATAGAAAAGGAAACTGGGAATGGATACATGAGCAGACCTCTATATGGGAAGAGACCTTTAAGGCATTTGGACTAAGATCCACAGAATATGTGTTGGGGTCCTCCTTTGAAAGATCATTAGAATATATTGATGATGTATTCAATCTTTCTTTAGATACAACTATAAATAGGGCCCTTAGAAGCATGCAGGTAATTGCAAGAGATATTGAGCATGCAAGAGTGTCTCAAGTTTTATACCCATTCTTACAGATTGTAGATATAAAATACTTAGGAGTTGATGTAGCCATTGGGGGAATTGAGCAGAGGAAAATTCATATGCTCGGTAGAGAACTTTCTTCAAAAATAAACTATAAGCCGTTTGTATGTCTACATACTCCCCTTATATCTTCCCTTACAGGCCCTGGCGACAAAATGAGTTCTTCAAAACCTGAAAGCATGATATCAGTTAGAGATGAAGAACCAGCAATTAAGGAAAAAATTAATAAGGCTTATTGTCCTATGGGGGTAAAGGAGGAGAATCCTCTACTCCAAATAGCCCGCCTTATACTCTTTCCAAAGATAACCGGTGCTTTTGAAATAAAAAGATCGGAAAAATACGGGGGCAGTGTAGAGTTTGATTCATACGACTCACTTGAAAGGGCTTACTTATCAAAGGAAGTTCATCCAATGGATTTGAAGAAATCCGTTATTGATTATCTTGTTGAGATTATAAGTGAGATAAGGTCTATATAGGAGGGATTATCTGAAATATCAACCTAGAACTACTAGTGATGAAGAACAGGTCCAGAGAACGAGAACTCCTCAAAAGGGAGAGGTATTGGGCGTTGTCGATCAGATGCTTGGCGCAGGCAGAATGAAAGTTAGATGTACAGATGGAAAAGAGAGAGTTTGCTCTGTTCCAGGAAAATTTAAGAGAAGACTATGGATTAAAATGGGCATGGTGGTCCTAGTAGAACCATGGGAACTTAAGGGTGACGAAAGAGGAAATATCATATACCGATATTCAAGGGCCCAGACTAAATGGCTAATTGATAACGGCTACATGACTCTTTAGATTATGGGCGACATTGAAGATCATATTGATGTTTATGAAAGAAAAGAAGACATTAAGAATCTAAAGCGTGAAAGAGTCGATAGGGATTCGGATATCTTTCAGGTTAGGGATGAAGTCTTTGACCAATCAACTCGCCTTACTCTCTTTAAACTTATGAATAATGGTTATATTGGTTCTTTGAATGGTGAGATTGCAACAGGCAAAGAAGCAAACGTCTTTTATGGGAAAGACGGAAGTGGAAAAGAGATTGCTGTTAAGATTTATAGAATTGCAACTTCAAACTTTAATAAGATGTATTCATATCTTGTAGGAGACCCACGATTTTATTATACAAAAAAAGATAAAAGAAGCACTGTATTCGCATGGGCAAAAAGAGAATTTAAGAATTTAAAGATAGCTAGAGAAGTTATTAACGTTCCTAAACCAATTCTAACAAGAAACAATGTTTTGATAATGGAATTTTTAGGTAAGAATATGAAGGCATACCCTACTTTAAAAGATAAAAAATCAAAAGCGCCCGAAAAGGACTTCAATCTTATAATAGAAAATGTTAGTAAGTTGTATAAAGCAGGGCTAATTCACTCTGATTTAAGTGAGTATAACATACTAATGGGTAAAAAGATTTACTTCATTGATTTTGCACAAGGAACAATTAAGGATAGTATAATGGCTCAAGATTTTCTCAAAAGAGATATCGAGAACCTCACCAGATATTTTTCAAATTATATTGAAGTACCTGAAGTGAATGAAACGTTAAAGGGGATTTTAAATGAGTGAAGAATTTGTAAAGATACCTCAAGATAGGCTAGGCGTTCTTATTGGAAAAGACGGTGAAGTTAAGAGGCATATTGAGAAGAGGCTTTCAGTGAAGATTGAGATTGACAGTGAAGAAGGGCTTGTTAGGATTTTTCAAAAGGATGGTGCAGAAGAGCCTTTAAATTTATGGAAGGCGCGAGATATTGTCAGAGCCATAGGTAGGGGATTTCCTTTTGAAAAAGCTTCAAAAATTTTTAGTGACATATTCATTTTTGAAATGCTTTACCTTCCAGATTATCTTGGAAAATCTTCTAAAGCATGGGAAAGGCAGAGAAGCAGGATTATTGGAAAGGACGGCAGCACACGAAAAACAATTGAGGACCTTACAAGTACCGATATTTGCGTTTATGGGAAGACTGTTTCTGTAATCGGTGATTTTGATGGTGCCGCCGATGCGAAAGAGGCTTTAGAGATGATATTGGAAGGAAAACCACATTCAATAGTATATAAGTATTTGGAGAAAAGGAAAAAAGATAAAGTAAGAGATGTTGGAGATAATTTAGATTTTTAACCTTCAATATTCTCATACTGTTTTTTCAAGGTATCAATTACTTCCGGTTCTGTAAGTGTTGTCGTATCTCCAAGAACTTTTCCTTCTGCAATGTCCTTAAGGAGTCTCCTCATTATCTTCCCACTTCTAGTCTTTGGTAGTTCACTTGTAAATATTACTTTTCTTGGTCTTGCAATAGGTCCTATCTTTTTTGCAACATGTTCTCTAATAGCATCTTCAAGATCCAGGTCTTTGTCTACATCGTCTTTCAAAACAATGAATCCTACTATTGCCTGCCCAGTTATCTCATGAGTAATCCCTACAACAGCAGCTTCTGCAACTGCAGGATATGATACCAAAGCACTTTCAACTTCCATAGTTCCTACTCTATGGCCAGCTATTGAAAGAACATCGTCTACCCTCCCAAGAAGCATTATATACCCTTCGTTATCTCTTCTTGCGCCATCGCCTGTAAAGTAGCACTTTCCATTCCATTTGCCCCAGTATTTTTCAAGATACTTTTCTT
>CAZFRW010000033.1:8095-10976 GCA_964521515.1 uncultured Thermococci archaeon
GTAAAGTAGCACTTTCCATTCCATTTGCCCCAGTATTTTTCAAGATACTTTTCTTCATCCCCATATATTCCCTTTAACATCGAAGGCCAAGGATTTTTTAGAACAAGGTATCCTCCTTCGTCAGGCTCAACAGGATTTCCAGCTTCATTTAATATATCTAAAGATGTCCCTGGAAAAGGGAATCCAGCATGTCCAGGTTTCATTGTGTGGTATCCAGGGAGAGTTGTTATCATTACCATACCAGTTTCTGTTTGCCACCAAGTATCAACTATTGGGCATCTTTTCTTCCCTATATTGGTGTAGTACCATATCCAAGCTTCTGGATTTATAGGTTCTCCAACACTTCCCAATAATCTTAATGTTTCTAAAGAAAAAGGTTTTAGAAATTCTGTTCCAGCCTTCATGAAAGCTCTAATCGCAGTAGGCGCAGTGTAGAATATTGTAACTCCATATTTGTCTATGATCCTCCAGTATCTGTCCATTTCTGGCCAATCGGGAGCTCCTTCATACATGAATAGAGTAGCCCCTACAGCAAGAGGTCCATAGACAATGTAACTGTGGCCTGTTATCCAACCTATATCTGCGGTACACCAAAAAACGTCTTGATCCTTCATGTCAAATATTAGTTTGCTTGTAGTATAAACCCCAGTTAAATACCCTCCTGTAGAGTGGACAACTCCCTTGGGTTTCCCAGTTGTTCCCGATGTATATAAAATAAACAAGCTGTCTTCTGAATTCATAGGTTCTGGTTCGCAATATGAATCAACTTCATCTGCTAACTCGTGCCACCAGAAATCTCTACCTTTCTTAATCCTAAGAGGAAATTCTCCCCGCTTTATGATTAATACATTTTCAATCGAAGGAGTGTCTTTAACTGCATAATCTGAGTCATGTTTTAAGGGTATTAAACTGCCTCTTCTATACCCTCCGTCTGCAGTAATTAATAATTTCGCTTTGCAATCATTTATTCTGTCTCTCAAAGCTTCAGAACTAAAACCGCCAAATACAACCATATGAATTGCGCCTATTCTTGCACATGCTAACATGGCAATTACCGCTTCAGGTATCATTGGCATGTATATAGCTACCCTGTCCCCTTTGGCAACTCCAAGTTTTTTTAGAACATTAGAAAATTTGTTTACTTCCCTATAAAGATCCCAGTATGTTAGAGTTTTAGTGTCGCCTGGCTCACCTTCCCATATAATGGCTGCTTTGTTTCTCCCTCCATTTTTGATATGTCTATCTACACAGTTGTAACATACATTTAGCTCTCCGTTCACAAACCATTTTGAATGGGGGGGGTTCCACTCTAGTACTTTGTCCCATTTTTTGTACCAATGAAGTTGAGATGCATAACCTGCCCAAAATTTTTCTGGATTTTCTTCGGACTTCTCAAATATTTCTTTATCCTTTATATTTGCATTTTCCTTAAATTCTGTCGAAGGGTAAAATCTTCTAAATTCATTTAATAATCCCTCAAGGGACTTCCCCTTTACAGATACCATATTTAGCTCCCCATATATTTTAAAATATCATACGACTACCTAATTAATTTTTCGTTCCTTTATAAGTTTTTCTAATATTTAATAAAAAATTAAAACAATATACGTTAATAATATATAATTATCGGATATTGTTCTAAAATAAAAATATTTTATTAACTAGAATACTCTAAAAGTAATTCTGAAAGGTCAATAACTTCAATTTCTGAAGCATCCTTTAAGTTTCTCTTACAGAAAGGACATGTAGAAACTATTATATCTGCTCCAACTTCCTTAGCATCATTAATTCTTTCCTTAGCCATAGAAGTAGATAAGTCGCCAAATAAAGATTTGACGCCACCGCCAGCACCACAGCATCTTGAGTCTTCCTTTGTTCGTTTCATTTCGACAAATTCAACATTGGGTAATCCTTTTATTATATTTCTAGGCTCATCGTATATTTTAAGATGTCTCCCCATATGACAAGGGTCGTGGAAAGTTAATTTTAAATTCTTCCCATCCTTTATTTTTATTCTTCCTTCGTTAATAAGTCCAAGGAAGTATTGTGACGAATGAAGAAGTTTTAGATTACTACTCTCAAAATTAGGATAATCTTTAATAAAGGTTCTAAGACATCCAGCACAGGAAAATATAACTGTATTAGCTCCAGTTCGTTTAATCTTTTCTAAATTCTCTTTTGCAAGTTCTTTGGCTATTTTTTTATTTCCAGTCCTAAGTGCAACCGAACCACAGCAAACTTCATCAACTAGAGCATATGAAACATTTGCTCTTTCGAGAAGTTTAATTGTAGCATCAGCTATGTCCTTTTCTCTGTATAGCCCCATACAACCTCTGAAATAGACAACTTCATTTCCTTCCTTCAATTCTTTGGTAGCATACACGCCAAAAGGATTTTTTGATTTTTTTATATTTTCAATTATCCGTTCATGTGTTGGGAAAATCTTTTTCATCGAAGAAGTATTTTCTCTTAATTTTTCTGAATACTCTGCATTTCCAATATCAACTGGACATGATACTTCGCAGGTATTACAGGTAGTGCAGAAGAAAAGTCCGTTCTCTAAAGATGTATCTGGGCCTTCTAAAAAATAAGATGTAGAGGTTCCTCTACCACCTAGGTAACCTTTGTACCCATATTCATTTCCCACAACATGGTATACTGGGCAGTCTAGAAGACAATTACCACACCCTATGCAATAAAATAGATTTTTATAACCCCTCTCGAAAGCTTCAGTTCTACCATTATCAACTATAACTAAAATTACCTCTTCTGGGCCCTGCATTCCCTTGAAAAGCATTTTCTCTATATCTGCAGTCTTTGATATTCCTGCTATAATTTCGATATAAGATGTTATAGAGGCACCAGTTGCGTAATAGGTACA
>CAZFRW010000034.1:0-4652 GCA_964521515.1 uncultured Thermococci archaeon
ATATTAAAAGTAGGGGCCGGGGCCGAGATTTGAACCCGAGTCATGGGATCCACAGTCCCATAGGATAACCATGCTACCCCACCCCGGCCATCAGAGAACCTAAAGTTGGGATGTTTATAAATGTTATGGGAGTATCCTTTCAACGAGCCATTTTGGATCAAAAGGCTCCAGATCGTCATACCCTTGGCCAGTTCCAATAAAAAGTATGGGCTTTCCAGTGATATAACTTATCGAAAGAGCCGCCCCACCTCTAGCATCGGCATCAACCTTAGTTAATATCGAGCCATCGAGCCCGATTTCTGAAAACTTTTCTGCCTGCTCTGCCACGGCATTTCCTGCAAGAGAATCCCCAACAAATATCTTAAAGTCTGGGTTTGCAACTCTGACTAACTTCTTCATCTCGTCCATCAGATTTCTATTCATCTCTGATCTGCCTGCGGTGTCTATCAAAACAACGTCTATCCCTCTAGCCTTTGCATGATTTATTGCATCAAATGCAACTGCCGCTGGATCAGCGCCATAATTATGCTTTATGACCTTTATTCCAATTTTTTCCGCATGCAATGAAAGCTGCTCGATTGAACCCGCCCTAAAAGTATCAGATGCTGCGATAACAACTTTGTATCCTTTATCAGTTAACAATTTACCGAATTTTGCGATAGTTGTGGTCTTGCCTGTTCCATTGAATCCAACAAAAGCTATTGAGAATATCTCGCCTGCTTTTCTCCTTTTTTCTATCTCTTTAAAAATATCGTATTTTTTGAATTCAAGGATTTCTGTCAAAGTTTCTTCGACTGCCACTTTCACAAAATCTTTTTTGTTTGAAGTAAGCCCAATCTTTTCTCCGGCAAGCTTCTTCTTTAGTTCATTTACAATCTTCTCAGAAACCTTCATAGAGACATCGCTTTCAAGAAGTGAAAGTTCAAAGTCCTCTAGAATTTTATTAAGGTCTTTTTCAGTTATCTTCTTAGAGCTAACACCTTCAACTAGACCAGAAAATTTATTCTTTAAAGAGTCAAACAACAGTATCAACTCATAAAAGGGATTTTATTATGTCGACATCTCTAATAATCCCTATTAACGCCCCTTCAGCATTGATGATTGGTATCTGTTCGATGTTATTCTTTCTCATCTCTTTTGCACATTTACTGATGGGCGTTTTTCTTGTGACTGTTACAAGCTCCGTTGACATTACATCTTTTACAGGTTTTGCGGGGAGTGAGAGCTTCTTTGAGACTATGTGCAAGGCAGTTTTAGGCTCCCATGCCCAATCGTCACCCTCTCCAGAGATATTAAGCTCTGTGGTCTTAAGTTCGTCTAAGAACTCACCAGAAGACATTATATCTTGGGTATCTACAATTCCCACTATACCGCCATCGTTTCCCAAGACCATGAAGAAATTTGATTTGCTGTATACCATGATCATGAGCGCGGATTTTAGGGGAGTATCCTGCCAAATGCAAGGTACATCTTCCTTCATATATGTGCTGCATGGCTCGTTTAAATCGAGTCTTGATATACCGTTCATTACAATATCTCGGACGGCAACAACGCCCATAAGTTTCCCATCGGAGATAACTGGGACTCGTGTGAGATTATTATCCAAAAGAATTTTAGCGGCCTTTTTTATCGTGTCCGCTTCTTTGACGGATTTAAAAGCTCTACTCATTACAAGAGCAATCTGATCTTCGTCTGGATTTTTTATTATGTCGTCCAAAGAAATGATACCGACAAGCTCTTTGTCTTTATTTATAACTGGTAAATCTGGCTTCTTGTATTTTTGCATTTTCTCGAGCGCTTCATTTACTGTTGCGGGTATGGAGACTGAGATTACATCCTTTACCATTACTTCTTCTACTTTTATCATAATATCACGAAACAATTTAGTGGGCAGAACGTGCTTTAAGATAATGTAAGGTATATAAAGCTTTTTATTTTGCCAAATAGCAATTATTCGTTGATTTTTTTACCTAAGAATTTATTAACTAAATAATAAAATTAAAATTAATGGGATGGAAAGAGAGAAAAGCAGTCAGAAAAAAGGTGGCTTCTGAGCGAATTAAAGAACTATTGAGATTCTCAGAGCTACATAAAGACGATGAGGTCCTATCGACAAATTCTATAAAGACTGCTGTGGCTATCTCTAGACGCCATAAGATAAGGATCCCTTCCAAGTTTAAGAGGAGATTCTGTAAGAAATGCTTTACTGTTCTTATCCCAAATAAAACGGTAAGGATCAGGACAGGTAAGGGGAAAGTGACCTTTACCTGTTTGAATTGCGGGCATATAAAAAGAATACCGTATCTTAAAGAAAAGAAAATTCAAAGTAATATTAAGACAGAGAGCTAGATATTATTTTGTCCAAGCGTTAAAGGGATAGCTCGCCCTCTACAATATCGTATATTACTTTTTCAACACCCAAGAGATTTCCATCGAGCACTTTAAGAGCGTTATCAATCTTCTTTTCCTTGTCGGAATAAAGTGTAAATAAGTCCTGGCCTTTTGTTACTTTTTCACCTTTTTCTACATGGAAATAGATTCCCGCTCCTTTGTCGTCCGGTGCTCCACATGCTCTTGCAATCATATTTATCATTCTTGTGTCCATGAAGTCTATTCTTCCTTCGATCTCTTCTGATTTCACAGTGTGATTATATTTACCAACAGGTATCTCCTCTGGTTTGATTTTTGGGTTTCCTCCCTGCTCAGCTATAATCTCCCTAAATTTAGAAAGGGCTTTTCCACTGTCAATCATTTGCTCTGCAATCTCTACTCCTCTCCCCCTGTGTGCCTTGCCGCCCATCTCAAAGAGTAGCCCTGCGATCTCACATGACTTATCCCTTAGATCTTGAGGACCTTTACCTCCAAGTACATTTAGAACATCGATGGCTTCAAGTGCCGGCCCAATTCCTCGTCCAACAGGTTTCCCGCCATAAGTGATCATGCACTTTATTTCCATATCAAGCTTCTCGCCTAGCGTAATAAAATCTCTTGCAAGTTTCTTTGCCACAGTCATATCCTTAACTTTGGCGTTTTTACCTACTGGTATATCTATGACTACTTTTTCAGAACCTGAAGCTTTTTTCTTTGCAAGTATGCTGGCAAGTAGAAGCGACTGAGGATCAAGCCCTAAAGGATTTCTTATTTTTATCAGTTTATCATCGGCTATGGCCAGATCAACTCCACCACCCCATACGATGCAACATCCTATCTTATCGACTATTTTTTCGATTTCATCTTTGTGAAAGCTGACGTTGCAAAGCAGCTCCATTGTGTCAGTTGTCCCTGCCGCACTTGAAATTGCTCTTGATGATGTTTTGGGGATGGTCAATCCTGCGGCGCCTAGGATAGGGACAATCACCATGGTAGTTCTATTGCCTGGGACCCCCCCTATACAGTGCTTGTCAAAAATAGGTTTTCTTTTAATATTTAGGGTCTGGCCGATATTTACCATACTATTAATAAGATTGATTACTTCTTCGTTAGAAAGGCCTCTTGTGTATACTGCAGATACAAAAGCAGAGAGCTCGACATCACTTAATCTGTTTTCAACAGTGTCTTGAATTATGTCAAATATCTCTTCTTTGGCTAAGGTAAAGCCATCTAACTTTTTCTTAATGAAATGAACGGAATCTGGAGGGGATGCTATAGTTACCTCGGCATTTAAGCCACATGATAAATCTAATTTCTTACACAGATATTCATACAGCCCCACTTCGCCTTTGGCAACTACTTTTTCTGTTAAATCTACAACAGCAACAAACTCTTCTTGCCCCAACTTAACATTTACCCTGCCAAGTCTTCTTACACCAAGAAAAGTAGCATCGTCTTTATGCATTAGAACAAGCGGGTAATCTGTAGCTTCAATATCCAGAATTTTAATCTTTAATAACACTAAAACACCTTATAAAAAAAGGATATTAAGGGTATTTATAATTACCCCTGGAAAAATAATAAAAAAGAGATACCTAAGTTCCTGACTTCCAAGATGAAAGATACTCTTCCTGCTCTTTTTTCAAGGTGTCAATTGAAATCCCCATTGATTTTAACTTCAAAGTGGCGATTCTTCTATCTATATCCAAAGGCACAGGGTATACTTTATTCTGAAGCTTTTTCCCCTCTTTAGAAAGGTACTCTGCAGACAAAGCCTGATTTGCAAAGCTCATATCCATAACTGATGCAGGATGCCCTTCGGCCGCGGCGAGATTTATTAGTCTGCCTTCACCAAGAAGGTATATTTTCTTGCCATCTTTCAATTTATATTCTTCAACAGAATCTCTAATCACTCTTTTAGAGGAAGATAATTTTTCTAGAGCTTTTATGTCAATCTCTACATTGAAGTGGCCCGAGTTTGCAATAATGGCACCCTCTTTCATATTCCTAAAATGTTCTTCCCTCACCACATTAAGGTTCCCTGTTACGGTGACAAAGATATCACCAATCTTAGAAGCTTCTTCCATTTTCATTACCTGAAATCCGTCCATAGTTGCTTCTATCGCTTTTATGGGGTCAATTTCAGTGACAATAACTTTTGAGCCCATGCCTCTTGCCCTCATGGCTACCCCTTTACCGCACCAGCCATATCCAGAAACGACAAAGTTTTTTCCAGATAACAGGACATTTGTAGCCCTGATAATGCCGTCAAGTGTACTCTG
>CAZFRW010000034.1:4752-6516 GCA_964521515.1 uncultured Thermococci archaeon
CCCCCTTCTTTTAAAGCAATCATGAGATTTGCAGTTTCTGTTGTAACATGGAGACAACATCCAATTTTGTAACCTTTAAGTGTATTTTTTCTTTTAAATTCGTCTTTAATAAGTGCTAATACAGACATTTCTCTCTGTGCCCATTCAATTCTCAGCTTTCCTTTCTCGGAAAGAGAGAGATCCTTTACATCGTATAGCATCTAAACACCTGAAAAACCTATCAAAGAAAGACTTATAAATAATTGTATTGGCAATCAGTATAGGTGTATGAATGAAAAAGTACATTTTTATGGTTATTTTAACTGCAATGTTGCTCCTTTCTTCAGGGTGCGCTATTGAAAAAACGGCACAGGAAGGAGATACGGTAAAAGTTGATTATATTTTAAAACTCCAAGATGGAACAGTTTTTGATACTTCCATCTTACAAGAAGCACAAAATGCTGGAATTTACAATCAAAACAGAATCTATGAGACTCTAACATTAAAAATAGGAGAAGGCTCAACTATTCCTGGATTTGAAAATGGATTAATAGGGATGAAAGAAGGGGAAACAAAGAATATTTCAATACCCCCTGAACAGGCTTATGGTCCAAAAGATCCTACCTTAATACTATCATTACCTAGGGTCTTAGAAGAAATCCCAAAAACACAAGAGATAACAAGATTTGAAGAGATCCCAAGGACCTTCCAAGCAACGATTAGTTCATTTGTTACTCGATATGGGCAGCAGCCAACTGTTGGTATGTTTGTAGATCTAGCCGATTGGCCAGGTCAAGTTGTTCAGGTAACTGCAACTGATGTTACCATAGAACACAAGCCAGAGATTGGGAAATCAATGACAAACGAAATCACTACCTTCACAATAACAGAGATTAACGATTCTAACGTAGTACTAAGATATGACCCCAAGATTGGTGACCTTTTACCTACAGGATATGGAAATCTAGTAGTACTTGAAGTAAACGAAAAAACGATGAAAGTAGAGGCAGTGCCACAGAAACAGATAGAAACAATATATGGTATAGCAGATGTCATTGAATCTGGAGACAAGTACATACTGAAGCTAAATCCAAAAGTTGGAGATAGTATAGTTCTAGATAATCAGGCAGGAACAGTGACTCAAGTCAATGCTGATAATGCCCTTGTAGATTTCAATCACCCACTTGCAGGTGAAACCCTATACTTCACAGTAACAACTGTAATCATTGAAAAAGGACAGGAATCAAGCTTCTTTGAAAAATACAGACTCTTCATATTTGGTAGCCTTCTCATAGTCGTATTTGCAGCAGCATATGTGTTCATGACCAAGTTCTATTCAAAAGAGGATAAAGAAAAGAAAAAAGTGAAATCCACAACAAAGAAAGCAGAAGCAGTCAAAGAAGAAATGGATGGCGAACTAAAAGTACTTGCATCAACTATTGGAGATGTCGAAAAAGAACTTGACACTAAAAAAGAGACAACAAAAGCCAAACCAAAGAAAGCAAAAGCAAAGAAAAAGACTTCGAAGAAAAAAGAGTGATACATTTTAAGGTGAAGAGCTAAGATGAAATCTAATAAAAAATTTTTATTTTTAATATTTGCTATTTTTATTCTTATAACTGCAACAATTGGTTGTAATTTTGATTTAGAGGACGTTGGGATTACTACTGAAAAAGGCGGGGTAACAACTAGCGGGGAAGTAGACATCCTAAAATCCAAACTTTCTGCTTACGAGTCACAAGAGTCGCTAGAAAATCAGGAGATACAAACTCTAAGGGAAGAGAT
>CAZFRW010000034.1:6616-10649 GCA_964521515.1 uncultured Thermococci archaeon
GGGGGATACTATTTGGCCGTTGCAAGTGATAAAATAGTAGTAAAACCTGATGCTATTTTGGGAAGCATTGGCGTTATATATGTTCATGAAGATTTAACAGAATATTTCGAAATGTTTGGTATAAAAATAGAGGTAATAAAAACTGGAGAGGATAAGGATCTTGGGGCTTCCTGGAGACCTTTGTCCGATGATGACCGAGAAAGTATCAAACAGATGATCAATGAAGATTTTGATAGATTTATTTATGTAGTTTCTAAAGGAAGAAATCTATCAACTGAAGAAGTTCTAGAATACTCTGATGGGAATGTATGGAGCGGCACCCAAGCAGTTTCTTACAAATTTGCTGATAGGGTAGGCACTCTGGATACTGCCATTGAAGAATTAAAAATAACTGCAGGCCTTAAGAATCCAAAAGTAGCATTTTTCCAGATCGCAGATGATGGTAGCGTCTCAAATATGACCTATGAATATATGAGATACCAGTACGAGCCTTCTATAAGTATTCAAAAGAAGTAAAAGTATTCTCAAAGAAGTTAGTATCTACAACTAAAACTCTTTTATCGGTGACAATGTCATCGATATAGCCTTTCCAGTATACCACTATACCGGGGCCAAAAAGGGAGATATAATGCTTTAATTGTTTATTGTAGTCCTGTTTAAACTCTATGTAGTCACAAAAACTAGCCTTACTCTCAAACCAGAATACTTTCCTACCCCTTATCCTAATCGGTTTTTTTAAGAGGAAATCTGGGGTCTTACCAGATCCAAGTTTTCTTAAATCATCTTCCCTTAGAAATTGGATCTCTTTTTTATCAAGGTAAACCTTTAGCATCTCTTCTCCGTTTTTTCCGTTCTCCCGTTGAATTTTTGAAGATGCTGGCGAATATGCTATATCCACTTCGATCGCCTTTATAATTTCATTTTTAATTCGTTCATCCCTAATTGAATCTGGGTTATGCATAATATCCTTAATATCTTTTTTATTAAGGCCCTTTTCTTTAAGGATCATCGTTGCAATTAATATTGGTGAAAAGGATAGTTTAGAGGATATATCAAAAAAAGAGAGGCCTTTGTCCCATAATCTAACAAGCTCTCGAATTCTGTTCATTACAGGGTAATAATCCTTTTTGACATTTCTCACAGTTTTTTGAGATAATATCGAAAGCAAAACGTCTTCTTGAACCCCGTATTTACAGGATAATTCAGGTACATCATCTCTTGTGTTAATGGACTTGTAGATTTCCATGAAGACTTGTTTTCTCATTAGACCACTTGATAGGTAAATGTAGGAACACTTTTAAATATTTTCTATCTTTTCTTGATTATGGATAATAAAGAGCTCTATGAGCTTAAGAAGCAGCTTAAATTCCTGTCAAGTATAAGGGGCAGACATACAGAACTTGTCTCTGTTTATATCCCTGCAGGTTATGAAATTTCAAAAGTAGCTGCGCAGATTAGAGATGAGCAAGGGACTGCTACAAATATTAAATCTAAAGGAACTAGAAAAAACGTTCTATACGCTTTAGAGAGGGTAATGCAGCACTTGAGGTTGTATAAAATGACCCCGCCTAACGGCCTTGTTATCTTTTCTGGGAATATATCAGAGGACGAAGGTAGCCCAAAGATAGAGCTCTTTACATTAAATCCTCCCGACCCTATATCGGTAAGAATTTACAGATGTGACCAGCAGTTCGTGCTTGAACCTCTACTTGAAATGATTGAAGACAAAAGAGTCTTTGGTCTGATTATTGTAGAGAGAGGAGAGGCAAGTATAGGTCTTCTAAGGGGTAAAAAAGTAGAATTACTCAAACATTTGACATCGAGAGTTCCTGGAAAGTTTAGGGCCGGTGGGCAGTCTTCAGTCAGATTTGCAAGATTAAGAGAAATTGCGGCAGATGACTTCAAGGATACCGTTGGTAAAATCTCAAATGAAATCTTCCTTGCTCAACAAAATCTAGAAGGGATTCTAATCGGTGGTGGGGGATATACCAAATACGAATTCGAAGAGGGGGAATACTTACACCACGAACTTAGGAAAAAAATATTGGGAACTGCAGATACAGCTTATACAGAACTTTTCGGGCTAAACGAGCTCGTGGATAAAAGCTCAAAAATCTTAGAGAATCTGGACATAACAAAAGAAAAGGATATTGTGACCAAATTTCTTAAGGAATTAATAAAGGATGACAGTCTTGCAGCTTATGGGGAAAAAGAAGTCCGGAAATATTTAGAGGCGGGAGCTGTAGATTTATTACTGCTTTCAGAAGGATTAAACAAGAATAGGATTAAGATAAAATGTGGATCGTGTGAGAATCTAACTGAAAAGACAGGGACAGATGAAGAGCTATTCAAATTAGAACAACAAATTTCTGGCATGCCGTGTGAAAAATGTGGGAATCTCAGTTTAAACATAGAGGAAAAAGTAGACCTTCTAGAAGAGTTGGCGGATTTGGCTCAAGAAGGCAGCACCAATGTAGAAGTTATTTCCACAGAAACTGAAGAAGGCAATCAACTTCTAAAGGCATTCGGCGGTATTGCAGCGATTATCAGATACAGATTGTAGGTTAAAGAGTCCTTAATCCATTTAACAGATCCTCAAGTGTTTCTATAGGTGACAAAATCAGAGGTATTTTCTGTATTTCGGCTAACTGTAGGGCGATATCATCTACCTTCTTTGCTCCGTGTAAAACAACCATTGATGGGATTATTCCCTGAACTTTAATCGCAATCAGGGGGGATCGTCCTGTTGATACTTTTGTAAATATCAAAGCCCTCTCTGAAGATAGTCCATAAAGTTTAAGAAACTCTTCTGAGTTTAGATTAAGAATAGCCTTTATACTATCAATAACAGTATACCCATGGATCTCCTTTCCCAAGTACTCTTCATTTGCTAGAATTTCTCCTTGGACTGCATCAATGAGTTTTTTTGGCGGGATAGGAACTGGGAATTCTTTAAGGTCCAGTACAACATCGCTTATTACCTCTTTGGCAAATCTGTGGCTGAACGAATGGATTATCTTTCCGCCCCTGCTTATATCTATATCAATTAGGCTTTCAACAACTTTTCTAATTGTTGAAGAGCCGGGAGATTTTCTCCTGCCCCCCTCATAATCACTTACAACAGAGGGGGATATGGATAACTGGTGGGCCAAATCAGTTTGGGATATACCAAAAATCTCACGCCATTTCCTCAGAGTCTGACCAGGATCGTTTGATAAAACAACTTCCCCCGCCATCATCTTAGCAAGTTGTTCTTTTGCATCTTCAAACATATAGTTGAATAACGAATATAACTATTTAAAATTTTCGTTGAAAAGCGGAGAAAATAATAAAAATAGATCCTATTATTGATATACATGTCAAATGTATACTTTGTTCCTTGGAGACAGGACTCAGATATGATTGGTAAATTCAAGAAGGCTATAAGAAAAAGCGGTATTCTAGACGATATCAATAAAGAAGATAGAGTGGCGATTAAACTTCATGTTGGCGAATATAAAAATCCTGCTCATGTGCATCCCCTTTATCTTAAAGAGTTGGTTTCAGCTCTTCTAGAAAAAGGATGCGAGCCTTTTCTTACAGACACAACTTCATACTATTGCGGGCATAGATTCTCTGCCGTTGGCATGATAAAGAATGCTTTTTACCATGGATTTTCTCTTGCTAACATAGGTGCCCCTTTCATTGTTGCAGATGGGTTAGGAAATGATGAAGGGTTTTATGTTAAGGTTAGAAGTCCTCTAAACGAAGTATTCATACCCAATCTCTTCAAAGAAGTTGACAAGATGATTGTATTCAGCCATTGTAAAGGTCATGCGTTAACTGCATTTGGTGGCTCGATAAAAAATGTTGGGATGGGCTGCGTAACAAAAAAATCAAAACTTGCTATGCATAAGTTTGTTAATTTCTGTTATGATGATTCCCTTTGTGATGGATGCAATGCTTGCAAAGAAGCTTGTGATAGGGAGATACCAGTAATAAAAAATGGTAAAAGAGTTCTTTCTCTTGAAAAAAAAGAAGATTGTATGCACTG
>CAZFRW010000035.1:0-10404 GCA_964521515.1 uncultured Thermococci archaeon
CAAATCCGGCCCGCGGCACTCTTTACTTCTTTGAATTTAAAGTGATACAATGAAGACTAATTCGAAATATTTAATAGGAGTTTCAATTATCGCATTACTCCTAATTTTTACATTCTCTTTATTTACTCTTAATTATAAAATTTCTAAGTCAGATACAAAATTAAATGAGTTGACAAATAGGTATTCATCGCATAATTATGAAATGAATAAAAGTGATATTCTTTACCTTTATTTAGAAGACAGGGAAACTTTAGGAGTCTACCTTGAATCGTCAATCATTAATAATTTAGAAAAAGAGGGGTATATCGTTGAAATTGTCCACGAATTTAAGGAAAATTACGGAAATCAAATACTTCTTGTTTCTCTGCCAGAGAAGAATATCAAGTATAATCCATTTTTACCTACTTCAAGAATAAGAATGCTTGCATACTATTCTTCATCAGGCGATACAAAATACTTCAATGATTTTAAGAAGGAAAATAATCCTACTGTAGTGATGGGGGCAGAGGAAGGTTACCAAGGAGAACTTTTTATCGTTTCAAAGATATATCTTGAGAATAAAAGCAGAGGAATTTTATCCTTAAATGCATACAGAGAGGATTTGGGGAATTCATTAGGGAAAGCTGTCGGGAAGATAATAGGATCAAAATAGTATAATCCTAGATTTTATAATAATATACCAATACAAGGTGATACTCTTCCGGCTTTAAAGGATTTGGAGAGGAAATATATCGAAAAGGTAAAGCGTATCACCTTAGATATAATTATTCAAAAATTGACATAATTTAATTCTTATTCTTCCAATCGTTCATTTTATATCTCTCCTCCTCCTTTTTATTATTGGTGTTATAATGAAAGATGGAGTATTTTATGGAAAAGGAGTAAACAAGATAAAAAATGAATATCCAGAAATATATGAAGCTATAGTAAAATTAGATGAGGCCGTTTTTACAGGAAGAGCACTAGACTATAGGACCCAAAAACTTGTGGCCTTAGGTATAACAGCAGCAAGGGCAGATGAGAGTGCAACAAAAAGACAAATGATGTCAGGCATGAATGAATTTAACATAACTAAAGATGAAATAGTTGATGTACTAAGGGTCGTCTTACTAACTGCAGGCATGCCCGCATTCAACAAAGGGATGAGGATCCTAGACGAAATAGAAAAACAATAAAGTATTTTTTATTTTTCTCTTTTCAAAAAACTCAATTCTTTTATATTGCGAAATCAATAGCTTGCTAAGAGAGTGATTTTCATGAAAGGTGTAGAGTTAACCTGTCCGCATTGCAATAAAAAGATAGTAATTCCAGAGAGTATGATAGCTCAAATTTCTAAAGACTATCAGAAAATGAAAAAAGAGGAAGCCCCCTCAGAAACTACTTCCATAGAGCCAGAAAAAGAGCCAGTCAAGGAACCAATTAGTTTGGATTTAAAGGATGAGTTTTTGGCGAAGAGGGAGCAACTTGCTATGGCGATGTCAAAACTTGAAAGAAATCAGGCTAATCTAATGAGGCTAGGAAAAAGAAGTGTCTTAGATGAAGAGTTGAATAGAGTCCAAAAGGAAAGGGTAACTTTGATGCAAGAGATCAAGAAGATTCAGAGCGAGATGGTCAAAATAAAAGGTGAGATAGAAAAGTCGAATAAAAATCAAAAGACACAGATTTAAAAAATTAAGAGAAATAAACAATAGAAATTTAAACTAAATCAAGGGATATATTCTGGTGATAAAAATGATTTGTAAGAACTGCAACGCTGAGTTATCAGAGGGAGTAAACTACTGCTCAAATTGCGGAGCTTCAACAGGTAAGCGGGATGAATTCTTCGTAGATTCAGACCATCTGGTGGAAGAGATAAAGAAGATTATCGATGAGGGTATTGCAACAAGGATTATTGTAAAAGATGAGAATGATAAAACACTTTTGGACATCCCACTTGCAGCAGGGCTTGTCGGTACGTTGATAGCCCCATGGCTTGCAGCGCTTGGTGCGATAGCCGCCCTTGTCGTGAAATGTAAGATAGTCGTCGAGAAATCAAATGCGCCCGTGGATAAACAGACATCTGACGTAGAAAAACCAAATTAATTTTTTTATTTTTTATTATAATAAATTATTTAAATTAACTAACCCTCTAGGGGATAGGTGAGAAAATGGATCCTTCTGATGATATACTTATTATTGAGACTAAGAAAATAGATGTGAAAGACCCGACAATCATAGAGGGCATACCAGATATCGGGCTTGTCGGTTCAATTGCTGTAAGTCACATGATAGCTGAGGCAAAATTTGAAGAGGTAGGCTATATCCAATCTGACCTCTTCCCCCCTGTAATGGTAGTTCACGAGAGAAAGGTGTTAAATCCCGTAAGGATATTCCAAAAAGATAAGATACTAGCTATCTTATCAGAAATTCCTATAGATCCGAAAGCCGGATTTATTCTTTCAAAAAGGCTAACTGAATGGTATAAAGAGAAAGGTGCAGAGCTCATAATTTCTATAAGTGGGACACCTATAC
This sequence comes from uncultured Thermococci archaeon, assembly GCA_964521515.1. GTDB lineage: Archaea > Methanobacteriota_B > Thermococci > Methanofastidiosales > Methanofastidiosaceae > Methanofastidiosum. The sequence continues at coordinate 2,512 of CAZFRW010000035.1, forward strand.
AGGAGAGAATTGACATCGACGAGCCTCAGGTCTTTGGGACATCAAACAATGACGCTATAATGAAAAAAATGGGCGAGTCGGGCGTTGTTGTGCTTGAAGAAGGATTTATATCTGGATTTTATGCACTTATACTAAAGAACTCGATTGAGATCGGGCTAAAATCCTCTATTTTTCTTGCCCAGTGCTATACAAGCTACCCCGATCCGGGCGCTGCAGCTTCAATACTTAAAATCTTGAATAAAATGCTTAATTTGAATATAGATGTCAAACAGTTGATAGATCAAGCTGAAGAACTGAAGATTAACTACAGGGCGCTTATGGAGCAGACAAACGCATCCATCCAGAAGGAAAACAAAGTTGATGTACCGACCATGTATAGGTAGATACCATGATAAGAAGGTACTATATAGTTAAGGGAAATACAAACAACTCATTTAGAGAGACCTATTGGCACATCAATTACTCTACCTGTAACAACGTTGAGCCTTTGGCCGAGTTTAACGATACTAAAGAATCCTTAATTGTAAAACTTGACATGCCATGTGTTGAAAAGGAAAAGATCGAGGTAACATCCGAAGAAAACTGTGTGCGGATTTCTGCACCCACAAGAAAAGGATTTTGCTTTAAAAAAGATATCAATCTACCATTTTCTACCGAGCCTGAAAAGGTCCTGGCTACTTTTAAGAAAGGGATTTTAGTAATCGATATACCAAAAAAGGTAAAGCACTATAGGGTAGAAATAAAATAATAAGAAATTAAATTAAGAATAGTTTATTTGAAACTAATTTTTTTCAATTTGGATTTCGACATCATCGATGTACCATCCACGGTAATCATTTGCAAGTTCATCGCTCATGTCAAAATAAAAGCTTATCTCGATAACTTTGCCTTTGTAGCTTGAGAGGTCGTAAGTTTTCTGTAGCCACTGCCCCATTGGGTCACTGTGTAGCTGTTCTAAATCTTCCCAGTTCTGCTTTCCAACTTCCCGAATCTGAACAAATCGCTGGTCGTAAAGTTTCCCTGTAGTCTCAGTCTGATACCAGTACCAATATGTCAAAGTTGTTTTAGTTGAATTCTTTAGATTTATGGGGGGCGAAACTAGTCTGCCGCTGTTAGCGGTACCAGATTCATAGTTTCCTGTAAGATCACTCCCATACCAGTAACTTGAAAAGCCGCTGTTAGCGTTTCTGTATTGGGAGGCTTCATTTACTATATGCCACATACCTGTAGCTTCCCATCCTGCCATACCTTTTTCAAAATTATAGGCATAGTTGTTACTAAATACCGGAACAACAACTACCAAAGACAAAATTGCAATAGATAACAGAGCAATTCCAATCCTTTTCATTGAAACCACCTTCATGTTACAAGTTACCCAAAACGTAATTTATAAACCTTTCTAAGATATATTATATTATAAAATTATAAAAATATATTTATATTTTAGATTATTTTCACTAGAAATCTATTTTTTTGTAAGTTCATCCAAGATTCTCATGCCTTTTGTGAAGGCTGGTTGTCCGGATAACAAAAGCACTACTCTTAAAACATCGGCTATCTCTTCAGGCGTAACTTTGAGCTCCTTAATGGCAGAGCGTATCTGTTTTTCTGTAGCAGTTTCATCACATCTACTTGCACTGATTCCAATAGCAACTAGCTTTTGTGTCTTGTAGTCAAGGGCTTTTCCCGTGTAGACGACCTCATTTAGATTTTTTATCACTTCATAAATATCGGGGTATTCTTTCTTTACCTTCCCCATACCTTTCCCATAAAATACTTCATACTTCATTTTATCACTACTATTAATTAATTTTAATCTATATAAGCATAAGCACTTTTTAGCAATCAAAAGATATTTAACGTGTTTTTCTCAACCTAACTTGATGGAGGAGTTGTTACTTCTTTCAATTGGTTTTGGCGTGGGGCTATCAGGCGCTATAGCGCCAGGACCGCTTTTCACAGCCACAATAAAAGATACCTTAAAGTATGGCCCGCTTTCTGGCCCCATGATCTGCATTGGGCATCTTTTAGTTGAGATACCGATAATAATCGGTCTAGCTTTAGGTGTTTCTTATGTCATCAATATCCCCATCGTTCGTGCATTGATAGGCCTCATAGGCGGAGTCGGGCTCTTTTATCTTGGGGCGCAGATAATTAAGGACAGGAACAAATTTGAGGAAGTCTCTGGGTCGTCCCTAAAGAATATCAATGTGAATCAGAAAAAATTTAAGAGCGACTTGATACCGCCTCTAAAAACTGGCTTTGTTTTTACTATCCTAAATCCCGCAATGATTATCTGGTGGGCAACAATTGGAAACAGCCTTGTGATGAGAGGCCTATTGATAGGATTTATTGGGGTATTCCTCTTATTCATTGGCCACTGGTTTGCAGACGTTTCATGGTATTCATTTCTTTCATTTTCAATTTCTAAGGGCAAAAAGTTCATAAGCGCTAGAGTTTATGAGGTGATTCTTTTTGTTTGTGGATTCTTCCTTCTTTCCCTTGGATTGTATTTCTTATACGAATCTCTTCCATACTTTAGCCTCTATATCTAATATTTTTATACTAGAAAGCACAATAGTATTGTATGCTTGAAATTGACGGTAGTTTTGGAGAGGGCGGAGGTCAAATACTTAGGACTTCACTTGCCTTATCCATATTAACGGAAACGCCTGTCCATATCTATAACATTAGGAGAAACAGACCAAGGGTGGGGTTGGCTCCACAGCATCTGAAATCAATATCTGCAATGGAAGAGCTCACCGGTTCTGTAACAGAAGGAAAATCAATAAGTTCGACTGAAATTAAGTTTATGCCTAAAAATGAGTTTAAAAGAAAGATAACAATCAACATTGGGACTGCAGGAAGCATTACTTTGCTCTTGGAGTCTTTAATGGTACTCTTACCATTTTTAGAAAATAAAACGACCGTCTGTGTCCACGGCGGGACAGACGTTAGGTGGAGCCCACAGATTGATTATCTCAAGGAAGTAAAAGTTCCAACGTTAGAGCGAATGGGATACAGGATTGAAATTAAAAAGGTCTTAAGAGGATACTACCCCGAAGGCGGGGGGTATGTCGAGATAGAGGTATCCCCTATTAAGAAACTTCAATCAATCAAAATTGATAAATTTGAAAATTTAGGCAAAATAGAAGGCATTTCTTACTCCACAAACCTTCCTGAAAATGTAACCCTGCGACAAAAAAAATCTGTAAGAGCCGTAATTTCTAGGGAAGGTATTACGCCGAACATAAAGCTTGAAGTTGAAAAGGATTTAAGTCCGAGAGTTGGGTCTGGGATATTTCTATTTTCTAAAGATAAGAACTCAATCATTGGTGACGGGGCAGTGGGCGTAAAAGGAAAAAGAGCGGAAGAGGTAGGAGAAGAAGGGGCAAAACAGTTCTTAGAGAAATATTTTCTGGGATTTGACTTTAATCTATCCGACCAACTGGTTCCCTATATGGCTTTAGCAGATGGGAGATCATCTATCTTTACTAAAAACACCCCACATCTTGAGACAAATATTTCGATTTTGGAGAAATTTTACGATGTTAAATTTTTTTGGAGGGATGACCGTTTAGAGGTAGAGGGTCTTGGACTTGAAAATGTTTATATAGATTGAAATTTAACATACTAACGTGAGAGAATGGGAGAGCTAAAGAAAATTTCTGAATTTATTTATGAGATTGAAAAAAAAGGGGAGATGAAAGTACCGGCTAGAATTTACGCTGATGATAAGCTTATAGTAAAGATGAAGGAAGACTTGACACTAAAACAGGCAGAGAATGTGTCTTGTCTTAATGGCATCGAAAATTACTCTTTTGTAATGCCTGATGGTCATCAGGGTTATGGATTTCCTATTGGTGGCGTTGCTGCAATGGATTATGAAACTGGGATTATATCCCCTGGTGGGGTCGGATACGACATCAACTGTGGGGTAAGGCTGTTAAAATCTAACTTAACGCATGATGATGTTTTTGAGAAAAGAAAGGATATAATTGATTCCATATTCAAAAACGTCCCTTCAGGGCTTGGTTCACAGGGTAAAGTAAAATTATCTTCTAAAAACTTGGATGAAGTCCTGATGGTAGGTGCTAAATGGGCGGTAGATGAGGACTACGGCTGGAAAAAGGACCTAAAGCGCATCGAAAGCGAAGGCTCTATGGACGGAGACCCAAATAAGGTCAGTAGCAACGCAAAGAAGAGGGGGATGCCCCAACTAGGAAGTCTTGGCAGCGGCAACCACTTCCTTGAAATGCAGGTCATCGATGAAATTTATGACGAGAAAACTGCAGCCGGGTTTGGGTTACATGAAGGGCAGATCTGCTTTATGATGCATACAGGCTCTAGAGGCTGTGGGCACCAGATATGCTCTGACTACATCCAGACAATGGAAGGCGTCCATAAAAAATACAATATTAAAATCCCAGACAGAGAGCTTGTGTGCGCACCAGTCCACTCTAAGGAAGGAGAAGATTATTTTAAGGCTATGAGTTCAGGAGCAAACTTCGCATGGGCGAACAGGCAAATGATAACGCACTGGATAAGAGAATCTATAGGCAACGTGATTGGAGAGGATCCAGAGGATTTGGGATTAGACGTACTATTTGATGTTGCTCACAATATAGCAAAGATAGAGAAACACAACGGCAAGAAATACTGCGTCCACAGAAAAGGGGCAACAAGGGCCTTTTGGAAGGGAAGGGAAGAGCTTCCAAAAGAGTATGAGGATATAGGTCAGCCGGTCATTATTCCGGGGGACATGGGGACGGCATCATACATCATGGTTGGGGTAAAGTCATCAAGCCAGACTTTTGGTTCAACGTGCCATGGCGCTGGAAGAGTACTCTCAAGAAGTGCCGCCATTAAGAAGTTTAGGGGCGAGGACATAATCAAAAGACTTGAAAAACAAAATATTTATGTCAAAGCAGCATCAGCAAAGGTCGTAGCAGAAGAGGCACCTGAAGTCTACAAAGACATCCATAACGTAGTTGACGTATGTGACAAGGCAGGGCTTGCAAAGAAAGTTGCAAAATTAAAGCCTATAGGGGTAGCTAAAGGATGATTATTCCTTCAAGTACCCTTCGACACTTTGATCCCACATTCTGTAAAAGAAATCCCTTGTTTTCTTTATTGTTTCTTTGTCGTTAGTTATTATCCCGGCTTCAAAGTGGTCATAGAAACTGTCCCTTGTAAGGTCTGATGAAGAGATCAATGCTTCTCTATCGTCTGAAACTAAAAATCTTGCATGGCACTCCCTGTTTACCCTAACTTCCGCACCGTTCTTCTTTAGTATCTTGAATGCTTTTTTGTTCCCCGGTCTTGTGATGTGCCTGAATATAGCTTTTACGCTTGCTCCCCTTTTCACAACATCTATTATGAAAGAGACAATCGAATCATCGAGGTATCCTGAAATGAGTAACTCTTTTTGTGTGTTTTCTATGATGTTTATTGATCTGTCCTTTATCATCTTGTCTTGAGGGGTGGTGAAGATAAGTTCAAATGGGGATTTCAATGGGGGTAATTTTTCGTAAATTACCTTTTGAGATGATATTTCTTTCTGTATGGCCTCACCATCTAGGGTGTAGTATACTCTAGGGTCAGCCACTACACATTCTGTGATTTTGTCTATTTCCTCCCAAAGCTCTTCTAATTTTTTGGGATCGCCATGGTTTAAGAATACTTTTTTCGGTGGCTCTTCAAATGATGAAACATAATCGACTAAAGCTGGGTGGTCGGCATGGGCGGAGAACTCAATCCACTCTACCCTTGAATTAATCCTTCTTACCTTCCCGTCTTCATCTTTAAATTCTTTTAACCCTTCTACAATCTGTCTTCCAAATGTTTCTTCAACTTGATACCCAACCAATACAAGTGTATTTTTTTCGTCGGGCGCCCATGACTTAAAGTAGTCCACGACAGGCCCTCCAGACATCATTCCCGATGTGGTAACGACTATTATGGGCTCATTCGATTGAATTATTTTTTTCCTGTTCCAGACCTCTCTAAACATTGTGCTGTTGAATGGACTTTCTTTCTTGAATATATTGAACATCCTTTGATTCATCCACTCAGGGTAGTTATCGTAAACGTCATTTGCCCTGACAAGCATGCCCTCAATGTATATGGGCTGCGATACTTGTCCCCTTTCTTTTGCCTCTTTTAGGATCATCATTATATTCTGGGCTCTGTCTATAGCAAAAACAGGTATCAGGACATTTCCTTTCTTCTGTTTTGTTTCTTTTATTATCTGGATTAGCTCTTTTTCCCTCTGTTCTATCGGCGGGTGTATATCACTTCTCATACCATAGGTTGACTCCATTATCAGGTAGTCTACTCCCGGTATCCCCTTTTTAACTGGATTTAAGGTTCTAATATCTGAGCCGATATCACCCGTATAGACAAGTCTCCCGTAAGGTGTGTCAAGACAGACTTGAGCTGACCCCAATATGTGGCCCGCATCATAAAAAGTTAGGGATACATCTTCATTTATGTAAACCTTTTCTTCATAGTTTAAAGTGACTGCTCTACTAATCTCTTTTCGTATATCCTCATTCTCAAAAGGAGGCCTTTCCCCTTCGAGCTTCTGGACTTTGATATAGTCCTTCTGTAGCATAAGCGCTAGATCCAATGTTGGTCTAGTAAAGTAGATGGGACCGTTGTACCCAATAGAATAGAGATAGGGTGCGTATCCTGAATGGTCAAGATGCGCGTGGGATATGATAACTGCTTCAATTGCAGATACGTTAACATCTGAAAAATCAGGGTAAGTTCCTTCACCAGATAGCTTTATCCCGCAATCTAGAATGAATATTCGTCCATCAATATTAACTTCAACACAAGATCTTCCGACCTCGCCCGCCGCTCCTAACCATCTAAGTTTCATAGACGTTCAAAAGTAACAACCTTTAAAAGTTTTACCAAAAATTAAGTAGCATGGAGCTTCAGTACCATATTAAATGCAAGGAAGGCGATATATTTCCTTATGTGATCACCCCAGGGGATCCAAATAGAGTGAATTTGATTGGAGATTTCATGGAGGACGTCAAAAAAATTGCATCTAACAGGGAATATACAACTATCTCTGGATATTACAAGGATGTTGGGGTAAGCGTTACATCAACTGGCATAGGTGCACCTTCAACTTCTATTGCGATAGAAGAGCTAGCAAGAGTTGGTGCAAAGACATTGATAAGAGTTGGGAGTACTGGGGCATTGGATGAAAAGATTAGGTGCGGGGACCTAATAATAAACACTGCATCAGTTAGGTATGACGGGGCCACAAAAGATTATGTGAATCCTTTTTACCCGGCAGTTGCATCATATGAAGTTTCAGTTGCATTGATTGAGGCGTGTGAAAAACTGCAATATAAATATCACGTTGGGATTGGCGCAAGCCGAGACACTTTTTATGGGGGACAGGAGCGTCCTTCTTTTGGAAATTATCGCCAGTCATTTATGGATAATTTAATAGATGATTTAGAAAAAGCCAAAGTTTTGAACTTGGAGATGGAGGCATCTACAGTCTTTACACTTTCTAGCCTTTTTAATCTCCGAGCAGGTGCGATACTTGCGGTATTTGGAAATAGAAAGACTGAAGAGTTTGATGTCAAGGGAGAAGAAGAGGCTATAAAAGCAACACTTGAATCGATAAAGATTCTATCCGACTGGGACAAGATTAAAGAAAAAAAGAATAAAAGATATCTCTACCCTTCTTTAATCTAAAATAAAGAGCAAATGTTTTAAAACGACCTAATTTTATACAATTTATAATGCCGTTGTAGCAAAGCTCGGCCATGCGCTAGACTCGTAATCTAGTTCGACGGGGGTTCAAATCCCCCCAACGGCTTCATATTATTTCTGTGTTATTTGAAATAAATACTACCCAAAATA
>CAZFRW010000036.1:0-10033 GCA_964521515.1 uncultured Thermococci archaeon
AAATTTCCGCCCATATACTTACCTGAGCCCGCAAATAATCCTTTCCCATCGTCATTGACTTGTATAGACCAGAAGTAGTTTTCAGGATTTGTTTTTGTCCATAATTTTTGTCCATTCCAATTAAATAAGTAATAGCTGTCTCGGTCGGCACCTGCGGCAATATATTGACCTTGTGATGAAATATCAACAAAGTTTACTTCGCCTTTAGTTTTGTAGGACCATAACTTTGTTCCTTTGTTATTGAAGAATAATACATATCCGTCCTTTGATCCTGCTACTAAATAGCTACCTGTATTTGTTATAGAAAGCCCACTAACACCCTTACTGTTCTTGTAACTAAATACGGGTACACCGTTTTTATCTATCAGATATATGTTCCCAGAATTTGTTCCAACTCCCACATAGGGGCCAGTCATGCTTAAAACTAATTTTTCAGGGACTCCGTTTACGCCGTATGACCATAATAGATCTCCTGCAGTATTAAAAAGATAAACTGTGTTTTGAGAGCTTGTAACTATATATCTCCCGACTATTTCAACATCCGTTATTTTACTATTTAGGCTATACTTCCAAATGAGTTTACCTTGTTTATCAATTACATAAAGTGTATCCCCCGCTGCTGCAAGAACATGTGAAGCTGTTTCGGATACTCCAATAACTCTAACTTCATCATTTGTGGTATATTTCCATAAAGGTGTACAAGTTCTATCTATTTGAATAATTTCTTTCGTTCTTGGGGGAAAAGTTTGCATCATAGAATAAGTTATTGTTTGTCCTTTAGTAAAAGACCCCAATGTATAAATTCTTATTATGATTTTCGTAATAGTAGTGTCTACTGCATGAGAGTTATCATATAGCTCAACTCCATTGTACATTCCAACGACTGTATATCTACCATCTGGCGTCAATAGAATCGATAGAGCTCTTTTTGGACAGGACCAAACAATTCCATATGGGTCCGTAATAAATATCTCTGGATTTTCACCTACTCCTGCAGCTGCTGTATAAAATCCATTTGATACTAAAGATAAGCTTCTAACAGTATCGGGTACAGCATAACATAAAGATTCACCAGTTTGTTCTTCGCCCATTACGCTTATTACTGATATGGCCATTAAGAAAATCAAGTATATTGCAATCGGTTTTAATTTTAATTTTTTCATAAGTCCACCGAATATAATTGGGATTACTAGTATAAGAATTTTTCTATTAATAATTCATAATTTAACAAATTGTTAAAAAATATCTGACTAGTTATTAAAAAATTAAGAAATAGATTTTTCTTTGAATAACCCTCTAACATAGACTTTAGCCCAAATGAAAGCAATGACCGATCCTATAATATTACCCGCTACAAGCCCCCACCAAGCACCATTGATTCCTATCTTCATAATTATGGCAAATAAATAAGCAAAAGGCACTATGAAGATTATTGTCCTAAAAAGAGTAACTATAAGAGAATTAATCCCTTTACCTGTTCCTTGAAACAAAGCTGAAGAAAACATTCCGAAAGCCACTAATGGATAAAAAATAGCAGTTATTCTTAAGAAGCTGATAAGATTATCAAGAATTCTCACTCCCCCTTCAGATTGCGTGAATATAAAGGCAATTTGTGGTGCAAAAATAAAAACTATTACTGCAACAAATGCTTCTATTAAAAGCCCTATTTTTACAGAATAGATGTAAGCAATGTCTAATTTTTTTAGTTCGTTTGCGCCATATGCTGCACCAGTGACTGCAGTGACTGCTGTGGCCATCCCAACTAAGGGTAGCGTTCCAAACATTACTATTCGCCATCCAGTAGTATAAACTGCTATTCCATCGGTACCCCCAACAGATACCACAATTAAGTTTAGTCCTAAAAAAGAAAATGACATTAGCAATTGAGACAATGAAAAAGGCACTCCCACTCTTAATATATCCAATAAAATGGATTTATGAAATCTAAAATTAGAAAGATTAATTGACACATAACTATCCTTCTTAATAAAAAGCCAGTAAAACAAGATTAGAGAAGATACCCCCATTGAAAAAATTGATGCCCAAGCTGCACCTGCAACACCCATCTTTAATGGATAGATAAATATTGGGTCGAGAATTATATTCAAAATAGATCCAAAAGCCATTGCGTACATAGACCTCTTAGCATCACCCTCGCCTCTAAGAATTGAATTTGCAACATTTGAGAAGAAAACAATTAATGTACCCGCAAACATAATCTGAGCATATATAGTGGCGTCTTCAATTACATTTCCGGCCCCCATTAATTCAAAAATATTTTTTGACAGTAAAAAAAATGGAATTGTAATAACAATTCCTAATATAACCATCAACACTATAGTATGGGCGGCGACATTATCGGCTTCCTCTTTTTTGTGTGCCCCAATAAACCTCGATATTGCTGCACTTCCCCCCATTCCAATTCCGGCTCCAACTGACATAATCATGAAAAAGAATGGAAAGAAAAATCCAACTGCAGATAAGGCGTCTGGTCCTAGAAATGAAACCCATAGTGCATCGGCAAAGTTGTAAAGAGTTTGAACAAACATGGCTATAATCATTGGCATAGCTAGTTTAATTATGGCTCTTTTAGGATCGCCAAGAAGTGTCTTTATTCCTTCAGTATGCTTTTTTTCTTTATCTTGAGAAATGTTATCTGACATATACTAGCCCTTACAAATTAATAGACTTCAAAATCTAAATTCTTATTATAAATCTATCTATATTTTGCAAAAATAATATTAGCTAGTATCTCATAAAATATAGATTTATCAAAAGATTTTTAACAGTTATATCTTTACTCTTAATCATGGAACAAAATGAAATCATAAAGATTCCAAAAATGGATAAGTCGGAATATGATGAACTAATCTCAAGACAATACCTTTGTAGAGTAGTTTTTAAAGGAGATACGTATCCTTACATTGCACCGCTTTTGTATATTTTTGATGGAAACTATATGTATTTTTTATCGACAAATTACGGAAAGAAAATTTCCTTTTTTAGAGAGTATCCTTACGTCCTTGTAGAAATAGAAGAATACGAAAAAGACTTCTCAGAATTTAGCTTCATGGTACTTTCTGGGAAACTTGTTGAGATTAATGATGAAAAAAAAGATCGAAATATAAGAAAAGATTTTGTTGAGATGATAAAAGAAAGAAATCTATCAAAAAATATAATGATAGCTCTCGGCCATTCATCTAAGGAATCTTTAGAATCGCTTGTTAATGAAAAAAGAAGCATAGTGTGGAAACTAACTGATGTTCAAGACATAAAAGCATTTAAGAATGGCTGATCTATTCCCAATAATCCCTAACTTCACATGCATTAATGTCTTCAACAGATAATAATTCATCTGGATAAGGATTAAAGAAACTCTGATTCTCCAGATATTTTTCATCAAATCTTAAAATCCAAGATTTTAGAATATTAGTTGGAACACTTAAAGATACCTGTCCATTACGATATTTCTCTATCGCATCAAAAAAGAAATCCTTTTCTTTTTTGTTTAGATTATGGGATATGTATCCAAACCCATGAAACAAAATGTTAATATTAGGGGGACATGTAGGTGGTTTTAAGAGAAGTTTAGAAAGATGAGTTTCGTAATTTAAAAGAACTTTTTCTATAGATAAATTTTCTAGATTTGCTACTACCCTCCCAAGCTCTTTAGCCTCTTTCTGATTATAAGCCCCAAATAATAGTTTATTATAAGTCTGAAATTCAATCAATTTTCTTATAGACTTTGATTTTTTAACCTCATTGAAGCCCCTTAATGCATATATTTTTGTTAGAAAATGCTGTTTTATCCTAGAATTGGTCAATCTATTTTCATCTTCTATAGCAAGATTAGAGTATTTTTCTAAGACTGCTTGTCCAAAGAATCCTGATCCTTTAGGCTCTTTAGGCTGTTGGCCTTTAACAGTATAGATCTTCACATCTTTAATTCCACAAGAAGGCGATTTTGATTTTAGGATGAATCCGTCTATTTCTGGTAATTTATCTAAAAAAGAATTCGAGAATTCTATCATATTTGAGGTGAAATCTTTTTCAGTGCTAGGTTGGAATAGTTTAAGGTCACCTTCGTAGGAAATAATTCTTATAGGATCTCTTGGCACTCCAAGCCCCATTTCAAATTCAGGGCACACTGGGATAAATTCCACAAAAGATTTTAATTGTTCAACAAAATCACTTGATATCATCTGCCCATTATATCTACAGTTATCAAATCCAATGCATTTGCTTACCACAATTCTAGGTTTTAAGAAATTTTTCATGATTACTCACCTAATTTTTCTGCAATTTGAATTAGTTCGCCTATACCTTCCTCAGAAGCAAATCCTTCTCCTCTAAATCTTATCATGCCTTCCTTATCTAAAAGAAAAACATAACCATTATCCATATTATCGATCATAAGGTAAGAAACATAATCTTTGTAATTGCCATAGTATGTTAATACATTCTTATGTTTTTCATTTGATATTCCAGCTCTCATACCCCCATCTATAGAACCACGGAATAACTTCCAGATACCGTTCAACATCGGTATTTCATAATATCCATAATTATTATTATTGGAAAATCTATTTTCAAATGGGATAGACCACGAATCAATCATATCTTGAGCCTGCCGAACAAATGCGATTGCAATCAAAGTTACTTTTCCTATTGCCATATCTGGGAGTCTTACTTCTGTTTTAGCGAGAGAATAGGCAGTAATATTTGGAAAAATTTTTCCATTTACGCTTTGATTATACATGATTAAATATGGAGAGCATAATCATTTATCTTTTTCGCATAAGCATCGGGGTCAAATTTTCTCTTTAATCCTTTGTCATTCATATAACGGACATTTCCAAAGATTTTTCTTTCCACCCAAGGCCTATCGTGCTTTCCAAAACACCAAGCAACTCCAGTATACCCATTTGCATCACGACCATCTAATTCATATTTGTCATTCAAATAAATTAGAATCTTATATGCGTCTTTCGGGGATTTTGACCATTCAATTACTTTTTTTCCCCAGTACATACGCATATATCCATGCATCTTACCTGTATAGACCATTTCATTTTGAGCAGCGTTCCAATAAGGATCATGCGTATTTGCATTTTCAAAATCTTTAAGGGAATATATGTATTCGCGAGAGTCATTCTCGTGTGAGTCTAATGTTCTTTTACACCAATCTGGCAATCCCTCAAATGAATCATAACTATTATTATAGTAGACATAGTTCATAGAAAGCTCCCTTCGAACAATTAATTCCTCTAAATACGAATCCTTTCCTGGACTCTCAGTCTGTCCGATCTTCAATGCAATGTATAGAGGGGATATCTGGCCAAAGTGTAGATACGGGCTCATCTTTGATAGATAATCAAGATTTGGATTATTTCTTAAATCGTCATATCTATCCAGTTTTTTATTAATAAAAATATCAAGATTACTTTTAGCCTCTGATGTTCCCCCAAATAAATCAGGTGAAGCTCCGACATTTTTATCTATTTTTAAGGAGTTAATTAATCCATCAAGGTCTTCTATATCTAAAGAGTCAAAGTCCATTGACAAAGAGCTTTTAATTGGTTCAACTGATTCTAAGGAAATGAGGTATTGATCCAATATTTTTTTTATTTTTGACCTTATAGTCGCCGCTGCATACTCTTCTTTTTTTGAAACTTCCACTACTGGGACAACTGTGTTAGTTTCAATTTCAATAATGGAGCAATCAATGTTATTAGAAACATGTTTTCTCCAATCACGTTCAATTCTTTGGTACCCCTTGTCTACAATCACGAGCGATGCATTATTTGAAATCTCAATTGCTCCCTCCTCAGGAGACTTTTTCAAGATGACAAAGTTAATGTTTCTATCTTTTAGAGATTTTTTAACTTCATACAATCCTTCAAGCATGAAAGAAAAGTTCCTTTCATTGGCATTCGGAAAATTTTCAGCTAATCCAAAAAATACAACGATTGGTTTCTTTAGAGAATTTGCTTTTATAATTGAATATTCTAAAGCATGATTATATTCTGTTCTTTGGGATGACTGCATCCAGTATAAAACATAATCCCCATTTTTCTCTTTTTTATTATTTAAGAATTTTATTCTCTCATTCTGAATCAACTATACACCTAAAATATCTTTGAATTCCAAGTATAGATAATTTTCGGTTAAAAAGGATAAATAAAAAATTAATTCTTTTTATCTATTTCCATTATTACGCCTGCGTACAAAGAGAATCCTACCATTCCCGTTATGAAAGATGCTATTCCTGCTCCAACTACGGGTACGTTGGATAATATACCAACTAAAACTAAATTTAATACCAAGACTAAAAACCATATAAGAATATATTCTCCATTAAAGATATATTTTGTTATCTTTCCGAAGTTGAAAGCTTCAGAGAACTTATCTGTTTTAATGTAGTTTAGGACTGCAACAGGTGCCACATATGTAGCTATTAATATTAGTATGACTACAATTATTATCAAAGGCAAAGCGGCTAATAAAAAAGGCAAAAACATAGGAAAGAACTCTTCTGGATTCATCATTTGAACTTTTTCGGGCCCCATTGACATGAGTTTGCCGAACACGGGTCCAAGAGCTAAAACAAAAACAATAATCCCAACAATTAACGCCGGGATGCTGTATACTAATGAGATTATAAAAGCTAAAAGACCTTTAACAAAGAATCCACCTAAATCTTCCCATTCCTCCATCTTGTCAGACTGCTCTCCCCCCTTTATATCTGAACTCTCAAGAGTATAACCATAAGAGATTAAGTTGATGATTGGAATTATATTCAAAACTATCCCGATAATGAGCTTTCTGAAGTCAGAAAAAGGTTTTCTGAAAGATATATTATAGTCTACCATCACATTATGCATAAAAGAATTATTTATATATCTTTTGAATCTTAATTTATAGTTAAGTTTAATAACTTTTAATAAGATTTTATAATATGAAGAGCAGCATTATAGTCATCTTCACAATTTCTGCAATCTTATTTTTTTCTTCATTTACTAATACGAGTTGTGAAGAAACTAATAGCATTTACATCAAAATCTATGAAGATGGTAGTGCGTTGTGGGATCTTGAAACAAGATTTGAACTAAAAACGCAAGCAGATATTGATTTTTTTAATGAATATATGGCTGCTTTGGAAGAAGATAAAGAGTTTATAATTCAAGAAAAGAAAGAATCGCTTCAAAACATAATAAATAATGTAGCTTATTCTTCTGGTAGAGAGATGACAATTGAAAATATTTCTTTAAACTATCAAATTACAGAGTCTATTAACAAAAAATATGGCTTGGTAAATATCAAATTTTTATGGAACGGTTTTGGTCTAAAAGATAAAGATATGATAAAAATAGGTGATGTATTCATCAACGATACTTACTTGAAGGAAGGGGAAATATTTGTATTGGAATTTCCAGAAAATTATCAAGTAGCCAACATCTCTCCTGAACCGAGTGAAAAAAGAGAAAATTCCCTCTTTTGGTATGGGCCAAAAATTTTACGGGAAAATGAGCCAGAAATCATACTGAAAAGAGATTCCATAGTTAGTTCTTCAAATATTGCCTTATTTGGATTGATTAGTATTTGGGCTATTGCTATATTATTATTGATATATTTTATTATAAATAAAAGAAAGAAAAAACTACCCATATTATTTTCTGAAGAAGATAAAGTTAAGAATATTTTAAAATTTTCTGGTGGTAAATGCTTCCAGAATGATATCGTGGCCCAATCAAGATTATCTAAATCTAAAATCAGTCAGATTATTTCAGAAATGGAGAAAAAAGGTTTAATAACTAAGCAAAAATATGGAAAGAATAATTTAATAATATTAAAATAGGATATAGGCAATTAAATCTTAATCTAAAATAAATATTGGAATGATATTATATATAGATGTATACTATCTTTAATTAATTACCGATATCTTTTTATTTATTTGGCGATATCTTTTTGAAATTTTCGCAATTCCAACCATCAACTTTAAAAATCGATTACTAATCTAATTTTTATGAATAAGTATGCTATTCTGTCTTGTATTTTCCTTATTATATTTGGACAAATACCTGCTTTATTAGCTATAGCACCAGATTGGAATTATAAAACAGACAAAATAGTATACTCTGTGGATATATCTTCAGATGGGGAGTATATAGCTTGTGGTTCATTAGACAATAACTTTTACTTTTTATCCAAAGATGGAAATCTTTTATGGAAATATCCTTCGGGAGATAGAGCTTTATCTGTTGATTTAACCCCAGATGGCTCCCATATAGTAGGGGGGTCAAGAGATAAAAATGTCTATTACTTTTCAAATGAAGGGGATTTAATCTGGTCTTTTCCCACGGGAAATACTGTAGAATCTGTTGCAGTGTCTTGGGATGGGTCAAAGATAATCGCAGGATCAGATGATGGCAAAGCTTATTTCTTATCAAATAAAGGAAATATTATATGGATGCATGAAACGAATTCCCCTGTTACAACAGTAGCTATTACACCAGACGGAGAATATATTGTTGTTGGCTCAAATAACAAAAATGTGTACCTATTATCGAAAAATCAAAAAACTATTTGGTCTTTAGAAACTTTGGGCGAGATTAATTCAGTAGACATAAGTTTTGATGGTAATTATATTTGTGCAGGAACAAAAAATGGTTGGATATATATAATCTCAAAGTCAGGGGAAATATTGAGCAAATCTAAAAGAAATGATGGCGTGATAAACATCAAAATTAATCCCGATGGAAATTACATAGTAGCTGGTTCAAGAGAAGGTGGTGTTTATATCATCTCAAATAATGGTCAAGAGTTATGGAAGTCTCTTGAAGATAAAGGAATTTATTCAGTTTCAATTAATCCTGATGGGAGTAAAATTGCAGTTGGTTCAATGGACACAATATATGTCATATCCAATAAAGGAAAAGATATCTGGAGTTACCAAACTTACAATGACAAAAACTATCTATATTCTATTAATTCATTAGCAATATCTCTTGATAGTACAACCCTGGTATCAACATCTAGAGATAGTGTGTTTTTATTCAATCATGGGGAGAAAAAACAATTTGATTTAGACATGTATATGCCGACTAGAGAGAACGATATTATAGAACTAGGTACAAATCCAAAAATATCTGAAACTAAAGAAAATTCATATAAGAAACCTGAAGGTATTTTAAACATACTTCTTCGTTTATTAGGAATTATGGGAAAATCAGAATATTAATTATATCTTCTGACACTTTGGGCAGTAATATGAAGAGGATCCCAATATATTTTCTTTTACAATTTTTGTTCCACATCTTCTGCAAAGAGGGATACTCTTGTCCATTGCCCTAATATACTCACCAGATTTTCCATAAAGATCAATTTCATCGACGCTTCCCCCAAGTTGGATGGCGGATGTTATTATTTTAATTATTGACTCAAATAGATTACTTCTATCTATCTGGCTAATATCCGAAACTTTTCTTTTTGGATGAATTTTTGCTTCAAACAAAATATCGTTAATATAAGCATTTCCAAGTCCAGATATCTGATCTTGAACATTAAGTGCTGCTTTAATTGGCTTTTTTTCATTTTGTAAGAGTATCTGATTGAAATATTGTAATTTAAAATCTATTTCATTTGGTGATGGGCCAATATTGCCTGCATACCTATGTTCTCTTTTCTCATCTCTTGTTGCAACAGTTAAAAAAGCATAGAGAGAAGACTGAAAAGTCATATTAGAACCATCTCCAAATCGGAATATAAAGTAATACTTATCGGGCAAAGGATATCCTTTTTCAATATAGGAAAATTTTCCAATTATTTCTCCCAACATTAAAAAATTGTTATTTAGAAATTCCAAGAAGATCCATTTTCCTTTTGGCGTAATATTTATTATGGGCGAGTTTAATATATCGACTTTTCTCTTATCTAAATTTGACATGCCCTGTTTAATGATTGATCCTGAGCGCTCACTCAAAATTATATCCGTAATTTTATTACCGATTAATTTGTCTTGCATTTGTTT
>CAZFRW010000037.1:0-9951 GCA_964521515.1 uncultured Thermococci archaeon
TTTCCCTCAAGCCAGCCTATCCTTATTCCGTCATTTGATTCAAACTCAGGGATGTATGGTTTAATATCGAGAACAGGTGTTCCTTCGATCATGTCAATTCCTCTTATGTGCAAAACCCCTTCGTCTATTCTCAATAACTCAACTATAGATAGTCCAATGAAGTTTGGCCTGTGGGGCGATCTTGTTGCAAATACGCCCCTTAAGTGGTCGTCAAGGTAAGGTTTCACGATAAGATGGGAATATTCAGATTTATGAAAATAGAATAGCACTAATATATGAGAAAATCCATCAAGGTCTTTCAGTCCATTTTTATATTCATGGAATATCTCAATAGTTCCTTTATAATCCATACCATCAGTTGAATCCTTTGGGACGTCAAAAGGCTCTTTAAAAGCAGAATGAACAATTCCGATAGGTTTTAATTTTATCTCTTCCATAAAAAATAATTTCAAAAGGGATATATATCTATTTTCTATTAAATTAAAAGAAGAATGTTTTTAAAAAAGGAAGCATATTATTCGATATGAAGGCCGTAATAAAGCTAGACAAAGAAAAAGTAGAGAAAGTATTCGAGATATATAGCTGGAAAACGGACTTAAGTAGTCTTCAGTTTGTTATTTCAGAAAAAGGTGCAGATAAAGGTATTTCGGGGGTTATAACTATACTAATGGAAGGTAACGACATGGATCTTTTCAAAAGACTTATGTATGGCCCCAGAAAAATGGGATTTTACGGAGAACTCGATAGGTTATTAGAATCATCTGAAGACTAAGATTTCAATTCCTTATTAATGTATTAAATACTCTTTATTAATTTCATAACATATAAATTTCTTTATAAGTTTATTTATGATTGCTAAATAGTATGTTAAAAGAAGCATTCCCCTTTCTAAAAAATATTTGCCCCAAAAATATTTAAACATAATTATTTTCAACCGTCTAAAGGTATTATTATGACATTAAATGTTGAGAAAACTCTGAAGAAGATAGAAGATTTCTACGGAGAGGTACCTTTCATTTTAAAAGAGATTTCAAAAGACGAAAAGGACTTCATAACTTCAGTGCAAAAACTTTTTTGTCTTATGGGGTCAAACAAGGTTTTCTCACCAAAAGAAACTGAGCTTTTTGCAATAGCAGGGGCTGTTGGGAACGATGGTAAATACTGCCTTGCATTTCATATTAGGCAAGCTCTTAATTTCGGGGCAACAGAAGAAGAGATATTTCAAGTTATTTTAATAGCGGCCTTAATGGGCGAATCTTCAGCACTGGCAGTTGGGCTTAGAGAATTAAAGGAGGCGCAAAAATGAAAGAGGAACTATTAAAAAAAATTAAGGAAAAGTATGGGGAAATTCCATTTGTGACTCAGGAATTATCAAAAGATGAAGAATATTTTGTTCCAAGGACAAAAAGAGTCATACACCTAATGGGTGGAAGTGCTTTAGACACAAAAACTGCAGAGCTAGTTGCTGTCGGAGCTGCAACTGCACTAAAAACACCTTTTTGTCTTGGTGTGCATATAAGAAATGCTATTAACGCTGGTGCAACTGTAGATGAACTTTTTAATGTAATTGAAATAGGTGCACTTATATCTGAGTCATCTGCGCTTGGAATGTCCTTAAGGGAATACCGAAAAGTAGTTGATTCAATTGAAGACTAAATCCCTCTTTCTTTCTTAAATGTTTTTAAAATATCATATAAATCTGGCTTTCCAACTTCTTCTACTGAATATGCCACCCTTACGAGTGGTTTATTTAGCTTCATGAGCTTACCTATATCTATAGGGGTTCCTACGATTACTGCATCACAAGGAACATTGTTTATTGTTGTTTCAAGCTCCGCTACCTGTTCTCTGCTGTATCCCATAGCAGGCAATACTTTTCCAAGTTGTTTAAAATTATCAAATATCTCTTTTATTGTACTTACCGCCCAAGGTCTTGGGTCTACTATCTCTTGGGCATTAAATTTATTTGCTGCCACTGTTCCAGCACCAAAACTCATGTTTCCATGAGTAAGTGTTGGTCCATCTTCAACGACAAGAACCTTTTTACCTTCTATTAGTTTTGGATCTTCTACAAAAACAGGGGATTTTGCTTCTATTATAATTGCAGTAGGATTTATTTTTTGGATATTTCTTTTTATAGTATCTACTTGATCATGTGTAGCAGAATCAATCTTGTTTATGATAATTACGTCGGCCATCATTGCATTCGCCTCACCAGGGTGATATGTAAGTTCTTGGCCAGCTCTTAGTGGGTCAGCAATAACAATATGCAAATCAGGTTTAAAAAATGGAAGATCATTATTTCCACCGTCCCAAAGGATAACATCTGCTTCTTTTTCAGCTTCTCTTAATATTCTTTCGTAATCAACGCCAGCAAATACAACTGTTCCATTCTCTATATGGGGCTCATATTCTTCCCGCTCTTCAATTGTACATTCTGCTTTGTCCAAATCTGCATAAGTTTCAAATCTTTGTACTGCACTTTTTAAGAGATTTCCATATGGCATTGGATGCCTGACGACAACAACTTTTAAGCCCATACTTTTCAAGATGTCCCTAATCTTTCTTGTTGTCGGACTTTTACCACTTCCAGTCCTTACTGCACATATGCTTATAACAGGTTTTTTTGAGATTAGCATTACGGATTTTGGACCAAGAATAGAAAAATCTGCACAACTTGAAAGAACAACAGATGCCTTATCCATTACATAATTGTGGGAAATATCACTGTAAGAGAGAAATACCTTATCAACATTATATCTTCTAATCAACTCTCTCAACCGACTTTCAGAGTATATTGGTATGCCCTTTGGATATAGTGAACCTGCTAGCTCTTTTGGATAAACACGATCCTCGATATCGGGAATTTGCGTTGCAGTGAAGCAAACAACTTCGTATTTTGGGTTATCTCTAAAATAAGTATTAAAATCATGAAAATCTCTACCGGCCGCACCCATAATAATAACTTTTTTCTTCATCTAACCCCCTCTTTGTATATAAGCTAAACTATATAAAAAGATGTCTATTTAATTTATTAATGAAATTGCCGGAAATAAAAAATATAAAATATTTTCTTATTCCCATAGTTCTTATAGTTATACTTGCAGTATGTGAAACTTATCCACTCTACTACAGATTTCCTTATCCCCTTTCTTGGGATATATGGTATCACATGCGTATAGTAGAGAACTTTTCTAACGGATATTTTACTTTTGACCCCCTTTCTTTTGGCCCAGACGGGAGAATTCATACATATCCCCCTTTATTTCATATTCTCTTATTGGGATTATACAAATTATTAAATCTTGGAGGATTATCTATTATGGATGTTGCGAGAGTACTGCCAGCAATCATTTTCCCATTGTCTGCAATTTCAACATTTCTACTGGTAAACAAATTCTATGGAAAAGAAGTAAGTCTCCTGTCGTCATTTTTTGTACTTGTTATACCGGTATCTCTCGATAGAGGAATAATCGCCTCCCCACAATCACTTGCCTTAGTATTAATACCACTAGGTTTTCTTGCATATATATTAGGACTGAAAGAGAAAAAATATCTATATGCATCAGGAATTCTATCCTCGGCTGTTTTTTACACGCATGGCCTCTCCTTTATTGTATTTTTTTTATCAATTGTACTATTCACATTACTCTTGTATTTATTCAAGCGAGAAATCAAACTCAGAAATTTTTTCATATTTACCGTAATAACAATTATTATATCGTCTCCTTGGATTATTCAACTTTTGATACATGGTATTGCATCAAACATCCCATATGGGGGCATATTCAAGCTTTCATTTTATCCAGTAAAACTTGGTTACGTAACAATAGCTTTAGCTTTGCCAGGATTGGCATTCTTGATAATTAGAAAAAAAGAAGAAGATCTTATGTTAATTTCTTGGGGTATTGTGGCTTTTTTACTCTCAAGAAATTACATAACAAGCTTGGATCTGCTCCCCTTCAGATTCTTAGAATTTTTGGCTTATCCTCTTGCATTTTATTCTTCTTTTGCTATATTTGAATTTGTTAAAGATAAGGGAAAGGGCGCCGTTATTGCAGCAATTATAGGGATTATGATTATCTCCTCTTTTCCTGCCGCAGAATATGTTTCAAAAGTTAAACCTATGTTGGGAAATGAGGAATATTCGGCTTTTTCATATCTAAACGAAAATTCTATATCCGGTAATTTCACAGTTGCTTCTTCTTGGTTTACTTCGCCAATTATGGGAAAAGTTTCAGGATTAAAAACTATTGAAGGCGGATACTCTTCGGGTAGCTGGGATTATCTTAAGAGAAGCCATGATATAAAAGCCCTTTATTCTGGAAATTATTCAGTTATAGATACGTATAATACAAAATATATATATCTTGGACCAAGAGAGATTGCAGAGTTTAAAAATAGTGAAAACTATTTAAATGATTCTTCAATAGATAGATTATACAGCACAAATGAAACCTCTCTGTATATATTCTGGGGTGGTAATTATAAATAAGATTTTAGCATGCTCTACTCTGACAATAATAATAATCTCAATATTTTTTGTAGGTTGTACCAACCAAGAAACTGATTTAGATGAATTCGAAGCAAAACTTACACTAGAAGAATTTGATAAGGCTAAAGGGATTGTTGGAGAAGCTTATATAAATCAGAAGGTTAACGAGGGAAAAATTAAGAGAGTGGGAGATTTCTATTATGTTGATCTTGCATTTAAAGGTTCAAAGAGATACTTTGACTTCAATATGCTAGTTATTGATCCCTTGACTGATAGAGGTCTTGTATCTGACTTAAAAACACCCGAAAATCTTGATTTTTGTAGAAATTATCTTAAATACAGAGGGTTCCCTGAAGACCAAAATATTGAGATATTGAACAATCTTATTTCAAAAGACGGTTTCACAAAATCAACATTAAATGAAATAATTCTCAGCGTCATAACTACACAGGCCCAATCAAAAGAGATACAAGAATTATACAACAGCTACTTAAAGAAATTACCGCCAAAAGTTTCAGACTTCATGCAAATTAAATTTCCACGTGCCTCAACTGATGCTATTAACCTAGCCGATTTATTTTTAAAAATATTTGAGAAAAATAAATTCTTAGTTGATAATGTTTTGGAATCAGATTTTGAATACAATATGACCACTACCACTATAACAGTTATCATGCAAACTCCTTTTGAAAAATCATACTATATTGACGAGGGAAAGGACGGCACACTTGATAAGTGGAATCGATACTTATCCGGAACTTTAAGTGAAGAGTACTGGAATCTCGATAAACAAAATGGATTTGAGGTAAAAAAGATATACCAGTATGACGCACAGGTATGGAGAAATTTCTCTAACTTTGAAAAGGAATATATTAATACTGGTGTGTATCCCATTACTACAGACTTTTACAAAGAGTGTGTTCTTTACGATTACACCCAAGATGGAGAATATGATATGATTATCGGGGTTATTATTGGCCCATATGTTTACAAACACTACGGCACAGATAAATATTACCCATTTGAAGCTGTAATAGACTTCTATGCGGGTAATACCAATATCTCAGACATAAATTTCCTTTATGACCAATTTGGGATGAGAAACAAGGGTTGGATATACGTTGATCCAGATCTACCTCAAAATGAAGCCACCGATGCTAAAATTGAACAAAATGGACTATTGCTAGATGAAGTAGTAAGATTACTAATGGATCAAAAAATTTTGATTCCTACAATCCCTGAAGATAGACCTAACGCACCGGCGATAGAGATAAATTAAGGCAAGTAATCTTCTAATTCGGGGTAATTCACACCTGTTAGAACAATTACTACTTTAATAATATCTGGTGAATTATCAGTAAGTGAAACACCCCATATTATCTCAGCATTTTTATGGACCATTTCTTCTATATGGCCCGTTACATTTGTTGACTCTTTAAGTGCCAAATCTCTGTTTCCTATGATATTAATAAGGGCGCCTTTGACGTCATCTAATTCTAAATCAAACTTTGATTTTAACGCACTCACATAAGAGTTTATAGTTTTTTTGTCCCCTTTTCCCTCGCCCACGCCAATATAACATGCGCCCCCCTTGTTTATTACAGTCCTAAAATCGGCAAAATCAATGTTGACAAGACTTGGTAATGCAAGAGAAAGGTACAATCCCTCAATCTTTTCCCAAAAAGGAGAATAACCTCTAGAAAATATTGTTTTCTGTTCATCCTCTCTTATAATAAAGGATTTCGAATATTTCATGAAATCTGAAAACTTCTCTTTTGATATCTCTTTTCCAGCACTCAATACGTCATCTGCCTTTATTACAGCTATTGGAATAGCTTTGCTATCCTTTGCCAATTTTAAAAGAATTGATGTCAACTTAGCATTTGTATCAGAGAGATCAGTTAAAACAAATACAATATTTGCTATACTAAAAAATCCACGGAATTCTTCTTCAACTTTTGATGCTACTTTTGGTATGTCTTGAATACTTTCGGATAAATCAATTTTATTTTTTAAAGTACTGTTTACAAAGAATTTTTTCTCTGTTTTTAAAAATTTTAATCGCTCTTTGTCGTACCCAATTGCCAATGTTCTTAAATCTAGATTTTGAGGTTTAGTTTCTAGTATCTTAAAGCTGTCGTCTCCAATTCCAATGATCATCATCTTAAGTTTCTGCGAATCGTTGTCCTTCTTAGGCTGTTCCATTAAAGTTTTTTTAAGAAATTTTTTTATAAGGGTTATTGTTTTTAAGTACATGGGCGAGCTATATTTTATCACCGGAAACAAAGGAAAATTCAAAGAAGCTAAAAATAAACTAGGATACCTTAATATTGAACTAATCCAGATTAAGATGGAATACCCGGAGATTCAAGCTTCTGATCTTAAAGAAATAGCCTTATTTGGGATTAATTTTTGCAGCGAAAGGCTTAAAAGTCCCTTCTTTTTAGAAGACTCGGGACTGTTCATAGAAGAACTAAACAGCTTTCCTGGACCGTACTCAAGGTATGCCCAAGATACAATCGGAAACGAGGGTATCTTGAAACTTCTATTGGGTGTAAAAAATAGAAGTGCTTATTTCAAATCAATAGTGGGCCTATACAAAGATGGCCCCCATTTATTTGAAGGAATTTCAAGAGGCGCAATCTCAAATGGAATGAGAGGTCAAGAGGGATTTGGATATGACCCCATATTCATACCTGAAGAAAACTCAAGAACATTTGGAGAGATGACTACCCAAGAGAAAAACGCTTTCTCCCATAGGGGTAAAGCCCTTGAAATAATGGCCAAATACCTTGAAAGTGGAGTTGAGTAAATGGCAAGAATGCATTCTAGAAAAAGAGGAAAATCCGGTTCAAAAAAACCGGCAAGAACATCGATGCCACATTGGGTTGAAAAAAGGCCAGAAGAGGTTGTTGATTTAGTATTAACTATGTCAAAAGAAGGTCACGGGCCTAGTATGGTAGGTATTATATTAAGGGACCAATATGGAATCCCTGACGTAAGACTTATCGCTGGGAAGAGTATTAACGAAATATTAAAGGAGAATAATCTCCAAAGCGAATACCCAGAAGACCTTTTCAATCTTATATCCAGAGCCGTCAACTTAAGGAAGCATCTTGAGCTTAATCCAAAGGATCTTCACTCAACAAGAGGACTTAATCTTATTGAGGCAAAGATTAGAAGACTTGGAAGTTACTATAGTAAGAAGGGTAGAATTCCAAACGATTGGAGATACCACCCAGAAAAGGCTCAATTAATTGTAAGATAAATCTATTTTATTCTATTTTATTAATTTTCATTTAAACTATAATATAAATTTAAATAAGAGTTATTTTTTATTCAGAAATTCTTAAAAAGAACATTTCAAAGTATTGTTATATGGGCAAATATAGGAAATTTACGTTACTCCCAATCTTGATAATTCTTTTAGTGGGAACTATACCCTTTGCATTTTCAGAAAATTCTAAAGAGTTTTACATGCTTACTTTAATTAATAAAGAACGTCAAGGACAAGGACTTGAGCCCCTTACTATGAATTCTTCTCTTTCTTCTGCTGCAAGACTTCATAGTCAGGATATGATTAACAGGAACTTCTTTAATCATGTAAATCCAGATGGACTAACCCCTGGAGATAGAGCTAGAAATGCCGGATATAACTTCATTGCATTGGCAGAAAATATTTGTGGGAATTCCTCTATAGACTTGGGCCATTCTTCACTTATGGAGAGTAGTTCTCACAGAGTAAACATTTTGAATCCAACTTACAAAGAAGTAGGTATTGGAATCGTTGATGGTGGGCCCTACGGAAAAATGATAACACAACTTTTTGGGACACAATCTGGGAATATTGTCTCGCCCCCCACTACAGTAGAGCCACAAGAAACCCAGGGACTCCCTGATTTAATGATACAAGGCATAGATTCTTCTGAGCAATCTGAACCTTTAAAGCAAATACTTATGAAAATAACGCTGATTAATTCTGGAAATAAAAATTCTGGAAGTTTTGTATTTGTTGTTTTTGAAGGATCTCCTGAGAAAGGAAATCAGTTAGGAAAAGTAAATATTCCATATCTTTATGCGGGGCAAAAAATAACAGCTAATTTTAGCTGGACGCCGACAACAGAAGGAGTATACACTCTATACTTTGTTGCTGATTATAACAATGATATTGATGAAGAAAATGAGAATAATAATATAGGTAAATATACGCTATCGGTAAAATCTTCTAATTCTCAATCCCCCTCACAAGAAAATATAGGCAATACAAACACATCGACAACAAACTCTCAAAATAATAAATCTGATTTATATATCTCAAGAAATGAAATTAATTATAATCAAACAGTCTATGAAAATGCGTCTTCATTGATATCTTTTAGGGTAAGGAATATTGGAAAATCAACAGCTTTTGGAGTACCCGTGAAAGTATATGTAAATGGCGATCTTAAAGTAAATTCAACAATAAATCAGATTATGCCATCATCCTATATGGATTTGAATTTATATTTAACCTTCACGAATTTGGGCGATAATGTTATAGATATCAGAATTGATCCAGATAATAATATAGATGAAATCTCAAAATCTAACAACTACATAAATTTCAACATAAAAATAGTACCAAGAGAAAACAATTCAATACAAACTCAAGACAATAATCAAAATAATAAAAAGACAGATCAGGGCACTGATTTACTCACATACCCCTATTATATCACTATTGAAGATCAAGAAAATGGATTTATCCTAATTAAAGCCAAAATAAAAAATAAAAGTAGCAATACTGCAGATAATTTTTCTGTTACTTTATACGAGAGGGATACAAATAGTTCGAATGACCTCCTTATAAAAAGGTTTTATCTTTCTTTAGGGCCAGATGAAATAGTTGAAGAGAATATCTCTTTTATTCCAACTTTAAAGACTGGAGAGATTATTGTAGTTATTGATGAAGAAAATAAAATTAAAGAGACTGATGAAAACAATAATATTGCTACAAAAATATTTTCAAAAAGTATTAGTGAATCGGATATCCTTAGAATGGGAAGTGATTTGATAATAAATACAACTCCCAAGGATGCAAATATATCTAATTTACTAAAAGTCACGATGGAATTAAAAGATATTAATGCTTCAAATGCATATTTATATTACAATTACTATAATGATACAAATAGTTCCTTTTTTGTTATAAAGATGGATAATGAAGGAAATTATAGCTACTCTGCTGAAGTAGATCCTTTAGGGAGGAGTAATATATTCTATTATTTTGAGGTAGACACTGGCGCCACCATAATTAAATCACCTTCTGGATCGCCAAATGAGTTATATTCGATTATTATAAATTATGAATTAAATAATCAAGAGAAACAAAATACAAGTTTTTTAGATAATTTAAGAAAGATTTTTGGATTATATTAAAATCAACATTTTTAATAAAATTAATTTAAGTAAATTTT
>CAZFRW010000038.1:0-4670 GCA_964521515.1 uncultured Thermococci archaeon
ATCTTGTAACAGATACTGAAGTAATAACTTATCTTTTTGATTTTTTAGTTAGAAAAAATAATCTAGCCCTCCCGCTAGCTTCGAAAATTCTTGCAAGCCCAATGTGGACAGATATAGATCGAATGGAAGAAAAGAATAGGGAGTTACTAAAAGCATTGAGAATAACTTACTCCGGGGCACTTCTAACAGGCCCATTTTCCGTTATTTTAGGATTTGAAAATGGGATAATGGGCCTTGGAGATAGATTAAAACTTAGGCCCTTCCTTGTTGGAAAAAGTGAAAATACAGTCTATATGTCAAGTGAGGAATGTGCCGTAAGAAAGATTTGTCCTGATCTTGATTCAGTTTACCGGCCAAAAGGAGGGGAGCCTACAATAGCTCTGTTGGATGATAAATATGTCTAATGTTATTCCTGAATTTATCGTTGATAAAAATGAAGACCGATGTATCAAATGCAAAGTCTGTGTAAGGCAGTGTTCTGAAGAAGTCTTCAAGTACTTTGATGAGTTTGATCTGATTCGTATTTACAATGATAAGTGTGTTGGGTGTCACCGATGCGAAATGATGTGTCCAACAGATGCTTTAACTATCACTAAGAATACAGCTCTTTACAAAGAAAACTTTCACTGGAGTTCATACACTATCAACAGTATAAAAAAACAGGCTGAAACTGGGGGAATGATCCTAACTGGTAGCGGCAACGATAAGTCTTACATTTCTTATTGGGATAGAATGTTACTTGATGCATCACAGGTTACAAATCCTCCGATAGATCCTCTAAGGGAGCCAATGGAATTAAGGACATATTTGGGTAAGAAACCCAATAAAATTATACTTAAGGAAGAAAATGGAGACGTGTCCCTTGAGACTAAGTTATCCCCACAGCTAAAACTTGAAACTCCAATCATGTTCTCCGCAATGTCTTACGGTTCTATAAGCCTTAATGCCTGCGAATCTCTTGCTTCAGCAGCCTCTAATCTTGGTACATTTTATAATACTGGAGAGGGTGGCTTACACAAAAAACTTTACAAATACGGTAAAAACACTATTGGTCAAATAGCCTCCGGTAGGTTTGGTGTTGATACCGATTATTTAGATACTTGTGCAGCAATTGAAATTAAAATAGGACAAGGGGCAAAACCCGGGATCGGGGGGCATCTCCCTGGAGAAAAAGTCACAGTAGAAATATCCCAAACAAGAATGATTCCTCCTGGTACAGATGCAATATCTCCAGCGCCTCACCACGACATATATTCAATTGAAGATCTAAAACAACTAATTTCTTTAATAAAAGAAGCAACTAATTATGAAAAGCCTGTTTTTGTAAAAATTGCAGCGGTGCATAACTCTGCTGCCATAGCTTCAGGAATTGTCCGAGCAGGTGCAGATGTTATTGTTATTGATGGATTTAGAGGCGGTACAGGTGCCGCACCTTCTGTTATTCGGGATAACACAGGTATCCCAATTGAAATTGCGCTGGCCGTTATAGATCAAAGATTAAGAGACGAAAGCATCAGAAATGAAGTTTCAATCGTGGCTGCGGGCGGAATAAGATCAAGTGCAGACGCAGTCAAAGCTATGGCTTTAGGGGCGGATGCAGTATACATTGCCACAGCAGCATTAATTGCGATGGGGTGCACATTGTGTCAGAAATGCTATAGGGGCAAATGTAACTGGGGTCTTACAACTCAAGATCCAGTTTTAACAAGAAGATTAAATCCAGCAGTTGGATCGGAGAAATTGACAAATCTTGTCAATAGTTGGAACCTTGAAATAAAAGAAATTCTTGGTAGCATGGGAATAAATGCAATAGAAGCCCTTAGGGGAAACAGGTTCAAATTGAGGGGAATCGGACTTACAGAATTGGAATCTAAGATATTGGGAATTGAACATGCGGGTGTGTGAGGATGAAAAGAAGAATAATTTGTAATGAGGATTTCTGCATCGGGTGTAGATTATGTGAAGTCCACTGTAATGTAAAGCACTCTAAATCAGGAGATATTCTTCTAGCATATAAGTTTGAAAAGGAAAAAGAACCGTCTAGGATGGCATTTGAACAGAGGGAACATATCTGCGCATCAATTGTATGTATGAACTGCAAGGATCCCCTATGTATTAAAGCATGTTCGGCAGGCGCAATAAAAATTGAAGATGGAACTGTTATAATTGATAATGAAAGATGTGTTGGGTGCTGGATGTGCGTTATGGTATGTCCATTTGGTGCTATAAAGAGAGGGGACAAAAAGGCTTTCAAATGTGATCATTGCCATGATGAAGAAGTACCTATATGCGTTCTTAACTGTCCAAACAAAGCACTGGTATACGAGGTGGATTAGGTGAAATATGCTATCATTGGCAATGGAGCGGCCGCAGTTGGGGCAATTGAGGGCATAAGGAGTAATGATAAGGAAAGCGAGATTATACTAATTTCTAAGGAAAATTGCATATCTTATTCAAAACCTCAATTGTACAAGATGCTAAATCAAGAGGATCTGCATAAAATAAATTATAGAAATGAAGAATTCTACACTAATAATAAAGTATCAACTATTCTAGGTAAGTCTATAAAATCTGTTGACTTCAATAAAAAAATATTGGTATTAGAAGATGGTAACATACAATACGACAAATTACTTATTGCAACTGGGGCCAAAGCAAATGTACCTAAACTTAAAGGATTTGATGGGGAAATATATTCTTTCACAAATATAGGGGAAGCTCTGAAACTTAAAGAATCTCTTGTCAATAAAAACAAGATTGTTGTTCTTGGAGGAGGGCTAATCGGGGTCAAGTTATCCGAGTATCTCCATAAAATGAAAAAAGATGTGACACTCGTAGTAAGTTCTAAAGGGGTATTAAGCTCTCTCGGAGATGAAAAGATTTCTGAAATTCTCAATAATGAGATTTTAGAAAAAGGAGTCAATCTATTGCTTTCAAGGAAAATAATTGGGGCTAACAAAATAGGTTCAAAAATCGAACTTAAACTTGACAAGGAAACTATAACATGTGATGCAATAGTTTCCTGTAAAGGTGTGAAACCTGAAATATCTCCATTTGAAAAAACAGAACTTTCAATCAATCAAGGGATAAAAGTTGATGATCACATGAGGACTAACATAGATGATGTTTTTGCTGCAGGAGATGTAACAGAAGTTTACAATCACTTTGAAGATAGATATTGCAATATTCCTATTCTCCCAAATGCATACGGAGGAGGGTATTGTGCAGGGATTAACATGTCTGGCGACGAAAGTAAAATTGATACAGTTTATCCTATGAACTCTCTACAAATCTTCGATGTTCAAATGATAACAATGGGATTGTTAACTCCAACTGAAAAAGACGAAATCCTATCCTCATTTGATTCTGAGCGTAAAGTTTATAGAAAACTGGTAGTCAGGGGTACAAAATTAATTGGTGCGGCACTTCTTGGCGATATTGATCGTGCAGGTATCTTAAACAATATTATCCGAACTAATTTAGATGTCTCTTCTATAAAAGAAGAATTATTAAATGATAAAATTAACTTTTATGTTCTTCCTAGAAATATGCGGGAAGTCATAGTAAAAGCCTACACTGAGGGGATTAAATGATATTGAACTGTAAGGGCCTCAACTACACTGATATAAACAAGTCTGTACGTAAGGCAATAGAAAATGGTGAAAAAGAGATAGTAATGAACAATATTAATGGCCAGGGGTATTTGTTTGCAGGAGTAAAGAATGGAATAAGGGCAATAATAAATGGTGTGCCTGGAAACGATCTTGGTGGTATGATGGATGGCCCAAATATATTTGTCAATTCAAACATACAAGATTGTGTTGGGAACACAATGAACGATGGTAAGATAGTTGTCCATGGTGATGCCGGGGATATATTAGGCTATGCTATGAGGGGGGGAAAGATATTTGTCAAGGGAAAAGTCGGCTACAGATGTGGCATTCACATGAAGGCATTTGGGGAGAAGATTCCAGTCATAGTAATAGGAGAAGATGCCGGGGATTTTTTGGGAGAGTATATGGCTTCAGGCATCATAGTTGTTTTGTGCAAAAATAATAATACTTTTGAAAGTAATT
Source organism: uncultured Thermococci archaeon (assembly GCA_964521515.1). Lineage (GTDB taxonomy): Archaea > Methanobacteriota_B > Thermococci > Methanofastidiosales > Methanofastidiosaceae > Methanofastidiosum. The sequence goes on from CAZFRW010000038.1 coordinate 4,077, forward strand.
ACATTGGAGTTGGAATGCATGGAGGGGCTATTTACATTAGAGGAAATGTAGATGAATACAATATTGGAAAAGGAGTTTCTATTTCTTCACTCGATGAATGGGATACAAATTTTTTGACAAAAGTTTTAGAGGAGTATTCATCCGACATGAACTCTAAAGAGAAGTATGACCTAAAATCTTTTATTAAACTCTGTCCAATAAACTCAAGGCCATTCCAGAAACTCTATAGTTATTAATTAACAATAAAATATTTAAACTATTGATTTCACATAATTACGATGAAAAAAATATTTATTATTTTTGGATTGATAGTTTTAGTAGCATTATCACCAATGTGTTCAACACCAGGTTCAAGTCAACAATCAACACAAACATCAACTACAAATCAGCAACAAACTGAAACATCTTCACAACAAGAAACTTCAGGGGCAGGAGAAGTTCTTTCAAATGAAAAAAATTCTTTGAATGGTACTTACTATAGATCTTATTGGATGGCTTTGACAAAAGGGAGCAAAGTGAAATTCTCTTACGAAACTCTAGATAAAGATAATTTCGATGTATATATTTTAACAAGCACACAACACAATTATCTTA
>CAZFRW010000038.1:4770-8860 GCA_964521515.1 uncultured Thermococci archaeon
TTGACTACAAAATATACAAACAATATTAATTTTTATTTATTTTTATTTTATTGTTATTTTTGCAATATTTTTTCATGCATATCTTTATAAGATTATTGCAATTATTTTAAATCCCGGCGAAACATATGAGTCTGATATCAAGGATTTCTAGTTATCTTGATACGTTAAAGTATAGTGTAAACCCCGATAAATTGAAGGATAGTGACTACTTTCTTGATACGTATCTAAAACTAAAAAGAGATTATGAAGAATTAATCTCGATTAGGCGAAAGATAGAGTTCTTAGGGTATCCAAATCCCTATTTTGTTATTAAAGGTATCAAGGATGCGCAGGATCCTTATTTCAGAAAAAGGGCGATGGAAAAGAAGATTTGCTTTGATAATATCCAACACGCAATTGCAGCACATAGAGTTGCCATAGGTCAGTTAATAGATGCCATGGGGTTTGAAAAAAACGGTATAATATACGCCGGACATGAGGCTATAAAGTTTATAGAAGATGGAGGGGAAGGAAAATTTATTTTTAGTCCTGATGGAGTCTATAGATTAGGCATCATGAAATACCTTTCTTTCTCAGGAGAATATATGAAAACTCTTTTTTCTCTAAATAAAGAGGAGAGAGATAATTACAGAAAGATAATGGATATGCTAGGGGATAAATCAAAAAGTAAACCATCACCTAAAAAGAGAATCCCCCATGAATATGGAATGATGGGGCCAAAAGAGTATTCACCATTCAAAAAAGATAATTCACACTATAAACGTGATTTTTACGATGAGGCAATTGATTTGGGTAGACCTCCAATATATGATAAAAATATAAGAAAAGTTCTATCGATAGCTTATGCACCATTTGGCGTCGATGCAATATGCGAGGATATAGCACTATTTTATTTGAAAAAAACATACATGGAAAGAAAGATATATGGAGGCCCTTTTCCAACAATTGATCCAGATCCAAATGAGGCGCTGTTAGGCAGGTTCTATAAGACTGTTTTATTAAAAGAAGAGATGATGAACACTCTTAGGGATATGAATCTAAAAGAGAAGAACAGCTTTGTGGCCGCAATTTCATATTATTTGGTGTCAGAAGATTATGACAAAACCTTATTATTTTTCTCGATAGATAACAATGAATTTGAATCTGCGTTGATAAGGGCTCAAAACTATGGAGTAATACCTAAAGAGAGTAAACACCTTCTAGAAAGAGTAGTTAAGAGTGGGGAGAAAAAAGATATAACAAAGAAATTTTTACAGGAACTTAAGGGGGCTCAAGATTGAAAAAGATAATTGCAAAAAATAAAAGAGATCTTATAAAAAAGTTAAGGGCTGATCTTTCAAATAACGATGAAAAAATCTACATAAACATGAGACCATCAGTTGACATTATGGTCGAAGTTTTAGAGCATGCACCAAATGTAAAATATATCTTATGCCCAAAGAGCCTCTACTCTTTGACTTCAATTAGAGTCAAGAAAGCATTGGAGCGTGTGGGTGTGCTTCTTGTTCCTTTTGGCGAAGGTGCTGGAAGGCCAGACAAGTATGATGGTGAAACTGTGAACAAATTAAAGAAGATGTATGAGTTAGGTGTTCCTGTAAAAGAAATATCTAAAAGTTTAAAGATCCCCTTGAGAACTGTGTACTACCTCGCAAATGAAGAAGATATTGAAGAAATCTAGTAACTTATTGCAAATACCTCATATAGATTGTATTTTGTTTTGAGAATACAAGATAAGTTTTACCGCCTATATTTAGTATTCTAATTGGATTTTCTTCTTTTTCGATTTCATTTTTTGATAATATATCAAAATAGTAGTCAAGCTTTAGCGAATATTCTTTTCCTGTGAGGATGTCCCATAAAAGAGCATAATAGTAATCACCATTTCTTTCGAACTGCTTAATCCAGTCACTCCCGCCTGAAAAGCTCTTTCTAGTAAATGTGCTAACATTTCCTTCTCCTGAATACCTAAAGAAAACAGTGTCAAAAACGTACCACCCTTCTTTTCCAGAATAACCTGTGGCAATTACTTCTTCATCAATTAATTCAAGTTCAAGGCCACCATCTTCCCAATTCTCATTGTCAAAATAGTTAATCCAAAGAATTTCAAAATCATTTGTAAGTTTACACACAAACATGTCAAAGTTATTATTTTTTGATTCACCTGTAACATAGAAGTTTCCATAATTGTCCTCTAAGATTTCGTAAGGCCTTTCGAATGCACCGAGATCCAATATTCTATCTGCAATTACTTTTCCATTACGATTAATCTTTATAATAAAAGTATTAGATTCCCTCTTGTAACTTGAATAACCCAAAACAGTAACTTCCTGATTATCATTTACAGTAAAAGATGATAAAGTGTCCATATCGGAGAATTTTATTTTCACTTCCCATCGTTTACTCAAGGCCGACGTAAGTTTTATTAGAGAGTTATTTCCATCCCTATAAGTTCCTAAAATATAAACATTGGAAAAATTGTCAGTTAGAATTTTGTAGATTTTAAAGTTTTCAATTGTTTGCTCTCTTAAAAATTGACTATCTTTGGACTTAATTACAAATGAATTATTAGTACCTTTGATATCTCCCGCAAGATAAAAACTATTTAGACTAGGATCAAAGGAAATGTCCCTGACTATATTTCTCTCTTCTAGATTAAATAAAACAGAATCTGCCGATGATATTGGGAAAAGACTTGAAAAGGTAATAATAATAAAAATAAAAAAAGATAAGATTTTTTTCATATTCTTATTTTTTTCTTACCATTTAAAAACATACGTTTTTAATTAAGCTTCTGTCGGATCAGTAATTTTGAAATCTTTGTCTTTTAGATAATAATCCATTAAATAACCAATTACTATGAACAACGGCACTGTAATGGCAGTCCGGGCAAGTGTAAACTCTATTCCGAGATAACCGGTCTCAATTGTCAGCATTGGTATCTTAAGAGATGAGAAGCATCCAAGAAATATGAATATGTTTTTTATTGAAGCACCTTTCTTATAGAGAATATATACTATGGGAAATGCACCATAAAGCGGACCAGCCTGAAACATTGAGAATATAACTGAGAGTAGTGTGCCCTTAAAGCCTGAATCTGGCCCCATGTATTTTTCAAATTTCTTTTTAGGTATCCACGCATCTAATAGCCCTACTAGGATTAATACTACAGGGATAAAAGAAATCATCTCTATGAACATGTCCAAGAACGTTTTTGAAGCTTTGACTCCAAATGTAAAGTTATAGAAGTAAGACACTAGTCCAAAAATAATGAAAACTAAAATGAATCCATATTCTTTCAGATACTTATTATTCACATTATCACTCCTATTAGTAATCCAATAAGTATGGCCGCAAAGAAATTGAGTACATTTCTAACAAGAGCAACTTTTTTTCCAAAATATTTGCTCTCTAGGGGATATGTGACAACGCCTACCATGATAAGAGTTGTAATAAAGGTTGCAATCACCATGTAAGACGCCCCCCTCTCTAATAGTTCTGAAGCTAGAGGGTAAACTATAAATGCAGGGATCAGCGTAATAGAACCTAAAATTGCTGAAAGAGTTAACCCAAAAAATCCTGATTCACCACCAAGATAACGCTCTATAGTCCCAGGCGGAACTACTACTAAAATCAAGCTTGCCAGTATCATAATGTTAACAAATGGCGAGAACAAGCCCTTGAAGATTTTTGCCCCTTTTTTTACTCCTTGCCTTGTTTTTTCTGCATCAAAATAATAGGATATTAAAACTATAATTGCTCCAGCAATCCATAGTAGTATAATATTTAGAAACATATGTTTAGGATAATATTTCTTTTCTTAAATGTAATTGTTTTAGAAAATATTGTTTTAATGATTTAGAAAAATTAGATAAATGAAGATTTTATTTATAAAAAGAAAAAGATGCACAGTTTGTCGCTCCGGAGGAGTAGGTCTTTCATAGCCGGATGCTTCGACTTCTCGAAGCGGCCATTGCCTTTCGGTGTCCAATAGAGACATCTTTTCAATGTCATGGACCGGGTAAGTTCGAGCGTGACTCAAACACTTTCCGATAAGACTTAGCCATCCCGGAAATACCCTTGTCCAAGAGCC
>CAZFRW010000039.1:0-6941 GCA_964521515.1 uncultured Thermococci archaeon
CAGCGGTGGCCCTAGACATATTAAGATTATCGGCAATCTCTGAAGGAGTGGCGCCAATTTTTACACCTTTAAGATACTCTATAATGGCCTCTTCGGCATTTTCTTCCATTGATGCTCACCATCATTATCTCTAACGTTAATATATATAAATGTTACTACTATCAGTATTCAAAAAAATAGATTTAATTTAAAACAATACTAAAAATATCCCTGTTCATTGAATTTTAATTCTTATACTAATGATAAAGGGGAGTTAAATTCAAGATTGATTAATTATATAATATTATTAAATATATTAGATAATAACTATCGATTTAATTATAGTATTCTTATTAATCAAGTAAGTTAAAGTTCAACCATATTGACTATAAATATTAATACCCATTATTAAAAAAATATATTAAATTAATATAAATCAATAGATAGAAAGATTTATATACTATTGTATTACAATAATAACTAACTGTGATTAAAATGAAAAAGAAGACCAAGTCTGTTTTTTCTCTGGTGATAATGATACCCCTAATAATTTTAGACATCCTATTTAGGGGAGAAAAGTCAAATTCATCTAGATTTATTTACTAATCTTTTCTTTTCAATATTATTCTTACGATAGTATTACCTAAAGGACATTCAATTTTCTCTTTAAGTTTAATAATGTGAAATTTATCGCCAATCTTTATTCCTTCTGGAACACAAAAATCATGATATTGGCATCTTTCATTACAAGAGAAAGAGAATACTCCAGTTGCACCTTCAATTGCAAACTTCTTAGGAATTGCTGCTTCAATTTGAGATTCTTTTACTTCTACTATTTTAACTCCGGAATCATGAATTTTACAGGAATGCTCGATATTTCTTACAGAGGAAACGGTATATATCCTCCCAGGTTTCAAATTTTCAACACATGTCTTATAAAATCTACATTCTTTGCATTCGTTGTCCCCCTTCCCAGCCACAAAAGAAAATCCTGGTTTTGCAAGATTTTTAGGAAGGAGGGTGAGAATCAATTTATTACCCCCGTAACTTCGGCAAGTTTGGTTGCGGCTCTCTCGGTGAGTCCACTCTCTCCAAGTATTGTGTACCTATCTCTAATTTTATGTGCCATTGTTAATGCTTTTATTAATTCTTTATCGGTAACACCAAGTTCTTCAACAGTTGTTGGGGCCTTTAGTTTTTCAAGAGCTTCTTTTATTGTTTTATATTTGTCTTCTCTGTGCAGATACATAGTCATTATAGCTCCAACACCACACTGTTCTCCATGCATTGCAGGTTTTTCAGCAATCATATCAAGTGCATGCGCAAATGCATGTTCTGCACCTGAAGCAGGCCTAGAGGAGCCAGCAATACTCATAGCAACTCCCGAAGATATAAGTCCCTTCAAAACTTTTCGGGCAGATTCTTCCAATCCTTCCTTTATTACGTCAGCATTATCAATTGTTACCTTGGCACTCATAGAGGACAAAGATGCGGCATGTTCACTGTAATATTCGCCTTTTAATTTATGTGCTAGTTGCCAGTCTAAAACAGCTGTATAATTAGATATCAAATCTGCACACCCAGAAGCTAAGAATCTATACGGGGCTTGGGACACTATCTTAGTATCTGCTATTATCGCAATAGGGGGTTGTGCTTCTATTGACAATTTTTTTTCGCCATCCCGGATAGATGCCCTAGAAGAAGCTATCCCGTCATGAGATGCAACTGTTGGATAACTAATAAATGGAATAGAAATATTGAAAGACGCCAGTTTTCCAACGTCTATAACGGAACCTCCGCCTATTGAAACAACTATATCATATTTTTCTTTTTTCAAAATGTCTGCAATTGAATGTACTTCGGCCATTGTAGCAGTTGTAACTTCGTAGTGATCACAGTTTAAATCGTCAGATACTTTTTTACCAACAATTTTTCGTGTTATTGAATCGTCAAGGGCAACGGGGTTTTTATATCCTAATTTCTCAACTGTTGTTTTAACTGAGCTCCATAGGTCTGAGCCCATTACAACCATTCTTGAGAGATTAATTATGTGAATAGGATTTTCCATACAAATAAGTATTTTGTAGTATTAATAAGTCTTTTGAATCAAAAAAGGGAGGGTAATAAAGTATTTCTAAATCCTGGACCAAATCCAAGTATGAAAATCAATACTTTTATGGACAGGTAAAAATTATGCATCATCAAAGTTGTAATATTAAATTTATAATTAAAAATTATAACTTCCTTTTCCTTGAAGTTTTTTCTCTCTTCTTTATATAGAGTATCAAGGAGATAAATTACTATAAGTATCAATACTAGTTTCAAAGGGATCATAATCAAAGCAGTCCTGGTGAGATTTATCAAAAAAAGAGGTAGCAGGTGTTCTTCTCCAAATCCATAATAATCAATAGCTATGAATGTGGCACACCCGTCAAGCAAATGCCCAAATAGTATTGCTGTGTTTTCAAACTCCCGAATAGATTTGTAAAATAGAGGAGATACCAGGTATACTATCAAGGTTATTCCAACAGCCATTGAGAGAGGGACTAGGGCCCTCAAAGGGTAAGTAAAAAAAGGAATTAAATTAGCTAGAAAATAGATCATTCCTATAGTTCCAACTACAAATGGAACTTTCCAATACGAAATAAGATTTCTCTTTTCTAGTTGAAATCCAATTAAGATAGTAGAAAACGCAAGAATAAATGCAACTATATAAACTCCAGGGGTAATATTCCAAAGTTTTGACCTCTCGTAAAAACCAACGTCGGTCAATACTCTTATTGCTATGGCCATTATCATATAGGGAGAAATTGCAAGGATGAATGTCTTATCAATTTTTATTTTATTAAAAAGAAATTTTAATGCAAGAGCCAATAAAACTAGAAGAATTACTATATAGATAAAATAGTCTTGAGGCTGGTATACTCCCATAAAAAGACACTAAATATGTAATTAAAAAGGTTTATGGTTTCTGCCTTAGCACTTCAACCATTTTTTGGTATATTTCTTTTTCTTTCCCATTGGTTGTTTTTGAAAGTCTTTCAACAATTAATTCGGGGGTACTTTTTCCAGCTTTGTAGAAGACCGGTTGTCTATCGACTATTAGCTCCAATGATTCATCCAATCCTTTTGCTTCTATGCCATCAACTCTCATATCCTCCGGCAATTTTCCTTCTATTGATTTGATCGAGGATAGTATATCTTCACCAAGATGAGTAACTATTACACATAGTGTATTAGAATTTCTCAAAAAATTTAGGAACGTGCCTATTATCCTTGCTGCCGAACCAGGCTCTGTGATGGCCTCCAGTTCATCTACTAAAAGTAATCTATTTTTTTCTTCAATTGCAAGAGGTACAAGTCTTTTTAGACTTGTTTCAAAAGCCCCTCTTGACTCTCCTCTGTGTTTTGATAAGAATCCAATCTCATCAAAGATGGAGGTATATGAATCTTCAGCAGGAACTAAGAATCCCATCTGAAAAAGTATCTGAAGGGCAAGTACCATTTTCAAGAGAGTAGTTTTGCCACCTGAGTTGGCACCTGTTAAAATAATAACATTTTCATTTCCGCACATGGTGTCATCTGTAGTCCCAATTTTATAATTAATTGGAATTGGATTTGGGATTAAAACATTTTTACCGTTTCTAAAGCTCAATCCTTTTTCAGATATCTTTGGCATTAAAAGATTCTTTTCAAATGCAAATCGCCCCATAGCCATGAAAAAATCAATATCATAGCACTCTTCGACTCTCTGATTTAAGAAATCCCATAACTCTGCTATGTCCATCATTTCTTTTTTTATTTCAAATTCTCTCTTAGATATCTCTTTTCTGATGTTTTCTTTAATCTCGAATAACTCATTTCTATTTGCTTCTATTGGAAAAGAAACTTCTTCAGGGAATAGTTCTGAAACATCTAAACCTGTTTTTTGATTAAGGTTATCTATGGATTCTTTTACTATTTTTCTATATGCGTCTTCAAGTTGTTTTGGGATATAAGTCTGAAAAGTTTTCAAAGGATCTGAATGTTTTATGTCTGAAAGCATGGACAATATGTCCTTACCAGCTATACCAATATCTTGGCTTTCTATTATTTTAGAAAATCTTTCATTGATATCCTTCTCAATTACTTTAATCATTTCCTCTAGATTTAGAGCTTCCTTTAGTTTTTTTAACCTCTCATCGGGGAAATTTCCTTTAGAAAATGAATCCACTCTATCGGAGATCTTTTGGAGTTTTTGAACATTATCATAAAGTTTTGCCCCATCATCGGTAGATATGCCCCTGCTATTTTTGATGTCATAAAGAACTTTGTACATATCAAGTATCAACTTAATTATTTGGGAATTCTCAATAAAGCGTTCAATATAGAGCTCAGGAACTACATCCCGGATAGAGAAATCATCGATATTAATTGAAAAATCAGATATTTCAGAAAGTGTGTCATAAAGGGCTGAATTTTTACCGTAAATATAGAATATCAAGGGGTAATCGTCTCTAATACCTCTTGCCTCGTGAGGGGATGAAACGAATATAGAATCATGATATTCTGATTTTATTTGACTAGATATTTTTTCGTCATCTGTTATCAAAACTCTGTCCCTGAATTTTTTGAGAGAGGGAATCTTTAGATCTGATATACCATCTAAATATTCTAGAATATTATTAATTTCGTCTTGAGTCAGACTTTCAACGAATTTTTTTGCTTTGTAACAATAATTTAATCTCTTTAATATTAGATCCCTATCCCTTAGAGGCATGTAAAGGTAGAATCTATTTCTTGACCTTTCTGTTTTAGGATATGAAACTAAAATAGATATGATTTCTTCATATACTTCCCTAGCATCACCAAAAAGAACTTCTTCGTATTTTTTACCAGTCTTAGTTTCAAAAGTTTCTTTTTGAATTTGTAATAATTTCTTTTTACCAAATCCGGGGATCTTCAATAGCTTTTCAAGTTCAAGTTTTTCTATTATACTCTTTAATTCGTCTTCAGAATAGTATTCCAAAGCTTTTTCAAGGCCTTTTTCCCCTAGAATTTGGCAAATATTCATTAACGTCTGTACCCCCTTGCAAATTCACAGTTTACACACAATACCTCTTCGTTGAACTTGAATAAGTCATCATTTGAATCTGATAATTCGTTTGCTTTTTTTTGATCTGTTATTACAGCCCCGTGCGGAACTAATTTTTTATCACCTATTTTTACTCCTACAACTATTGCGCCGTGACCTATAAAGCATTTTTTTCCAATGTCTGAGCTATGGACTACAGCCCTAAATCCTACAAAAGAGTTGTCTCCTATTTTTGTAGGTCCGTGAATTACCGCTCCATGAGCTATTGAAGTCTTTTTACCAATTTCAACAGAGGTATGTTCTAAAGCGTGAACTATAACGCCATCTTGTAAGTTACTCTCGTCTCCAATAATTATGGGGGTCCCTTCATCTGCCCTTAAGGATACAAAAGGCGCCACATATACCTTTTTTCCTATCCTCACATCTCCAATCACTGAAGACATTTCGTCACAAAAACTTTCTTTGTCAATATTTGGGTATCTACACTCCTTATTAAAGGAACACGTTGGATTTTCTTTTATTGTCATATTCTCACCTGAAAGATTTTTCATATTTAAATGATATGTAACAAGCTCCTTCCCTAGAAACCATGCATGGGCCTTTGGGGCTTTGTGGTGTGCATATATTTCCAAATAAAGGGCATTCTCTTGGAATTTTTTCTGCCCTTAAAACTTCCGGACAACTGCATCCTTTTTCTTCGGGGATATCCTCTATTTCAATATTAAATTCCTTGTATGCATCTTTATTAGAAAACTCCTTTCTTAAAGAGAGCCCAGACCTAGGTATTACTGGAAATCCTCTCCATCGGATATCGCATGGTTCAAATACCTTTTCCATCAATTTTTGGGCTTTAATATTGCCTTCTGCCCTCACACCACGCACATATTCATTTTCAACTTCTGCTCTTTTTTCTTTAATTTGTTTCAATAAAAGGTAAATTCCCATAAGAATATCGTTGGGCTCAAAGCCACAGATTACCTGAGGAACTTTAAATTTTATGGATATCGGCTCATATGGCTTTGTTCCAATTATTGTAGAAACATGCCCGGGGTCTATAAATCCTGAAAGATTTATTTTATCGCTACTTAACAATAAATCCATTGCTGGGGGAATTACCCGATGTGCCGATAAAACAAAAAAATTGTCCGGCGAATTAAGAACTGCTACCGCAGTTGTTGGGCAAGTGGTTTCAAATCCAATGGCAAAATGGACTACCTTCTTATTAGGATTCGATATAGCAAGATTAATTGAATCATTTATGCTGTATACTAGTCTAACATCAAGCCCTGAAGCTTTTGCATCGGATAATGAACGTTTTGAAGGTACTCTTATCATATCCCCGTATGTAGTTATTATAGCACCTTTTTCGGCTACTTTGACTGCCGCTTCTATTTCTCCTTGTGTTGTGACACAAACGGGACACCCTGGCCCAGAAACAACTTGAACATTTTTTGGCAACATCGCCCTAATACCATAATGTGTAATCACATGCTCATGAGTTCCGCAAACATGGCAAAGTTTAACTTCGCCTAATCCTTTAGAGATTTCAGATATTCTTTTTATTATTGCGTCTGAAGCATTGCGGTCTTTATATAAATCCACTAATAATCCTCCTGAGCTTTAAGGAGTTCTTTCCAGATCTCCAATGATTCCAACGCATCTTTCTCGTCCATTTTTTCAATTGCAAATCCTGTGTGAACAATCACATAATCCCCGATTTTAGCATCAACAAGATCTAACCTTACTTCTCTTTTAACTCCATTGAAATTTACTATTCCAATGCTATCTTTAATTTCTATGATTTTACCTGGAACTGCAAGACACATGATTTCACCTAATTATATGTATTAAAAAGTCTTTCTTTAAAACGATTTATTTAGTCATTAAT
>CAZFRW010000039.1:7041-8549 GCA_964521515.1 uncultured Thermococci archaeon
AAATATTTAATTAATATTAATTATTATATAAAAACAAATATTCTTTAAATTATTTGGGAGTATGCTTATATTTAAAAATGTATAAAGTTATATATATTCATTATCTAGTATTTATAGCAACATAAAAAATGTTGAGTTGGTGAAATATATGGAAGAAGGTAAAGAACAAATAAATATGCCTTTGATAGGAGACGATGCTCCTAGATTCAAGGCAAAGACAACTATGGGAGAGATAAACTTCCCAGAAGATTATAAAGACAAGTGGGTAATATTATTTAGCCACCCTGCAGATTTTACACCAGTATGCACAACTGAATTTATGACTTTTGCGTCGATGCAAAAAGATTTCAAGAAATTAAATTGTGAATTAATAGGATTATCTATAGACAGTATTTATGCCCACATAGCTTGGTTAAGGACAATCAAAGAAAAGATTGAATACAAAGGTATGAAAAATATAGAAGTAACTTTTCCTGTTATCGAAGATTTACGTATGGATGTTGCAAAAAAATATGGAATGGTCCAGCCTAATGCATCTACTACACAAGCGGTAAGGGCAGTATTCATAATGGATCCCAAAGCAAAAATTAGAGCAATTCTTTACTATCCTTTATCGAACGGAAGAAATATGGATGAAATCAAGAGATTACTTATTGCAATGCAAAAATCTGACAAAGAACAAATTGCTACCCCCGCCAATTGGCAGCCTGGAGAAGATGTTATAATTCCACCACCAGGATCTTGTGGAACTGCAAAAGAAAGAATAGAGAAAAAAGAAGAAGGTAAATACTGTCTTGACTGGTTTATGTGCTTTAGAAAAGCAAAATAAACTAGACAAATAATTATTTTTTTTTTATTATTTTAAATGCAGCTTGATTACACTTCAGCAAATGCGACTACATAATTGTGCCCATAGTACTCAGCACATTTTGGACACGTAGTGAAATAAAAGTAATATTTTTTACCTATTCTTCCTTTGTCTGATAAATATTTCTCCATTTCTTTAAACCATTTAGGAACTTCATTATAAGGCCCATCAAAAACTTTTGTAACAAAAGTTCCAGATAATTTAACATTTTTTGCATTGGGAACTTCTTTTGTAACTGTCATGTAGAGCTCGGATACCCAAGGAGAAGGGTCGTACGCCATTAAAATAAAATCTTTAATATCGGGGGCTGCTCCGGCCTCTTGTGCTTTATTCCACATTCTTGTTATAACTTTACCAATGTTTAATGGATTATGAAAAATTTGTCTAACATTATCTTGGATAAATAATTTATCTTTCCATTGATGAGTCTTATTGTCCCACTTTTTCGGATTAAATTTTGGGCAGCATGGAAATTCATTCGTATGTGTCATCATCAATATATTGTATTCAATATTTAAATTATTATTGGATAATTTTATTTTGAATTTACAATAATAATATAAATATAGTTATGGTGATTTATTTATGGCAAAATGGTACGAAGAATTATTTCAAAATTATGCTGAAACTTATGAAACAG
>CAZFRW010000040.1:0-6068 GCA_964521515.1 uncultured Thermococci archaeon
CAGATGCTCACAAGACAGCCAACTGAAGGTAAGGCGAGAGAAGGAGGCCTTAGATTTGGTGAGATGGAAAGGGATTGTTTAGTTGGGCACGGAACAAGCTTATTACTAAAAGAAAGATTGCTTGACGCTTCAGATAAAGCCGATATACTTGTATGTGGAAAATGTGGCTCACTCGCAGTTTACGATAAACTTAGAAACAGAGAGTACTGTCCAATTTGCGAAGAAGAAACTGATATTTATCCAGTCGAAATGTCTTACGCTTTCAAGCTTTTGCTAGAAGAGTTAAAATCGATGTGTTTAGATCCAAAATTAAAACTTAGGGATAGGGCGTGATTATCATGTTTAAAGTACCAAAAGTAATAGACACAATTCAATTTGGGATATTGTCTCCTGAAGATGTCAGAAAGATGTCAGTATTAAGGGTAATTACTGCCGATACATATGATGATGATGGATACCCTATAGAAAAAGGTTTAATGGATCAGAGGCTTGGCGTAATTGATCCGGGGCTAAAATGTAAGACATGTGGCCAGAAGTTTGGGGACTGTCCTGGACACTTTGGGCACATAGAACTTGCAAGACCTGTAGTCCACGTGGGGCATGCTAAAGACGTACATAAGATTTTGAAGTCTGTATGTAGAGACTGTGGAAAGCTAAAACTTGACACATCACAAAGAGAACACTTCCATGATCAGCTTTTGAAAGCAAGTGACAGATTGAAAAATAGGGAAATAATTGTAAAAGAGGCAATGGACAAAGCTGCAAAAAGTGTATGTCCATGGTGTGGCAGCGATAAGAGGGCCATTAAGTTTGAAAAACCATACACCTTTTACGAAGAATGGGGTGACGAAAGAAACAAACTAACACCAATAGATGTCAGAGAACGTTTAGAAAAAATACCTCTTGAAGATTATGAGCTAATCGGTGTCAATAAAGACGTTTCAAAACCTGAATGGATGGTATTAACAGTATTGCCTGTCCCCCCTGTTACAGTAAGGCCTTCTATTACCCTTGAGTCAAGTGTCAGAAGTGAAGATGATTTAACCCACAAATTAGTAGATATCATACGAATCAATCAGAGATTGAGAGAGAATATAGATGCAGGAGCTCCTCAGCTTATAGTAGAGGATTTATGGGAACTTTTGCAATATCACGTAACAACTTACTTTAATAATAGTACTTCAGGAGTTCCTCCTGCAAGGCACAGATCAGGCAGAATTCTAAAAACTATTTCACAGAGGCTCTCTGGTAAGGAAGGTAGGTTCAGATCAAATCTTTCAGGTAAGAGAGTTGACTTTTCTGCAAGAACGGTAATTTCACCAGATCCATATATCAGCATAAATGAAGTCGGAGTTCCTGACTTTGTAGCATCTGAGCTAACAGTCCCTGAAAAGGTAACTATACATAACTTGGAAGAAATGAAGACGATTGTTAGAAATGGGCCAAATACTCATCCTGGTGCAAATTACGTAATAAGAAATGACGGGAGAAGAAAGAAAATTACTGACACTACAAAAGACGATGTCGCTGAAGAGCTTGATGTTGGATTTACAGTTGAGAGACAGTTAAGAAACGGTGATATAGTACTATTTAATAGACAACCTTCACTTCACAGACTATCTATAATGGCACATGAAGTAAGGGTCATGCCATATAAAACTTTTAGACTTAATCTCTGTGTATGTCCACCATATAACGCAGACTTTGATGGCGATGAAATGAATCTACATCTCCCTCAAACAGAAGAGGCAAGAAGTGAAGCCGGGATAATAATGAAGGTTCAGGAGAACATCATCTCACCAAGATTTGGAGAACCTGTTATTGGAGGAATGCAAGATTATATTTCTGGCGCCTATCTTATGACAAAAGATGGCTCAGAGTTTTCCGCTGAAGAGGTAGAGGAGAGCTTTTACGAATCAGGCATACTAAACAATAAAGTGGCAGTTGAAGCATTCAACGATAGATCAAAACAATGGACCGGAAAAGAACTTTTTGAAGTTCTACTCCCAAAGGATTTGAGTGCTGAATTCAGATCAAAGACATGCAGAAAATGCGAAAAATGTGAATTTGCCAACTGTAAATTTGATAATTATGTTGTAATAAAAGAAGGAAAGCTTCTAAAAGGTGTCATCGACGGTGCAGCATTCAAGGCTAGATCAAATTGCAAATTACTAGATAAGATAGTAAAGGATTATGGCTCTGATGAAGGAAGAGAGTTTTTGGACTCTGTTACAAAGCTTATCATTTCAGTTATAATGAAAGTAGGCCTTACAACTGGTATAGATGACGTCGACATACCTGAAGAAGGACTTGAAAGAATCGATGAGATATTAGAAAATGCCCACAATAAAGTCATGGAAAATATCGATGCTTACAACAGAGGAGAACTTGAAAAACAACCAGGTCAGACAATTGAGGATACACTCGAAAACAGAATTATGGCTGAACTTGCAAAGGCGAGAGACAATGCAGGAGCTGCAGCAGAACAGTACCTTGGAATGAAAAGGCACGCAGTAATAATGGCAAAGACAGGTGCAAAGGGTAACATGCTCGATTTGACTCAGATGGCAGCATGCTTAGGGCAGATGACTGTAAGAGGTAAAAGACTTCACAGAGGATACCAAGAAAGAAGTTTACCGCACTTCAAGCGAGGAGACCGTTCAGCCAAGGCAAGAGGTTTTGTTAGTTCAAGTTACAGAAAAGGACTTTCACCAACAGAGTTTTTCTTCCATTCGATGGGAGGAAGAGAAGGGCTTGTGGACACCGCAGTTAGAACAGCACAGTCTGGTTACATGCAGAGAAGATTAATTAATGCTTTACAAGACTTAAAGGTTGAAAAAGATAGAAGCGTTAGAGATAACAGTAATAATATCATCCAATTTGAATACGGTGAAGATGGAGTTGATCCATCAAGGAGTTCATATGGTGAGGCCGTTGATATAGATTGGATAGTACATAAAACAATTTCTTTGAGGAAGGAGTGAGGCTAGAGTTATGGCAGATTTATCTTACATTGATGATCAACTTGAAATATATAAAGACAAGCTAACTGAATATATTCTTGGCCAGCTTAAAGAAAAACTTTACCTGGCTAATGAAAAATATATTTTTTCGGAAAATGAAGTAACTTCTATTATTGAAGAATCTATTAAAAATTATGAAAGATCTCTTGTTGATCCAGGAGAAGCAGTTGGAACAATCTCGGCTCAAAGTCTTGGGGAGCCCGGAACACAGATGACTCTAAACACATTCCACTACGCAGGAGTAGCGGATATTAACGTTACACTAGGTCTTCCCAGAATCATTGAAATTGTAGATGCAAGAAAAGATCCAAATACACCAGTCATGAGGATTTACCTTGATGAAGAAATTCGGGAAAGTAGGGAAAAAGCAGAAGACATAGTTAAAGAAATTGAAGGTACCACAATTGAAAGTATTTCTAAAAGCATGAAGATTGATGTTATCAACATGTCAATTGTAGTTGAACTTGATAATTACAAGATGGAAAAACAAGGACTTACAATTGAAGATATTAAAGAAAAACTTTATAAATTGAAAAAAGTTGAAACCATCGAAGATGAGGATAACTTTTTAACTTTGAAAGCCGGTGACGTTTCTCTAATGGAACTTAGAAAATTTTTCAACAGAGTGAAAGCCCACCAGCTTAAAGGAATAAAGAACGTTAAAAGGGCCCTAATCAAAAAGGAAGCAGAAGAATACGTGATATACACAGAGGGTTCAAATCTTGGAGAAGCATTCAAAATCCCAGGAGTTGACATATCCAGATCAGTATCAAATGACATAAACGAGATACAGAGAGTGCTTGGAATTGAAGCGGCTAGAAGGGCAATTGTTGATGAAATCAGAAAGGTTCTTGAAGAGCAGGGTCTAGAAGTAGATATTAGACATATAATGTTACTTTCTGATTTAATGACTATGGAGGGAGAGATAAAGCAGATAGGTAGGCATGGAATTAGTGGGGAGAAGGCCAGTATACTTGCTAGGGCTTCTTTTGAAGTTACTACCAACCATCTTATGAAGGCTGCAAAATTTGGGGAAATTGACACCTTATCAGGGGTAACGGAGAATGTTATAATAGGGCAACCGATACCTATGGGTACAGGAAATGTTAAACTTATAATGAAAAAGTAGGAGGTTATTCAATGGACGTAAATAGGGAAATAAAAAGAACAGTAGACACCGGAAAGGTAATACTTGGAGCTAACAAATCCATTAATTCTCTTAAGACGGGTAATGCTAAGCTGATTATCTATACACAAAATTGTCCTAAAAGTATAAAAGAGGATATTTTATACTACTCAAAGATATCAAGCATACCCATTTTAGAGTTTGGTGGTACATCACTGGAGCTTGGTACAGTTTGTGGTAAACCATTCCTTGTTTCAGTAATAGCAGTCATGTCTCCAGGAGAGTCCAATATACTTTCTGGAGGTAAGGTTTATGGGAATTAAAATTTCAACTGACGAGATAAAGTATATTGGTCTTTTTGAAAGTATGACTGGTGCAACTGTTAAGGATTGTATTTTTGAGGATAATAAAAATAAAATTGTCTATGTTGTTAAAGAAGGCGACATGGGACTTGCCATTGGGAAAAATGGTGCGAACGCACAGAGAGTAAAAGAAACTCTGAATAAGCCAATAGATATAATTGAGTATTCAGATGATCCTGTTAAGTTTATTAAGAATATTATCTGGCCTGTTAAAGTTAAAAGTATACATATTTCTGATAGAAAAGATGGCAAGAAGATAGCCGTTCTTGATATTAATAAAAAAGATAAAGGTCTTGTAATAGGAAAAGAAGGAAAAAATATAGATCGAATCAAAAACCTATTAAAGAGACATCATAATCTTGACGATATAATGATCATGTAGAGGTTGTAAATATGAGTAAACCACATGGCAGAAACGCTGCGAGAAAGATCGAGGGAATAAGAAAAAGATTTAGATGGAAAGATAAAGCTTACAAAGTTCAAGAGCTTGATCTTAAGGTAAAATCAGATCCTTTAGAAGGTAGTCCTCAGGCTAGGGGGATAGTACTTGAGAAGGTACCTATTGAGGCAAAACAGCCTAACTCAGCCCTTAGAAAATGCATTAGAGTTCAGCTTATCAAAAACGGTAGACAGATAACTGCATTTTGCCCAGGAGATGGCGCTATAAACTTCATTGACGAACACGATGAGGTCGTAATCGAAGGAATTGGCGGCAGGCAGGGTGGGTCAATGGGAGATATTCCTGGGGTCAGATTTAAAGTAATTAAGGTAAACAGAGTGTCCTTAAATGAGATGGTTAAAGGAAGGAAAGAGAAACCGGTAAGGTAGATACTATGGATGTTAAAGAGAGATTTTTTGTTCCAAATAATCTTAAAGTCTTTGGCAAGTGGGATACAGACATCGCTGTTGAAGATTTAGGTATTAAGAGTTATGTTAATCTTACCCCTATTATTGTTCCTCACACGGCAGGAAGACACCAAAAGAGAAGATTTTGGAAAAATAAGATTAATATCGTTGAAAGACTTTCAAATAAAATGATGAGGTCGGGATCTGCAGGAAGAAAGACAGGTGGAAGATTCTTAAGAAGACACGGTGGGTACACAGGTAAAAAACAGGCTACGTACAAAACATTAAAACTTGCTTTTGAAGATATTAACAAAAAAACAAAACAGAATCCTTTGGAAGTATTAGTTAAAGCATTGGAATATGCTGGGCCCAGAGAGGAAGTAACAACACTTTCCTACGGAGGAATTAAGTACCATCTTTCAGTAGATACAGGGTCTCAGAGAAGACTTGATATGGCACTTAAGAATATAGCACTTGGTGCAAGTCTTAAAACTTTTAAAACAAAGAAAAAGTTCCACGAAACCTTAGCTGAAGAGATTATTCTTGCTTCAAAAGGAGAAATGGCAAGCTTTTCTGTTAACAAGAAGGAAGAAATAGAGAGGATAGCAAAATCGGCCAGGTAACCTGGATTTTGGTGATTATCATGGGCAGAAAAGAAGAGATGGCAAAAAGAGTTAAGGAATTAATGAACGATCCGGTACACATAAGAAA